>NZ_JBEAJA010000053.1:0-342620 GCF_040064755.1 Klebsiella sp. GB_Kp056 | reverse complement strand
AGCAGCAGCCGCCACCGCCCCCCTGAAACGGGCCTATTGAATCGATGCCCGACTGGCCGTTGACGCTGAAGTGATTAACTGCCCACTTTGTGTGGTTGATGGCGTCAATGGTGCCGCCGCCACCGCCTCCGGCCCGGGCGGCAGGCTGTGCGCAGCCGGTTAACAGCAGCAGCCCCGCCAGCAGCGGGCTGATTAATGCAGATTGCATCGGACTCTCCCTGTCGGGTTGAGGGTAATGAAAAGAGGGATGAACTCAGCCAGACCAGACTTTTCATTCCGAAGGTCTCTCACTGGTTTTTACGTCGGCAAGCCACTTTTTCATTACCCAGTCTTCACGGGCGTCATCCAGAAGAATGCCCTGGCGTGTCGCCTCCACCATGCCCTGATAACAGGCCGAAAACAGCGACTGTCTTGAATCAAATATGCCCGCAGGCGGAGCACAGTGTGACAACAGGACGATGACATCGCTGATACACATCAGATGCTCAAGCTGGCGATCGCTGAGTTCTATTTTTGGCGCCTTTTCATCGCGTTCCGGTGGGAGACCACTGCCTTTGATGCCTTTGACCTGCCCGTCAAGATCCTGCCACGCCCAGAACAGGGCCGGACGCATCAATGGCTCTTGCTGCTCTTCACTGAGAATGTGCGTAAACAACAGCGGAAATACCCGGGTATCGTAAAAGCGTAAAATTCCGCTGCGCCCTTCCTGCAGAATATCCATGCACTGCGTGAGCCAGTTCGCCAGCGCCGAAAAGGGCCAGTATGTGCAGAACAGGAGCAGCGGCGCCTGGCTGGCAAGTTGCTGGCTGATATCCTGTAACCAGCGCATTTGCTCAAGATCATCAAGCGTAAAGCGCGCTACCAGCGGAGCATCATCGACGATAAATGCTTCCGGAAGTCCATGAAAAAGCGACTGCCACTCAACTGACAGCGAATTCAGCGCCGGAATAACGGAAAAATCCACCCCTGCCTGATCGATAATGACGTGCAGATAATCCGTTCCGAAAACCCGAGAGGTTCCGGCGACCTCCTCAATCCATTGTCTGGTCATTATGCCTCCCGCGGCACGAAGCCCTGCGCCAGCGCCTGGGCTTTTTTAAGGCACTCTTTACAAACCGATGCCGGTAGATCAGGTAAGGGAAACGCCTCGCTGACCGGCCCCTGCAAATCGTGCTGCCCCTTAAGGCTAATCACCCCCGGTCCGTGGATCTGTACTTCTCCCTGCGGGGTAAGACGGATATATGCGCCGCCGCACCCCAGGGTGATGCCATTTTTAGCCGTCAACTGCAGATGCCCCTGAGTTGACTGGACGGTGATATCTTTTAGCGCGGTCAGCGACAGAATATCGCCGTGCGACTCTACTTCCAGCGGGCCTTTGGCGGAGACCAGCCGCATTCCCTCCTGTTGCGCCAGCAGTGAAATAGCCTGGCTGGCATTCAGTGAACAGCGCTGTGCCGTGGTGATGTTGACCTCTCCCAGGCTCTGCAGATACAGCCCCTTACCGCTGTGCAGGAGGGTCGTTTCCGGTGTGACGGCGGCAATTCCCTGCGGGGCCGACATCAGCAATGTCGGCTGTTTAAGCTCGCGGCTGCCTGTGGCCAGTGCGCTTAACGGGCCGGGGTCTGGGATAACATTGTGATGGGTTTGCGTAATGCTTCCCCATTCCGTGACCTGATTCAGCGCGCCTTTCAACAAACTGACCGCCGGCTCCATATCCAGCGCCTGCCCCTGGGCCTGCACCTGTCCGTCCGCGCTGATAAAAATACCCTTCTGCGCCCTGATGGCCCCCCAGCTGTCGGTTCTCAACTCAAAGCCTTCGCCGCGCGGCTGCCTGTCGCTGTTCACCAGGTGCCCCAGATTCAGCTGGCTCTTGCCGCCATACTCCGTCGACACCTTGATATGCTCTTTCCCACGCTCATCGTCGAGGCGGATTTTGTTGTTGGCCGGGGTGCGCAGGACGTTACGTTTGTCATTGCGGATGGTGACGTGATCGCCGTGCGCCGAATCGTGGAGCACGCCCGCGATATACGGCCGGTCCGGGTTACCGTCCTCAAAGCCAATCGCCACCTCCGTCCCCGCCAGCAGCGGCAGGTGCAGGCCGTAAGTGTCTCCGGCATACGGCCGCGACTGGCGGACCCACAGGCTCTCGAACCCGGTTTCCCAGCGCGCCCGGTCAAACAGCATATTCACCCGGTAGCGCCCGTGTTTGTCGATATGCCCGTAGGTGTCGTTTTCCCGGGTACTGGTCACGCGGGCCGGCAGCGTCCCGGCCATCACCGGGCGGGCGCCGGGCTCGGGCCGGTAGCCGACGTCCGGGCTGTCCGGTATGCCGGCAAACTCCACCGAAAAGTCGGCATCGCGCCGGGCGTGGCTGTGCATCGCCGTGATAAGCACACCATCAGCAAACTCTCCGGCCACCTCCTCTCCGCCGGTCACCTTCAGCACCTGACCCGGGCAGAGCGTCGGGCAGCTGGTGGTGGCCTGCATCCGGGTCTGGCCGTTCAGATAACGCTCATGGCGAAGCCGGGCGTAAAACGCCCCGGTCTCCGGCGCCGGATGGCGGTCATGGACATTCCCGGCGGTCTGGTAGTTATCTCCCCAGTGGTAAGCCTCACCAAAGGTAGTCGTCTCCCCGCGGGTGACATCCACCTGCGCGTTCATGTCAGCCGTCGCCTCGCGGTAGTTGTAGTCGCGGGTACTGACCTGCTGCTCCACGACGCGGTGGCGGCATGCCATCTCCCACACCGCGTCCACCCCGGCCGACTGCTGCCCGGACGGCGGGACCGAAGGCAACGTCAGTCCCTTCTCATAGCCCTGCTGACTGTCGCAGAACTCCGCGACGTCGATGTGCAGCCGCGTGTCGGCGGTAAAGCGAAACCAGATCCCCACCTCACCCAGCAGCCGGGTGATAAAGCGCAGGTCATCCTCACCGTACTGCATCACCTGCTCGCGGCGCGGATACGTTTTTGTCAGCGAGAACAGAAAATCCTGACCGCGCAGGCCGTGGCGCTCGCGGAGGATTTTTTCCACAATCTGCGGAACGGACTGGTCCTGATAAATGGCGTTCTGGTGCGAGCGGTTAAGCAGCGCCAGGCGCGGCTGGAGGGTCAGCGCGTAGTGCGTTTCATCCCTGGAGGTGCCGAGCCGTTCGAACCCCGTCACCACGCCCTGGATCATCCGCACGGGTTGCTGAACATTGATGCCGAAGCCCTGAGCCACCGGCGCCTGCAGCGTCAGGGAGGCTGCCTTCATCAGCATCATCTCTTTTCTGATGGCATGGTCTGCGCTGGTGAATTCGATACGATAGCGGAACGGCTGGCTCAGGGCTTCATCGCCCTCAAACGCCAGCACATCAAGCCCGGCTTCACATCCCTTCACCGAAAGCAGATGGTGGTTGTGGCTGAACAACAACGATTTCACGCTACTCATCGGCGATTGCCCCCTCGTCAAACGCCATCACGATGCCTTCTTCTTCGTGATACCCCAGCGTCACATGGTTCGGTTTATGCCCCGCCGCCATATGGCTCAATAGCTGCTGACTCAGCGCCGGCAGGATCTGCTGATTGAGCAGAATGTCGACGTTGCGGGCGCCGGTGTCCGGCAGCAGGCAGGCCTCGGTCAGCGCGTCGAACAGGCTCTCGCTGAGGGTGGTGTTCATCCCGTAATGGCAAGCCAGACGCTGACTCACCTGCCCGAGCTTCATGTCGACAATGGCGCGCAGCGCTGCCGCCGGCAGCGGACGGTAAATCACCGTCTGGAAGCGGGCCAGTAGCGCCGGCTGGAAGTGACCGCGCAGCACCGGGCGCAGCAGCTCGTGCAGGTCTGATTCGCTGGCTTCAGGCTGTTCATCCAGCAGCTGCATTAGCAGGTCACTGCCAAGGTTGGCGGTCATCAGGATCACGGTGTTGCGGAAGTCGATTTCACGCCCCTCGCCGTCGCGCATTACCCCCCGGTCGAAGACCTGGTAGAACAGGTTCATCACATCGCGATGGGCCTTTTCCACCTCATCGAGCAGCACCACGCTGTAGGGGCGTTTGCGCACCGCCTCGGTCAGGATCCCGCCCTGGCCGTAGCCGACGTAGCCCGGCGGAGAACCCTTCAGCTGGCTGACGGTGTGCGGTTCCTGGTACTCGGAGAGATTAATGGTGATCAGCGCTTTCTCGCCGCCGAACAGCGCATCGGCGAGGGCGAGCGCCGTTTCCGTTTTGCCGGTGCCGCTCGGCCCGACCAGCAGGAACACCCCCTGCGGACCATTCTCCGGCGTCAGGCCGGTTTTCGCGGCGCGCAGGCGCCGGGCAATAGCGCTCAGGGCCGCCTCCTGGCCAACCACCCGTTTGCCGAGGCTCTCTTCCAGGCTCAGCAGCTCCGTCTGCTCATCCTTCATTAGCGAGGAGAGCGGCACGCCGGTCCAGTCGGCAATCACCATCGCCACGGTGCGGACGTCGACGTCCAGCCCGAGCAGCGGATTGCCGTGCTGGGCGGCAGTAAGCGCGTTTTGCAGGTCGTTGATTTCCCCCTGGCGGGAGATATCGCGACGACATGCCCGCAGTGCCTCCGTCAGCTGCAGCTCCTGACCATATTGGGTTTCGAGGGTATCCAGCGCCAGGATAAGGCGGTTCTCCTCCTGCTCAATGAACGCCAGCCGTTCGCCGTGGGCGCTGTTGCCCAGCGCGATATCCTCCAGCAGCGCCTGCTTCTCCATCGCCAGCGCGGTGAGCTGCGCCTTCAGGCGGGTCAGCGGCTCTGGCACGGTATCAAGGCTCATGCGCAGGCGGGCGGAGGCGGTGTCGAGTAAATCCACCGCCTTGTCCGGCAGCTGGCGGCCGGTGAGATAGCGTCGTGACAGCGTCACGGCGGCACGCACCGCGTCATCCGTGATATGCACCCCGTGGTGGTGGGCATACCGGGGCTTCAGGCCGCGCAGCATCAGGCAGGCGGTGTCGTCGTCCGGCTCATCCCCCTTGACCATCTGAAAGCGGCGATCCAGCGCGGCATCGCGCTCGAAGTACTGCTTGTATTCACGCCAGGTGGTGGCGGCGATGGTCCGTAGTTCCCCCCGGGCCAGCGCCGGCTTCAACAGGTTGGCGGCATCCGCCCCGCCGGCCTGATTGCCCGCGCCGATAATCGTGTGCGCCTCGTCGATAAACAGCAGCACCGGCCCAGGCGACTGCTGCACCGCCTCAATGATATTTTTCAGCCGCTGCTCGAACTCGCCTTTTACCCCGGCGCCGGCCTGCAGCAATCCGAGGTCCAGGGTGCGCACCGACACCGGCTTCAGCGCGTCGGGGACGTTGCCTTCAGCAATGCGCAGCGCCAGGCCTTCCACCAGGGCGGTCTTGCCCACACCCGGTTCACCGACGAGGATCGGGTTGTTTTTACGACGCCGGGAGAGAATATCCACCATCTGGCGGATTTCCGTGTCACGTCCGAACACCGGGTCAATCTGCCCGTCTCTGGCTTTGGCAGTGACGTCGAGAGTAAATTTGTCGAGGGCGTTCTGCAGCGCCGGGTTGGGACCATCCGCGTTCGGTACCCCGCCCGCAGGACGCCCCACAAACTCCACGTCCCCGCCATGACGCTGCGCCAGCGCAGTCTCCTGCTGCGCTTGCGGACGTTCGTCGGACTGGGTATCCAGCAGGGGGCGCAGGCGTTCCAGCTGGCTCTGGCCCAGGGTTAACAGCGGCCACAGGCCATCGCACTGGATCAGATTCTGTTTTGCTACCAGCGCCATCAACAGGTGAACACTGCGGATCAGCGCTTCGCCGCTGAGCGAGGCAATCAGCCAGGCCTCCTGCATCAGCTTCAGGATAGCGCCAGATAGCTGAGGACGATGACGTACCGAGCGCGGCTGTTTATCCAGCCAGCTAAGCAGATCCTGCCATAGCGCATCCATATCCCATTCGTAGCGCCGCGCCAGCACCGTCAGATCGCCTTCCCCCTGTTCCAGCAGCTTGAGCAGCCAGTGCTCGGGCAGGATCTCAGCGTGCGCCCGGGACTGGCACAGCGAGGCCGCCCCCTCCATCGCGCGGGCACAGCAGGGATTAAGACGGCGTAACAGGCTGGCTGGATTTTCCATGAGATCCTCTCTTTATTGGTTCCGGACACGCTACCGCCCGTCGCTGTTCCCCAACAGGAACCCATAGCGCACAGGGTCAGGCAGGCAGATTGTGTTTTTCTTTGCTGAGTACCCGCATCTCAGGCATTCAGCAAAAAACGGCGGACAGAGAAACGCTGTCCGCATCAGGCGATGGCCCTCCTTACTCCCCGGTCGCATAGATAACGATGCGACCGGGGTGAGCGAACGCCGCCAACGCGCCTCCGGCGCGAAGAATGACGGGCAATTACGCGGTAGCGCGTTCGTTCCAGCTATCGGAATGAATGATGTTGCCGTCTTTATAGGTCCAGATGATCTTCTCGTAGCGCAGCTCGATCTGTTCCAGATGGTTGTGCTTCTCGTAGGCAGGGTCTTTGATGTCGTGCATCAGAGGATTCACTTTCACCACCTTGACGTTCTCAAGCGTGGTGTTGAAATACTCCACTTCCTGGCCAGCATCGTTGATCCGATACCACTTGAACTCGGCGGATTTCAGGGTCTGACCGGTGGTCACCGCCTTGTACAGGTAGGGGCTGGAGGAGTCGATCTCCTTGGTGAACAGGAAAGGCGTATGGATCCGCGTGCCGGTCAGTTTGCCGGTGTTGTTATCGGTCGGGATGTACAGGTTATGCTCCTGGGCCACCACTTCGATACTGCCTTCACGATCCTGAACGTCGACAGACCCTTTAATGTCCGCGCCGCCGTCGTCTTTCAGCCAAAGATAAACAGGAATTGCCATGGAATTACTCTCCATTGTGTAGTGAAGCGCCATCATCCTGGGATGACGCAGAGGGTTTGTCCGGTAACCGGCAGGCGTCGACCTGCGGCACCAGACTGATTTCGACACGTCGGTTCAGCGCCCGGCCTTCCGGCGTGTCGTTTGTTGCAATTGGGCGGCTTTCGCCATAGCCCTGAACGGCAAAGCAGCTATCCGGCACGTCGCCGGTATCGCGCATCCAGTCGCGGACCGATTCCGCGCGTTTCAGCGACAATAGCTGGTTGGCTTTTTCATCACCGACGCTGTCGGTGTGGCCCGCCACCACGATCAGCCACCCGGGCCTGGCCTTAATGTCCACCAGCGAGTGGACCAGCTGCTTTGTCGAACCGGGTTTCAGTACCCATTTCCCGGTATCGAACAGCGACATGCTGTCAAGGCGGATGACGTGCGGCGCGACGCGCTGCACCGGCCTGGGGGGCGGTGGCGGCGGCACGTAGCGGCGAATAGCCTCCAGCAACGGCAGGCGAATCCGCTCCCCGCGATATAAGCCAAGACTCAGGCGCAGCGGGACGCCGTTACGCGCCCAGCTATCCAGCAGCGCGGCATCTTCACGCAGCACCCTGACGGCGCTGGCTTTTGCCCCATAATCATCCATCGCGATCCGCTCATAACGGGCAATATCGACGCCCACGCGCTGCAGCAGTTGTCGATTGTTCCAGCCACTGCTGAGCAGCGCGGCGACAGCCGCAAGAGTGAAAATAGCGAGCGCCGCGCGCCCGGCCCTGCCCCATGGCGTGAGCCCCCGTCCCGCCGGTAACTGCGACAGGATGAAATCCGGCAAGGATGACGCATCCGGGGTGTCGGTCTCGCCTGGCTGCCAGCCAGCTACCCGCGTCAGGCCGGTATGCCGGGATAACCACCTCGTCCATGCCGACGACGCCAGGCTCCCGGCATGGGTGGGTCCGATCCCCCAAAGTACGGCCGCTGGGGTCAAGGGTGGCAGGTCGGCATTCTCCTCCGTTAACACGGCAAGGACGTGCCGTTCGAACCAGCCCATCAGGCTGTTCATTAACACCTGCTGCTGCAGCGCCGCCGCGCCGCCGACGCTCAACCAGGTCGACACAGAACAGGGGGCGCAGGATGGCTGCCAGACTTTCACCGCCTCACCCGGGAACGCCGCCTGCCAGAGCAGACTGGGGCTCATCGCGCTGCCCACCTGCCCCTGCAGCGCCAGCGGTACGGCATACCTCGTCTGCTGCCGCAGCTGGCTGATTTGCCAGCGCAGGGCCAGCAGGGCGCTGGTCAGCGCGTCGCTTTGCGCGTGCCGCTGCGGGCAGACGCAGAGCAGCACCGACAGCTGAGGCCCCCACTCCGGTCGCTGGCTTAATATCTGGCGCGCAACCTGCGGCAGCTCCTCCGTCTTTTCCACCCGGATCCAGCAGCCCTGTTTGACGACCCGCACCGGGGACGGCTGCGGCCAGACACACGGCAAATCGCCGCAAACGAGGACTACCGGCTGGCGATAAGCGATCGTCGGAAGTTCGTGCAGGGTTGACGAGACGTGACGTTCGGCACCACGACGGGCAATACGCCAGATCGCGATAATCAGGGCCAGCGTGACCAGCAGAATGAGCCACGCCCCCCTGCGGGGAACCGGCAAAAATAGCAGGCACACCAGCGCGCTCAGCAAGCCTGCCCACAGCGCCAGCCCGCGCTGCTGGGCGGGGCTCATTTCACCTCCCCCGGCAGCAGGGTCAGCAGCAGATGATCGAGCCAGTGGTTCAATCCCCACCACAGAGCCACGACCACCGCCACGCTCAGCCCTGCACGTACCGGCCAGGAGGCCAACCAGCCGCTTATCCCCAGTCCGGCGCGGCTCTCTATCAGCACCGGAGCGCCCTGCGGACAACGGAAAGGCGGGACATGTTCACTGAGCGCGTTGACCAGCTTCAGGCGCTCCGGGTCGTGGAGGGAGCGAAAGCTGCCAACAAAACCCAGCAGCATCACCCGCTGAAAACAGGTGACCACAGCCAGGTCGGGCGTCGGATCATGCAGAACCTCGCGCATCCGCTCGCACAGGGTGTCGCCGGCGTCCATGGTGCCGAGAAAATGCCCCTGCAGCGGAATGTCATACCACTGCAGGCAGGCATCATCCTCCACGCCGCGCCCTTTCACGACTTCATCGAGCAGCGCGCACTGGGCGGTGAGAATATGCTGACAGCTGACGTCATCAAGCCCGCTCGCCTTCAGCTCAGTTTGCACGCGCTCGACATCAGCAATACACCGCTGCCATAGCGTGTACCCCTCCTCATCGCGGAACTGCGGGCCATGGCGCAGGCTGATAACCTGCAGCCAGGTGTTTTGCAGCAGCGCATCGATATCAATGGACGCGGCGTTGCCGCGTTGACGTTCATTCACGTTCGTAGTACCGCAAAAAGTTCAAGTTCAGGCTCGCCGAGCATCCCCGGGACGTAGAACATACAGGTACCGCTCTGCAGCATTTCCGTCGCCAGAGGATGGGACACATCGAGGCTGAAATACTGGTTTTCCAGACGCAGCGGGATCGCCGCCGGCACATGACGCAATGGCGTCAGGGGCACCCCAGTCCGCGAGGAGTTGACGATGGCTTTGACATGATCCGGACTGCCCACTTTGCACTGCCGCGGAAACTGTTCCTGCAGCTGAGCGACCGGTACCGACGAACGAACTGACAGATAGTAATCCGCCCCTTCCCGCAGCCGGGCATCGTGCAGACGCGCCTGCCAGAAGTGCAGCCGGGCATCATGCTCCAGGGCAATCGCTACCACCCGCGACGGCAGGCTCGCCTCCAGCAGGTCGCTGAGTAAATCAAACAGCGGCGGAAAAACCGCGTTCAGCTGGTCATGTTGATAGATCGGGACGGCATTCGCCTGATGGGTCAGCGAAAAGGTCAGCAGGCAGCCAGCCAGGCGCGCCAGCTCCGGATAGAGGCGTTCCGGCGGGCTTTGCCGGTAACGCAGAAAATAACCCAGCACCGGCTCAGCGCTGTTCAGCGCGTTCAGCAACCAGAACAGAGAGACATCGGCCACGGCAAAATCAGCCATCCGTTCATTGCTCTCGCGACGCATGGCCATCAGGCGCGTCAGACGAGCCCGGAGCTGAGTAAGCAGCAGTTCAAGCTGCGTCGCCAGCCAGCGGCTGCCCTGAATCTGCAGCAGCGGCGGGAGAAACGTCTCGTCGATGAGCCAGGCCCCCTGCGAATCCCGCAGCAGGCGTACCACCGGACAGGTCAGGTAATCGCTGTTATCCTGATGGGCGAAACGGAGGGACAGCTCCGGCTGCATGACGGCAATCTGCCGGGTATCATCCCCGAACTGGTTGCGGACATCGCGCCAGCGCTGCCGGAAGCGCACCGGCCTGTCGGCCACATCATCAGGCTTCAGGCAGTTGCCGCCATTGGCCTTCATCAGAGGCAGCGCCAGCATCACCACTCCCGTGCGGGATTCGCCCTCCAGCGACAAAGCCGGCGGCAGCGCATCGGCATTGTCCGTATCAATCATCGTGCCATCCTGGAACCGGACCTGCAGCCTGTGAGCCTGCAGGCGGCCCAGTTTGAGCATCTCTGGTTCGAAGGTCGCCTCAACCACTCCCCAGGGGTGGTTGAGGCCCATCCGGGCAATCGCTTCCGCAGCCCAGGCGGCATACGCAGCCTGCTGTTGAAAATGCTGGGGCGACACCATAATGCCCCGGCCCCATAACGGACGTTCGGTTTTCATCATCGTCCGACCCTACGCCTTCGCCTTCGGCATCTGGCTGACCAGCGACAGATTGACGTCCAGCCCCTCGACCTGGAAGTGCGGCACGGCGTACAGCTTCACGCGGAAGAAGCCCGGGTTGTCCTCGATATCTTCCACCACCACGCTGGCATCGCGCAGCGGATGGGAGGCCTGCAGCTCGTCGCCCGGATCGGTCATTTCGGTAACCAGGCTCCGCACCCAGGTGTTCAGCTCCAGCTCCAGCAGGCGCCGGTCCTTGGTGGTGCCGATATTCTCGCGCTGGATCATCTTCAGATAGTGCGCGATGCGCGACAGCAGGAAGATATAAGGCAGACGCGCGTTAATGCGGCTGTTGGCGGTAGCGTCGGCGGTATCGTACAGCGCCGGTTTTTGCGCGGAGTTGGCCGAGAAGAAGCAGGCGTAATCGCGATTTTTGTAGTACGACAGTGGAATGAAGCCCAGGCTGGCGAATTCAAACTCCCGCGTTTCCGGGATCATCACTTCGGAAGGGATCTTCACCTGATTGCCGGTGCCCAGATCGTACAGATGGATGGGCAGATCTTTCACCGCGCCGCCGGCCTGCGGGCCGCGGATCTGCACGCACCAGCCGTTATTGACAAAGCTCTTCACCATATTGGAAGCGAAAGAGAACGCCGCGCTGGTCCAGAGATACTTTTCGTGGTCCGGCCCCTTCACCTGCTCGACATAGTTGAAGCTGCGCACCGGCACGGTGTCCGGACCATACGGCAGACGACCCAGCACGCGCGGCATGACCAGGCCGATGTAGCGGGCGTCGTCGGTTTCCCGAAACGCTTTCCAGCGAATATATTCCGCACGTTCGAAGTAGTTACCGATATCTTTGATGGCGGCGACCTCTTCCATGGTCTCTTTCAGGAAGAAAGCCGGGCCGACGGCGCCGATAAACGGCATGTGGGCGGCAGCGGAAACCCGGGAGATATTGCGCAACAGCGCCACGTCCTGCGCGCTGGCGTCGAACTCATAGGCCGAGATCAGCGAGCCGATCGGCTCGCCGCCGGGGGTGTCGTACTCCGCGGTGTAGGTGTGCCAGTAAAGGCCGCTCTGAATCAGCTCCGGCGCATCCTCAAAGTCCTGACGCAGATCGTCCTTTGAGACGTCGAGGATCTCCGTTTTCACGTTCTGGCGGTAGTCGGTGTTGTCCACCAGCTGTTTGAGGCCGCGCCACAGGGATTCGACCTGCTGAAACTCCGGATGGTGCATCACTGCGTCCAGCTGGCGGCTTATCTGGAAATCCAGTTCAGCGATATGGTGGTCAATCAGCGTTTTATCGAGCTTTTCCACCCGCTGGCCGGACTGGCGGATGCGCTCCATAAACACCTGCATCGCCGCGGTCAGACGCTCCGCCGCCGGCGCCTCGGAGAGCGCGGCATCGTCCAGAAAGTCGTTGATGTTCCCGAGGCGAGAGGCCGGGGCGAGATTGATTTTTTCAAACAGCGACGCGTAAACGCCCTCGCTCGCCGTGTTTTCCTGCAGCGCGGTTTGCCCCTGAACAGGGCTGTTTTCTGTGGTAACAGACATTAGCATTTTCCCGGTTATTCCATTAACAGACTTGCCCCGCCATTATTTCGGAGCAAGCGCACTCATTTCGTCGCGTAATTCCTGTGACAGCGCCGGATCTTTCAGAATTGCCTCGAGCTCTTTTCTGAAAGTGGCGTTATCAAGCAGATTGGATTTGAGATCGCGTAATAAATTACGCATCGCCAGCATGGCGCGGAGTTGCGGAATTTGCCGGGCAATCTGCTCCGGTTCAAAATCGTTGATATCGGTAAAACGCAGCCTGACGTTCTCCTCTTCGCCATTGCCAGCCAGCGTATTCGGCACCGAGAGATTCACCTCCGGGCTAAATTCCGAAAGTACGCTGTTAAAGTTATTTTTATTGACGTTAATTTTTTCTCTTTCCGATAATGGCCGGTTTTCTTTACCGTGACTAAAATCGCCAATGGTAAGTAGCTTTAATGGCAGCTCAACCTTTTTTTGCACGCCGCCGGTGTGGAGAGATAATTTAAGATTAATGCGAGCCTTAGGCACTTCATTCTGGAACGTATCAGCCATAGCAGTTCCTTTCCTCAGGGAATAATTATTGAAGAGTTGACGGTAAAATCCTGAGGATAATAAAACAGAAATAGATTATCGATCAACTTAACAAGAAGATTTATTGAATATACTCACAAGGTGAATGATTTCATTTTCCATTAGCGCCAGGATAAATATTTAATAAATAAATACAAAACCTAAAACAATAATAAAAACAAATTACACCCCAAAGAAAAATATAAGAATAAACATAGCGATAACAGCACCTGGAATTAAATCATCCCCTCGCAACGCAATTTATCGTCACCCGCGCGGCAAAACATGCAAGAGCAACCTTTTTCCCAGCAACTGGTTTGCGCTAACCGGCCAGCGAACGTGACGAGGAATGACCGCGGACCCAGCGATATGTTCCTCCGCAGACAGTCGTCAGTGGCTGAAGAGCCTATTTTTCTGGGCGACTGACCACAGCGCGATGGCGAAAAAAGTTGTCGTTACCAAAAAAATATGAACCCGGTTACAAGATGCGCACGCCACCGTCTTCGGCCTCCTGAGGAGGTCGCATTCTGCGGATCGCCAGGCTATATCTATGACACCTTTCTCCCACAACGAGTAAAAATAATGAGCAAGAAGATCCTGATGCTGGTCGGCGATTACGCTGAAGATTACGAAACGATGGTCCCTTTTCAGGCACTGCAGATGATTGGCCACCAGGTCGATGCCGTCTGCCCGGATAAAGCCGCCGGCGACTATGTGATGACGGCGATCCATGATTTTGACGGAGCCCAGACCTACAGCGAAAAGCCGGGGCACCGCTTCACCCTGAACGCCGATTTTGCCGCGGTGAAGGCCGAGAATTACGACGCGCTACTGATCCCCGGCGGCCGCGCGCCAGAGTATCTGCGTCTGAACGAACAGGTCATTAAACTGGTCCAGGCGTTCGACGCCGCGCGTAAACCTATCGCCGCCGTCTGCCACGGGCCACAGCTGCTGGCCGCCGCCGGGATTCTGCAGGGGCGGACCTGCAGCGCCTATCCGGCCTGTGCCCCGGAGGTGCGCCTGAGCGGCGGGCATTATGCCGATATCGGTATCGATCAGGCGCATGTTGACGGCAATCTGGTCACCGCCCCCGCCTGGCCGGCACACCCGCAGTGGCTGGCGAAATTCGCCGCCCTGCTGGCGGAGTAACGCATTTTCTCTGACTAAGTGAACGACTATCGCCGCGCTGGCGCTCTCTTTGTTACCGGCCCGGCGGTTTTCGAACGGCCGTTTCCGCTGCCGCCGAACCTGATTCAGCTCAGCGAAACGCTGGCCGGATTGTCTCCTCGCCTCAGATGCGCATTCCCCCGGAAACTTCAATGCGCTGGGCATTAACCCAGCGATGATCATCGGATAACAGCGAGGCGATCATCGGCCCGATATCCTCTGGCACCCCCGGTCGGCCAAGCGCCGTCATGTTCGCCACCGCCTGAGCGACCTGCGGGTTATCCCGCACCACCCCGCCGCTGAAATCCGTGGCGATGGCGCCCGGCGCCACGCAGTTCACCGTGATCCCGCGGCCGCCCAGCTCAAACGCCATATAACGGGTCAGGGTTTCCACCGCAGACTTCATGACTGCATAGGGCGCCCGATTCGCCATCACGATACGGGTCAGTCCGGACGAGATATTCACAATTCGCCCGCCATCGGCCAGCAGCGGCAATAATTTTTGGCTGAGGAAAAAAACACCCTTCACATGGATGCGATAAAGCGCATCGAGCTCCGCTTCGGTAGCGTTCAGAAACCCCATGCCGCTGGCATTGCCGGCATTATTGACCAGGTAATGAAACCGATCGGCCCCCAGCTCCGCCAGGGCCGCCTGAAAGGTGCTGACAAACCCGTCAAAGGTGTCGGTTTCGCCGGCGCTGAAGGGCAGCGCGATCGCCCGCGAGCCCTGGGCTTCAACCCACGCGACCACATCGGTCGCCTCGGCGAAATGCGCGTTGTAGGTCAATACCACATTCACGCCGCGCTGAGCCAGCGCTTCAACGGTCGCGCGGCCCAGGCCACGGCTGCCGCCTGTCACCAGGGCGATTTTTGCGCTATTGTTCATGTTTTCCCCTTTTATCTCTGCTGAAAACATGAGCGATTATAGGCCTCTGAATGCCGACGATAAGACCGCATGGTGCGACAGGATTGTTTTGCCAGCTGGAACAATGTCATGGATAAACTGGATACCCTGACCCTGTTCGTGCGTATCGTCGAACGGGGTTCGTTCAGCGCTGCCGCCGCGGATCTGGGTTTTTCCCGGCCGGTGGCGACCGCAGCCATTAAGGCGCTGGAGGCCAGCCTTGGGGCGCGCCTGCTGCAGCGCACCACCCGGCACGTGCAGCCGACGGCGGAGGGGTCGCTGTATTATCAGCGCTGCGTCTCCATCCTGGCGGCCCTGGAGGAGGCCAACCGCAGCGCCGGAGGGAGCATCTCCGGCACCCTTCGGGTGGACGTAGCGGGCAATCTGGCGCGAACCCTGCTGCTGCCCGCGCTACCGCAGTTTCTCGCCCGCTATCCGGCCATTACCTTGCAGATTGGCGAAAGCGAGCGCGACGTCGATCTGGTCCGCGAAGGGGTAGATTGCGTCATTCGCGGCGGCCATCTTCCCGATAGCGAGATGATTTGCCGGCCGCTCGCCATGCTGCAGGAGATCACCTGCGCCAGCCCGGCCTATCTCGCCCGGTACGGTACCCCGCATACGATTGACGGGCTGGCGGGACACGTGACGATCGGTTTTGTTTCATCGCGTACGCACCGTACCTTGCCGCTCAGTTTTACCCTGGATGGCCGCCAGACCGAGGTCAGTTTGCCCTGTCGGCTGCTGACTTCCGATGCCGACGTCGGCGCCGAAGCGGCCAGGCTGGGCTTTGGCCTGTATCAGGCACCCTTCTCCCGCCTTGAGGCCGATCTGGCATCCGGTGGGTTAACGGAGGTGCTGGCTGATTTTCGCCCTGCGCCGCTGCCGCTCTCCCTGCTCTATCCCAGCAGCCGGCAGCTCTCTGCCCGGGTACAGGTATTTATCGACTGGGTGACGGCGCTGATGAAGGCGCCCCTGGCGCAGCAGGCATCCGGAAGGCTAAAATAACGTTTGCTATTATTTGCGGCTCGTGCGTTAATCATTAAGTCGATTTACCAGACGAAAAATTATTATCGAAGCACGTGTTCTCATCTCCAGGCGTTATCCCTGATACCACCTTCCTTTGAGCAGTCCCGTTAGTATTTTGCTTTTTCTGTAAACAGGCCCTGTCAGATCCCTGTTGGCTCGTTAAAAAAGCCCTCCGTCTGACCCAATACCCGGCTTACCACTAACAAAAATCAGCCGCGTTAATTTCCCTGAAAACGACCATTGTCTTTTCAACAGAACATTACCCATACAAGGTTTACATTATGATTGAACATATCCATTTTAGATGCCCATGCTGCCATGGCTCCCAGTACAGAACGTCCCAGTTTGACGTGACGGAAAAAAATCCCTTTGGTGCGAAATGCATTTTCTGCAAATCGGCCATGATGACCTTAGATACTATTCGCCCTTATCACTTGGGCGCGCTGTCCACCGCTCAGGCACAGCCATAAGACGATGAAGCTGGTGAACGCGGGCGGGAAAATCCCCCCGGTGATTCACCTGGGGGCAACCTCTGGTCCTTCACCTGACGCACCGTCGGTGGAATGGCGAAGGCCGGCATCCGGCAAAGCTTTTATCAGGGTCGTCACATTCTCCCCGGCGCGGGTTTCCACATTAAAATAGTCCACCGCGCGCAGAATGAGCCGCAAACCTCTGCCGCTTTCCGCTAACGGATCGACATCGAAGCGCTCATCGCTACGCGCCAGCGCCAGGCGCTCGGCCGGAAAGACCTCTCCTGCATCAATAAAGCGCAGCGTCACCCGGTCCTCCGCTGCGAAAAATTCGACACGAAAAACGCGTTGCCGATCCTCATGCAGCGCATAGCGAATGATATTGGTGGCCGTCTCACAGGCGGCAAGATCGAGCGCGAAGCGCCACTCCTCCCCGACGGGCAGCGGCGCCAATTGTTGAGTCAGCCACGCCGCCAGCGGTGAAAGCGAGCTGAGTTGGGCAGGAAACAGCATGACGTTATTCACGGGCGCATCACGGATTGAACTGCGCAAGGGCTGAAGTGCGATCCTCGCAAATACGAAAAATACGATCCATCCTGGTCAGGGTAAACATATTGCGGATGCCGGGGTTCAGCGCGCACAGTGTCATTTCTCCTTTACCATTCATCATTTTCATCAGCGAAACCAGCGTTCCCAAACCGCTGCTGTCGATAAAATCGATTTTACTGAAATCAACAATCAGATCGGTGCGATCTTCGCCTATCTCCTGAGCGATTGCCGCTTTAAAGGCTACCGCGACGGACGCATCCAGCCGACGCACCGCCGGCGTCAGGATCGTCACCGAGGCCTGCCGTTCGGTTTCAATTTTCATCACTGTCCCCTGTTCGTTCAATAATCAAGAGTGATACATCATCGGCCATCGCCTGAGTCTCCTGCCCGTCGCCACTGCGCCAGCGGATCAGGTGCCGGGCAAACCGCGGCAGCAGCGCGGGCAGCGGCTGCGTCACGCTGTCCTGCAGCCATGCGTGTAAACGCGCCTCGCCAAACTGTTCACCGCTCCGGTTTTCACATTCGGTGATGCCGTCGCTGAACAGGCACAGCCGCTCTCCCGGCGCCAGTGAGAAACTGACATCTGCCCACGAGAGATGGTCTATCAACCCCACCGGCGCCCCGCCGCTGCCGACCGGACGGACGGCTGCGTCCGGGCTCACGATAAAAGGCGTGGGATGCCCGGCCTGACAGAGTTTGCCCGCGCCGGTCTTCAGGTCGATGACGCCATAGATCAGGGTGAAATAGCTGACAATCTCTGTTTCGTCACTGCAAAAACGACCATTAAGGATCGCCACCACTTCGGCAGGCGACGCCGGCTGGTTGTCTGCCGTAAAAAGAAAGCGCTCAACGGCCCTGCCATGCAGAAACTGGCGGGCGACGGCGAGCGACATCATCGCCGCCCCCACGCCGTGTCCGGAGACATCCACGCAGTAAAATCCGAGCCGATCGCCCAACGGGAAGACGTTAAAAATATCCCCCGACACCCAGGCCGAGGGCAGGAAAATCCAGTCGGAGAAAAATCCCTGATGACGCAGCTGATGAGCCGGGAGAACCGACTGCTGAATGCGCGCCGCCAGCTCCAGATCCTGTTCAATCTGTCGCAGCGCTTCGCTCAGCCGCGCATTGCGCGCGGCGAGGTCAGCCTCAAGGGAGAGGATCCGCGACCCGGCGTGCAGCCGCGCCCGCAGTTCGCTCTGCTCTACCGGTTTGCTGAGAAAATCATCGGCCCCGGCCTCAAACCCCTGCGTTAAATCGCCAGGGTCTTCGCGAGCGGTAAGCAATATCAGATAAACGTAGTGACCAAACTGGCGACGGCGAACTTCCCGGCATAGCGTCAGGCCATTCATCTCTGGCATCTCCCAGTCGCTTATCACCAGGCTGACGGGCTGGTTTTCGAGGATCGCCAGCGCGGCGACGCCGTTTTCCGCCTCACTGACGATATAGCCCCACTGCGTCAACATCCGGCTTAGCAGCCGACGATAAACCAGCGAATCTTCAACAATCAGGACGTGCTGTGCCGACATCGCGCCTCCTAAATCGGCAAGAACCAGATAAGGCTGATCGTGCCTTCACGAAACTTGCCGCTGCCGCTGTCGTGCCCCGGATAGCGGGTACCGGCATAGTTGGCATACTGCACAGAGAACGATCCTGGCGTATAGCCCGCGTAGCCGAAACTGTAACTGTAGTCGCCATTCCACGGCTGCTGCTGGCTACTGTCCGGATACCAGAACGCGGTAGCGCGCACAAAAAAATGCTGCTTAAAGGTATATCCGCAGCCGCCGAGCAGCACGTTTTTGTTTTTGCGGATGTCATCGCTCTCCAGATCGTAATAGCGCGGCACCCAGCTGTAGCCTACCTGGCAGATAATGGCATCGCCTTTGTTAATCAATAGCGCATGCTCCATGGGCTTCGGCAGCGAAAATTTATACGCCAGGGTAATCGCGCCCTGCTCAAAATAGGTGTGACGCTTGCTGCCCGAGGTCCAGAAGTGGTTATCGCCATAGTTACTGTAAACCAGGCTGACGGTGTTGGCATGCCAGTCGTCGTAGCCAAAACTATAGCGAAAATCGGCGGTATAGCGGCTGGTATCGGTCACTGGTAAACGGGATGTCACGTTGGCGAACCAGAAGCTGTAAGGCGAGTATTGCAGACTGAGGTTCAGCGTCTGATTATATTTTTTCTTCTGTTCTGCGCTGTCTGAGCTGTTGGGGACGGTCATCCACTGCTCTTTTAAACCCGAACTAAAGCTCAGCGCTCCGGAAAACACTTTGTCATTCCCGGAAAAAAGCCGTCCCCAGCGGCTGGTAAACACCCCGGCCTGCACCGGTTCACCATTTTTATCACGCAGCGGTTGTGCGTCGTTCTTTTCTGCTCCTTCGGCGCCTGCGATGGCGCACCATAGCGCGCAGGCCAGCATATATTTCTCCCGCATTTGCCCTTCCTTAGTTAGGTATCCAGCGTGCGGCGACGCGGTATTTGGCCATCAGCCACAGTACGCCCAGCGCGGCGGCATGGATCAAGGTGTTCACTATCCACGCCTGGCGCCACAGATCGAAGGTGACCAGTTGGCTTACGGCGAGCACGATGTAAACATGCAAAATAAAGGTGTAGAGCGAACGCTGCCCGAGCGGGATCAGGAACCAGCCTGCCAGCCAGTTCAGGGGGCGCCAGCACCAGGTCAACAGCAGATAAATAGTGACCATCAGACTGATATCATTAAGGATCCGTACCGGCCCGAGGCCGTTTTTCGCCGCCCAGGTATGGTAAAAGGCGTTAAATTCCGCCGGTGGGATCACGTGCATCAGCAGCGCGGGCGGCATAAAAGGATTGGTATGATTCTGGGCGACAAACGCAAGGATAAGCGCGACGCACACCAGCGCCGCGACGGCGACTTTGCCGGGCGGCGTGCGGGCGAAAGAGATCAGTTCCGCTTTGTACCAGCCGCAGCACATTCCCAGCACAAAGATAAATTGCCAGGCCATCAGGGGAAAGGCGAATTCAAATTCGCAGGGCGTCACCCGTACCGGCCAGCGTTGCCAGCAGCCGTAGATCAGCAGCGAGACGCCCAGTAATGGGTAGACGTGACCCTTTTGCAGCATGCCGAGAAACAGCGGGCTGAGCAATAACAAAAAAATATAGAGACCGAGGATCTGCGTCTGATGCGGGCCAATCTGCAGATAAAGGATAATGTTAAACCACGTCTCTTTTATTTGTGGGGTTAGCGGATAAAGCGACCAACTGGTCCCGGAAAAGCGGTCGGTAAAATGAGTGACTTCATAGACATTAATATAGGGCAAATATCTCAGCAAAAGAAAAGAGACAATAATAATAATATTAACCTGATATATTTTCCAGGCGCGAAGATAAAGTCCCCAGCTCACCGTCAGTAATACGGCCTTTTGTAATCTGACACGATTTAGCATCCCTAACATGAAGCCGGACAGGATCACAAAGCCCTCGGCACCGGTGGTCAAACCAAATCGTTCCCAGCTGAAAATATTAAATATCGACATCACTTCCGTATGCGCCACCACCATCATCACGAGAGCAATACCGCGCATAAAGTCGATACGCAGGTCGCGATCCCCGGTCAGAGAGTAACGCCAGGCCGTTGATTTATCAGTTTCTTTTTGCGAAATCGCTGAAACAACCTGGCTCATGAGGGATCCTGTCGTCTACCCTGCAACAATTATTACAAATTATTTAGATAGTGTAGAATGCGCTATCTTGCAATGCTCATTTTATAAATTCCGCCTGCGCACATCACACTATGTTAAGTCATCCCGGTGACTATCATTTCGCGCTGTTGAAATTTTTACGCCACCATCTACACTCACTTTACTGTTATTTATAAGCCCCTGTGCGTTCTGCAGAACGCCGCCAATCAATAACAGACCAGTCATTCAAACTCAGCGCGGAATCAGGATATCCTTGCTATGGATTTTTATTTTTCCCGTTTTGAACATCGTCGACCGCCTGAGCCGCTCAGCACCCCGCGCTGGGTGAGGATGATCTGGCAGGTATTAGCCGTGGCCGCCCTGGTTCTCGGCGCCAATTATATTTACTGGCGCTGGACCGCGTCTTTAAATACCGACGCCCTATGGTATGCCGTTCCGCTGGCGCTGGCGGAAACCCTGGCGTGGATTGGCACAGTCCTGTTCACCATTAATTTATGGCAGGAAAAAGATCCTCCGCCAGGCGTCCCCCCGACGGAGATTAACGACTGTCTGCGAGCGGATGAAGCGGTGGAGTCGAGGCCGATTAAAGTCGATCTGTTTATCGCCACCTACTCCGAAGATGTGGAGCTGGTCAGGCTGTCGATCCGTGACGCCATGCGGATGACCTATCCCGGTCCGCTCGACTATAAGGTGCATGTTCTTGACGACGGGCGTCGCCCGGAGATGAAGGAGGTCTGCGAGCAGGAGGGGGCGAACTATATCACCCGTCAGAGCAATATCGGCTATAAGGCCGGTAACCTGCGCAACGGGCTGGAACATACCGATGGCGACTTTCTGATCATCTGTGATGCCGATACCCGCGTTTTCCCGACCCTGCTGAGCAATACGCTCGGCTATTTTCGCGATCCGGACGTCGCCTGGGTGCAGACCCCGCAATGGTTTTTCGATCTCCCGGAAGGGGAGGATCTGGCGCGCTGGCTCCGGCGTAAAGCGGGCGGCGCAGGCTACGGCGTGGGCTGGCTGGCGCAGAAAATCGTCGGTCCGGTGACCATTGGTCGCGATCCGTTTTTCAACGATCCGCGCATGTTTTACGACGTGATTTTACGGCGCCGCAACTGGGCTAATGCCGCATTCTGCTGTGGCGCCGCCTCCGTTCACCGACGGGAAGCGGTGATGCAGGCCGCGCTGCGCAGCTACGTCTGGAGCGTTGACGCCGAGATCGCGCGTCATACGCGGGATATTCGCGATCCGGCAACGCGGGAAGCGCTGCAGGAGGCCATGCGCCCCCACGTGGCCTTCGATACTGAACTGACGCCCTATAAGTTCCACGTCTCGGAAGATATTTATACCTCCATCCTGCTGCACGGCGACGCTGCCCGCCGCTGGCGCTCGGTAATGCACCCGCGGATCGAGTCGAAAATGCTCTCGCCGCAGGATATGCTGACGTGGATGATCCAGCGCTTTAAGTACGCCGCCGGTTCGCTGGATATCCTGTTCCATGACAACATTTTCAGCCGCCGCCGCTTTAAACTCTCGCTGCCGCAAACGCTGATGTACGCGACCACCTTCTGGTCCTATCTGGCCTGCGTATGGAATACCGTGTTCCTGATTTCACCCATTATCTATCTCTTCACCGGCATTCCCCCGGTGTCGGCGTGGTCTACCCCTTTCTATCTGCACTTTTTACCCTTTTTTATCGTCTCCGAACTGGCCTTTATGTTCGGCACCTGGGGTATTTCGGCCTGGGACGGCCGGGCCTCTTACCTCTCCTTTTTCTCGATGAATCTGCGGGCGCTAAACACCGTTTTGCGCGGGGAGCAGATCAAATTTCACGTCACGCCGAAAGAGCGACAGACGGGCCGTTTTCTCTATCTCGTCAAGCCGCAAATTGCCATCGTTATACTCACCCTGACGGGGCTGCTATGGGGCGGCATCCAGGTGGCGCGCGGGCAGGTTGACGATCCCTCCGGGTACGTCATCAACATTTTCTGGGGCGCGGTGAATATTGCCGCCATGCTGCCGCTGATCTTCGCCGCCATATGGACGCCCCCCGAAGAGCAGGAGGCAAGTCGATGAGGATCCGCGACGCCCTGCTCCCCGCCCGAAGCTACCTCACCATCCTCATTGGCTTCCTGCTGGGTTTTGCGATTGTCGTGTGGGTGGAAAAACAGATGCCCGCGCGCGTCGAGAGCAGCGGTGGGATGACGTTGAGCCAGGATTTTCCGCCGCTCCCTGCCCCGCGCGAGCTGACCTTTGACGAGGCGATCTGGGCGCGAGTGGCCTGGCAGTATTATGTGAATAATACTCAGCCAAACGGTCTGGCCAACGCGCACGATGGCGAACCCTGGCTTAGCCTGTGGAGCGTCGGCAGCTATCTTTTCGCCGTGGTCGCCGCAGAGCAGCTGCATATTGTGACCGCCGCCGAAGGTGATGAGCGCATTGCCGCCGCCCTGTTTACGCTCGGTCAACTGCCCCTCAACGCCCAGGGATTGCCCGCCGCTCAGTACCATGCCGACACGCTGCAGATCCTCGGCAACCCGGACTCCTCCGCCATCGGTATGGGACGCCTGCTCACCGCCCTGCAAACGCTGCTCTGGCGCTATCCTCAGCACGCCGCCGCGGTGCGGGATCTGTTTAATCAGTGGCGGGTCGGCGCGCTCATCAGCAACAGCCCCGCCAGCCAGGCCGCGGCGCCGCTGCACCACTGGGCGCTGGCGGCGGATGAACCGCGGGACAGCTTTGGCTACCGGCTGTACGCCAGCCATACGCTGCGGCTGATCGACAGCGCCGCGGGGCTGGCGGTGACCAACCCGCCGCAGGGGCAGCAGATGATCGATATCGACGGCATCATGGTGCCCGACGAGGGGCTGCGCACGCCCTGGGGTCGGCAGCCTTCGCTGATCAGCCTGCCGTACCTGCTCACCGGGCTTGAGCTGGGCTTTGACGCGCAGAGCGCGGAGATCGCCTGGCGCATCATGCAAATCCAGCAGCGCCGTCATAGCCTGAGGGTCAGCAAGCCGCCGGTCAGCACCGACTACGCCGAGCCCGCGCCGGATTATGCCAGCGCGCTGGCGGACCGGCAGCCGCAGAGCGCCTTCGTCCCGCGCAGCGCCGCCCCGGAGCAATCGGCGATCACCTCCACCCGCACCGCCTTTGCCTGGTACGCCCTGTTCCGTAATAGCTGGAGCGAAGCGCTGCGCCAGCAGGTCCAGACGCTGCAGGTCCCGGGCAGGGGCTGGCAGCGCGGGTTAAACCTCAACCGCAGCGTCAACGACGTTATTGACGGCGATACCAACGCGATCGTGCTGGAAAGCCTGGCCTACATTTCCCGGGGGCAGATGCTGTGTCTGGCCTGCCTGAGCCCTGCCCCTCTCCCCTCGTCCTCAGCAGGAGCAACGCCATGAAGCTGATCTATTTATCCCGTTTTCCCCTGCTGGCCGGACTCATGGCGCTGTGGCTCTCGCTCTCCGGCGCGCAGGCCGCGACCGGTCTGCCGGCTGCGGAATACGCCCCGCGCAGCGGGGAGCTGACGCCGAGGGAGATGACTATCGCCAGAAACGCCTGGCAATATTTCGTCGCCAACTTTCAGCCCACCACCGGGCTGGTCAATGCGGTGAACAAATACCCCTCCACCACCATGTGGGACAGCGCCTCCTATCTGGCCGCGATGACCGCGGCCCGTGAGCTGGGGATTATTGATAAGGCGGAGTTCGACCGTCGGATGCTGAAGTTTCTCGCCACGCTGAATAAGCTCGATTTATTCCGTAACGAATTGCCCAACAAAGCCTATAACACCGTGAGTGGACAGAAGGTGAACTACCAGAACAAGCCGGGCGAAATCGGCTATTCGGCGCTGGATATCGGCAGAATGCTGATCTGGCTGAAGGTGATCAAGGAGCGCTATCCGGAATACAGCAACAGCATCGATAACGTGGTGCTGGGGTGGGATTTCAGCCATGTGGTCGATCCCTGCGGCACGCTGTACGGGGCGTATCTGGAAAACGGCCAGCCAAAATACGTTCAGGAAGGCCGCCTGGGCTACGAGGAGTACGGCGCGGCGGGCTTTCAGCTGTGGGGATTTAACACCTGTCAGGCCAGCCGGCCGCAGCCCTACGAGCTGGCGGAGATTTACTGCGTGCTGGTCCCCTATGATTCGCGCGACCCGCGGCAAACCAGCCAGCATAACTATGTGGTCAGTGAATCTTACGTGCTGTATGGCATGGAGTTTGGCTTTGATAATCCTGCTGACCGGAACAACAGCCCGCGCGAGTACTCCCATCCATGGATGAAAAACTTTGCCGACCGGGTCTATCAGGCCCAGGAGAATCGCTACGCCATCACCGGGATCCTCACCGCCCGCTCCGAGCATCAGCTCGATAAATCTCCGTACTTTGTCTATGACACGGTGTTCAGCGATGGTTTTAACTGGAACACCATAACCGACAAAGGCCAGTTCGTACCGAACAGCGCCGCCGTGTCGCTCAAAGCGGCGATGGGGATGTGGGTGCTGTGGAACTCGCCCTATACCGATCGTCTGCTGGACGCCATTGAAAACGCGAACGAAGCGGGTAAAGGCTATTACGAGGGGCTGTATGAGAACGGCGACGGGCCAATCAATGAATTTACCGCCAACAATAACGGCATCATGCTGGAAGCGCTGTTGTTTAAAAAAGAGGGCAAACTGCTGCAGTTTTCCAGCGACAATCCGAAAAACCGCAATTTCGCCCCGTCGCTGTGGGACAAGAAGCTGGTGGATCTCTTTGAACCGAATAACGGCCCGCGCAATCGCCCGTTCCTGAGCAACACCCCGGCCGTCAAAACATGGTGCGAGCAGACCGGGACCACGCAGCGCATCCAACCCGCCTGCCAGGCCTGCCAGTGCGCCGCCTGCAAGGCTGACGAGCCCGTTAAACTTCCGCCGGTGACAGCGCAATGCTTAAAACAATAGCACGCTGGCTGGCCGTCGCCGTCGTCCTGCTGCTTATCGCCCTGTCGCTGTTTGGTCGCGAAGGCGCGGGGTGGCGCTGGCTGACTAAAGGCGGCTGGCACACCACCGCCCGTATCAGCAGCCTGACGCCGCAGGAGCGGACGTGGGCGCAGATCGCCTGGCGGTACGTCGAGAACAATACCCAGCCGCATACCGGCCTCGTCAACGGCAGCGACAAACAGCCCCGCGCGACGCTATGGCAGATGGGCGACACCCTTATCGCCCTGCTCGCCGCCAGAGAGCTGGGGCTGGTAAAGGAAGCGGAATTCGACGCCCGCCTGACGCCCCTGCTCGGCACCCTCAATCGACTGACGCTAACCGACGGCGGTTCGCCGGGCAGGCTATACTCCACTCAGACGGCGACCCCTGTCGACTTCAGCGGCAAACCGGCGGGGAGCGGCTGGTCAGCGAAAGATATGGCGCGACTGATGCTCGCCCTGCGGCTCACCGCCGAACGCGCGCCGCAGTATGGCGAGTACATTGATAAAATTATCCTGCGCTGGAACTTCTGTCCGGTGATCGATAAAGACGGTGAGCTGTGGTCCGCCTCACTGCAGAACGGGCAGCGGACGATCCGCGAGGAGCTCCGGCTGGGAGACAGTGAATACGCCGCCAGCGCGTTCCGCCTGTGGGGATTTCCGGCCGGCAAAGCTCTCTCTCCCCCGGCGCGCCATGTGATTATTTATCAGCGCCGCCTCGCCGTTGACGACCGCGACCCGCGAACCACCTGGCAGCCCGTGGTGCTCTCCACTCTGCCCGCCATGCTGCCGGGACTGGAGTTCGGCTGGCAGCCGCCTGGCGTGTCGGAAGAGGTACAAAAAGCCATGCGCGCCCGGGCGGAAGGGATATGGCTCAGCCAGAAAACGCGCTGGACGCAGGATAAGGTGCTCACCGCCCGGGCCGATTTTTCGCTTACCCAGGCGCCCTGGCACGTGGAAGACACCGTCTGGGGAAATGGCTACGCCTGGAATACGCTCGGGGACGATGGGAAATACTACCCCCGGCTGGCGCAGGTGACCACCAAAGCAGTCTTTGTCCTGTGGACGCTGTGGGAAACCGAGTATACCGATGCGCTGATGGCGGTCACTACCCATCTTAACGACCCGCAGCGCGGCTGGTTTGAAGGTCGGGTCGAGGCCACCGGCGACGTCAACGCCACCCTCACCCTCTCCACCAACGCCATGGTGCTGGAGGCGCTGTTTTACAAACACAACGCCGGGCCGTTGTTCAAAAACGGCCTCGCCGATGACAACAGCTACTTTGCCCGCCGCGCGACGGACGAATTTAACCCGCCCCGCCGCTGCCTGCCGGGCGAACGGGTCATGAGGAGCGCACCATGAAGTTTTATCGCGATCTCTTTGAAGCCAGCCTGAATCGCGTCGTACCGGAGCACGACAAACAGCGCTTCTTCGAGGCCTTCTACACTACTTTTATCCATATGTCTGCGGAAACCGAGCAGCACTTCTCACAACGCTCCGGCGAAGAAGGCCAGCAGATGATCTTTAAAAGCTTTTTCGCCATGCTGGCGGTCAACGGCGACCTCTTTGTACCCGATTTCCTGGAACGGCTGGCGCGGGCGCAGAGCGAGGAAGGCCTGCGTCTGCCGCCGCGTTTTTTTGCCCTCTGGCGGGAAGCGATGCTCAAAACCGTCCGCGCCAGCGATCCGCTGTGCGATGAGGAGATCCTCACCGCATGGGCAATGGCCATCGCCCCTGGGCTTGAGTATCTGCGCCGCCAGGCGGAGCTCCACTATCAAACCGCTGGCCAGTAATCATGCATGCCGCTAACCGTACCGACCTCAACCTCCTGCCCTCGGCGGTGATGATCTACGATGAACGTGAACGACTGCAGGCCTGGAATGATAAGGTGGCGCTGTTTTATCCAACGATCGCGCCCTGGCTCGCCGTCGGCGCCTCTCTTGAGAGCCTGGCGGAGAAGTTTATCGATGCCGGATATAACATCGACCCAGGCCGGCAACAGACGCTGCGCGAGGCGATAATCCGCAACTGCCGCCAGACGAACCACTGCGAGGTCCGTCAGTCGGGCAACCGCCGGATTTACGTTCAGCATCAGCGGCTGGCGGATGGCGGGATTGTCAGCCTGCATACCGACATCACCGAGCTTGACGAGGCCCGACGCTCGCGTCACCAGCTTCACGACGACTTTTTATTCACCGCGGAGTCGATCCAGATCGGCATCTGGGACTGGCAGGTCTCCGGCGACAGCCTGCAGGTCAATGACACCCTGCTGGCGATGGTCGGCCAGTCACGGGCGCAGTGGCGCTTTCCACTGCGTTTTATGCTCAATCTGGTCCACGAGGACGATCGCGCCACCCTGCAGCAGGCGATGATCGCCTCGCAAAACGAGCATATGCCAGTTTTTGAATGTGAACTTCGCGTCCAGCACCCCACGCAGGGCTGGCGCTGGATGCTGCTCTCGGGGCAGATCGTCACCCTCAATATGCAGCAGCAGGCAGAGCGGGTGATCGGCACCTTGCAGGATATTACCCGGCGCAAAGCCGCAGAGCTGCTGGCCATTGAGGCGGCGAAGGAAGCCCGCGAGGCGAACGAAGCGAAAAGCGCCTTCCTCGCCAATATGAGCCACGAAATCCGCACCCCGATGAACGGCATTCTCGGCATGACGCAGCTCTGCCTCGACACGCCGCTGACCGCGGAGCAGCGGGAGTACCTTTCGCTGGTGATGAGCTCAGCCCAGTCGCTGCTGCACATTATTAACGACATTCTTGATTTCTCACGCATTGAGTCGGGCAAGATGCAGGTGGACGAAGAGCCGCTGGAGATCCGCCCCTTTGTTCAGTCGCTGATCCGCCCGCATATGCCTGCCGCCAGCGAAAAGGGCATTGAGCTGCTGGTGGATATCTCCCCAGCGGTGCCCGAGGTGCTGATCGTCGATGGCCCCCGGCTGCGGCAAATCTTGACCAACCTGTTGGGTAATGCGCTGAAGTTCACGCATCAGGGGGAGGTTCTGCTGGCGATAGCGCCGGCCGGCGACGAAAACCGCTGGCGCTTTCGCATTCGCGATACCGGCATCGGCATCGCCGCGGAGAAGCAAAAGGCGATCTTCGAGGCTTTCAGCCAGGCCGATAGCTCCACCACCCGCCGCTACGGCGGCACCGGTCTGGGGTTAACCATTTCGGCCCGCCTGGTCAGCCTGATGGGCGGCGAGCTGACGGTGGAGAGCCAGCCCGGGGCGGGCAGCGAATTTGCCTTCACCCTGCCGCTGGCAGCGCTGCACGCCGCCGCCGACAGCGCCCCGCTGGGCCACTTTAACCACCAGCGGGTGCTGGTGGTTGACGACAACAGCACCAACCTGCGCCTGCTCGACGCCATGCTTCGCCAGATGGGGCTGATGCCAAGCTGCGTGGACAACGCCGGCGAGGCGCTACGCCGAGCCGCCGAAGGGCCGCCCTGGCCGCTGATCCTGCTGGACGCGCAGATGCCGGATATGGACGGCGTATCCCTGGCGCTGGAGCTTTCCGCCCTGCCCGAGGCCCGGCAAAGCCAGATTATTATGCTCAGCTCCATGAGCCGCCATTTTGACGCCAATATGCTCAAGCGCATCGGCATTGCTCACTATCTGCATAAACCGGTGGCGCAGCGCGAACTGCATCAGGTTATCGCCGGCATTCTGGTTCCCACGCCGGTGGTGGCGACAGCGCCAGCCCCCGTTGCGGAACCGGTCAGGGAGCAGGCCGGGCTGCATATCCTGCTGGCCGAGGACAATCTGGTTAATCAGAAGGTCGCCAGACGGCTGCTGGAACAGCTTGGCCACCGCTGCGAGGTGGTGAACAACGGCCGGGAGGCGCTGGCGCGCTGGCGCGCCGACTGCTGGGATCTCCTGCTGATCGATCTGCAAATGCCGGAGATGGACGGTGAAACCGCCATCCGCCTGCTGCGCGAAGAGACGCAGGCGCTCGGCCGGGAGCACCAGCCCGCGATGGCTATGACCGCCCACGCGATGCAGGGCGATAGAGAGCGCTGTCTGGCGATGGGCTTTGACGGCTATATCGCCAAACCGGTGAGCCAGGAGGCGCTACGGGAGGCCATCGCCCGCGTCGGCGCGGCGGAAGATAGCGGTCCGGAGGAAGAGGAAGGCCTGCCGGACGAGGCCCGCCTGCTGAAACAGTGCGCCGGCGATCCTGAGCTGGTCGAGGAGCTGCTGGGGCTCTTCGCTGCTGGGCTTGACGCTGCCGCCGCCGCCCTTACCCACGCCATTAACGCTAATGACCGGGAGACGTGGCGTCGCGCCGCCCACAAACTGCGCGGCGAGGCGGCCACCCTTGGCTTTCAGCACCTTTCCAGGGTGCTCCAGCAACTGGAGAGCCAGGCAGCCTCGCCCGACCAGAGCGTGCCGGGCGACCTGCAAGACACGCTGGCCGAGGCGATCGCGGGTTGCCACCTGTGGCTGCGCCGCAGAATGCAGGAGGCTCCCCGTGATCGCTAGACGTCTTCTGCTGCTGGTGGTTTGCCTGCCGCTGGCGCACGCCGGCTCAGCGCCGGTGACCTGGTCACTGGCCGGACAATGGCGGGTGCATGACGCCAACGACAGCGCCTTCGACGGCGCGCAGGCTTCGGATGGCGACTGGCGCACGCTGCGGGTACCGGCAAACTGGTACAGCGCCGGATACGATCATCAGGGCGCCCTGTGGTATCGCCATCAGTTTACCCTGCATGGCCTGACGCCGGACGCCATGGCCACCCTGGTGTTTGACGGCGTCGATTACTTTGCCGAGGTGGCGCTCAACGGCAAGACGCTGGCCCGGCACGAAGGGTATTTTCAGCGCTTCCCGGTGGACATCAGCGGGGTCGTTCGCCGCCATAATCAGCTCGCCGTGCGGGTCGACAGCCCCTATGAAGACCCGCAAACGATCTGGCCGCTGCACAAAACGCTGATGAAAGGGATCCTGAACCAGCACGATACCCGCCCGGGCGGCGCCTGGTCGGTTCAGGGGCAGGATGCCAATTCCGGGGGGATCTGGGCGCCGGTGAAGCTCCATCTGAGCCGCGGCGTCACCCTCGACGAGGTGATCCTGCGCCCGGACTGGCGACAGGGGCTGGAGCACCCCATTCTGCGTGCCGAAATCCGCTATCGCGCCGTGACCCCCGGCCCCGTCACGCTGCGCCTGACGGCCACCCCGGACAATTTTTCCGGCCCGCGTTTTGAACAGGCCTTCGCGGTCACCCTGGAGAACACCGCAGGCGTCCTGCGCGTCTCGCTGCCCATGCCCTCAGCAAAGCTCTGGTGGCCCGTGGGTGCTGGCAAACCTAACCTCTACCGGGTGCGCGCCACCCTCGCGGATAACCGGGGGATCATGGATACCGCCGTCACCCGCACCGGATTACGTAAGGTGGAAGCGCTGGCGGACAATCAGGGCTGGCGCATCAATGACAAACGGCTGTTCATCAAGGGCAGCAACTATATTGGCTCGCCGTGGCTGAGCACCATGACGCGGAAAAAATATCGCCGGGATTTCAGGCTAGTCACGGCCATGAACGCCAACGCCATCCGCGTTCATGGTCACGTGGCGGGCCGCGCGCTGTATGAGGTGGCCGATGAGATGGGGCTGATGATCTGGCAGGATGTTCCGCTGCAGTGGGGTTATGATGACAGCGTCGCCTTTGCCGATAACGCGGTGCGCCAGACCCGGGCGATGATGGACCAGTTCGGCAATTCGCCGGCGATTATTGTCTGGGGCGGTCACAACGAGCCGCCGTGGAACTCGCCGTGGATGGAGAAACGCTTCCCCGACTGGCGTAAAACCTTAAACCAGACCCTGACGCAGCGGGTGGGCGATGCGCTGGCGGAAGATACCTCCCGCATCGTGCATCGCTTTTCCGCTGTTGAAGAGCACTACTGGGCGGGCTGGTATTTCGGCACCCTGCGCGACCTGCTCTCCCCGGCGAAAACCGGGATTATTTCCGAGTTTGGCGCCCAGGCGCTGCCCCGCCTCTCCACCCTGAAGACCATTATCCCGGCCCGTCTGCTGTGGCCGAAAACCACCGCCGCCGACGACCCCGGCTGGGTGCGATGGAAGTACCATAATTTTCAGCCTTTCCAGACCTTTAAATTTGCCGGTATTCCACGAGGCAACACTATTCAGGAGATGATTGAAAACACCCAGGCGTATCAGGCCAGGCTGGTGGCGCTGGCAGCGGAGAGCTATCGCCGCCAACGTTATCAGCCGGTGACCGCCCTGTTCCACTTTATGTTTGTCGAGACATGGCCCTCCATCAACTGGGGGGTGGTGGATTATCTGCGCCAGCCGAAGGCGGGTTACTATGCCCTGCAGCGCGCCTATCAGCCGATCCTGCCATCCATCGAGCCGGTGACCGCCAGCTGGCGTCAGGGCAGCCCGGCGACGGTGCGCCTGTGGGCGATTAACGATACCTGGACGACCTGCGAGGATTGTCGCCTGACCTGGCAGGTCAGGCAAAATGGCCAGATGCTCGCTCAGGGGGAAACTACCCGGACCCTGCCACCGGACGCCGGCCAGATGATCAGGGAGCTGACCGTCACCCCTGCCGGCCCGCAGCCCGTGACGGTCGACTACCGCATCGACAACCGTCGCGGCACACGCGTGGGCGCTAACCAGCATACCGAACCCGTCGCCGCGGCGCAGGCAGCTAAATGAAGCAGGCTTCACGCTGAGCCACGATCAGTCGTGGATTTTCACCCCCAGACAGCCGCGAACGAATTCAGGGTTAAAGTGTTTCACTGCTTCGCCAACGTAACCTAAATCCAGATCGCTAATTTGCGCCATTTCGCGCGCGGTGAGCGAGAAATCCCAGATGGCAAAGTTCTCTTCAATACGCTCCTGGCGGGTGGATTTAGGAATGACCGTGACGCCACGCTGCACGTTCCAGCGCAGGACCACCTGAGCAACGGTTTTTTGGTGGGCATCGGCAATCTCCTGCAGCATGGCCTCTTCATACGGATTATGTCTGCCACCGCCTAACGGCGCCCAGGCTTCCGGCTGAACGTGATAGTGCTTCATGGTTTCCAGCGCCGCGGGCTGGGCGAAATAAGGATGTAGTTCGACCTGATTCACCATCGGCCTGATTCTGACGGTTTCGCAGAAGTTAGCTAACACATGGGCATAGAAATTGGACACACCGATCGCTTTCAGGGTACCGGCTTCATAAGCCTCCTCCAGCGCGCGCCAGGCGCTGAAATAATCGCCCATCGCCTGATGCAACAGATATAGATCGAAGTATTCCAGCCCGGATTTTTTTAAGGACGCGGCAATCCCGGCTTTCGCCATTCCGGCGTTGGCCATGTCCTGAACCCACAGTTTGGAGGTAATAAATAGCGCCTCGCGGGTACACAGACCTTCGGCGATGGCTTCGCGAACGGCCTCCCCCACCGCATCTTCATTATCGTAGACGGCGGCGGTATCGATGAGGCGGTAGCCGGTGCGAATGGCGTTCAGCACCGACCGCTTACACTCTGCTTTATCGGTCACCTTAAAAACGCCAAAACCCAGCATCGGCATTTTACGGTTGTTACTTAATACGCAATATTCCATGGTCAGCCCTCATCTTGTTAAACCATCATGGTAGGCCATAAACGTCGCCGTGATTACCCTGTCATTTGTGATTTGACTTATACATCCAGCTCATTAATCGGCGTGCGCTGAGATGAGCTGATTTTGGCAGAGAGCAGAAAAGTCGCCCCTGCCGCCGCCAGCAGTAACAGACCGCTCAGTGCAAAATTGCTGCGCCATCCCAGACTATCAAACACCAGGCCGCCTGCCGTTGACCCGAGGGCAATCGATAGCTGGATCACGGCGACCATCAGACCACCGCCCGCCTCCGCATCCTCGGGCAGCGTCCGCGCAATCCACATCCACCAGCCGGTGGGCGCGGCCGTCACCAGCAGGCCCCACAGGCTTAACAGTACGGCGACTGATCCCGGGTGGCGTCCGGCCAGCAGAAGCGTTCCGGCAATCGCGGCCATGGCCAAAGGGATAGCCACCAGCGTCGGATAAAACCGGGCGTTCAGAGCGCTCGAAATAAGCAGCGTGCCGACAAAACCGGCGGTACCCATCGCCAGCAATATCAGGGACAGACCAGAGGAACTGACTCGGGTCACGGTCTCCAGAAACGGTCGCACATAGGTAAATAAGGTAAACTGCCCCATAAAAAACAGCCCACAGGCCAGCAATCCAAGGAATACCGTCGAGCGGCGGAACAAACCCAGCACGGTTCCCTGCGGCTGTGGTGCGCGCTGGCTTTTCATCGACGGCAGGCTAACGCATTGCCAGACGAAGGCCACCATCGCCAGCGGGACGAGACATAAAAAGGCGCCGCGCCAGCCGACGGTGGCCCCCAGGTAGCTGCCCAGCGGCGCTGCCACAACGGTGGCCAGCGCGTTACCGCCGTTAAAGATGGCCAATGCGCGGGGGACCTGACGTTGCGGCACCAGGCGAATGGCCGTTGCGGCCGACATAGACCAGAAGCCGCCGATGACGATCCCAATGAGCGCCCTGCCCAGCATATAAACTGGATAGCTGGACGCCAGGGCAATCATCATTCCCGAGACCGCCATCAGCGCCGTGAGCGCTAACAGAAGGTATTTTCGATCCCGTGCTCCCGCAAGGCGAGAAATGGTCAGGCTGGTCAGCACCGCCAGCGCGCCTGAAATGGCAATGCCCTGACCGGCTAATCCCTCGGTGACGCCTAAATCGCCAGCGATGGGCGTTAACAGGCTGACCGGCATAAATTCTGAGGCAATGAGTACAAATACGCAGAGCGTCATCGCCAGGACGCCGCTCCAGTGTGCCCGGGTGTTACTTAATGCAGACATTGTTTATCTCCGACAATACAAAGCCGCCCGCAGGCGCGTGGCGGCGTTGGGGATGTCTCCGGCACCGGAGATCTATTTCAGGTTGGTTTTAAAGAACTGCTCGAACTGATTAAAGGGAATTTTGCCTGCGGCGTTGTCATAAAGATCGACATGGTTTGCGCCAGGGACAATCACCAGTTCTTTCTCGTTGCTGCCAATAGCCTTATAGGCATCTTCGGCAAAATAGCGAGAATGGGCTTTTTCGCCAGTCACGATAAGCGTCGGAATAGTCACTTCGCCGGCATAATTCAGCAGCGGCATATTCATAAACGACAGCGGCATCGTCGCATTCCATGCCCCGGTTGAATTAACCGAACGCGGATGGAAACCACGCGGCATACGGTAATAATCGAAGAACTCTTTCAGGACCGGGTTGGGATTGGCGGGCAAGGTTTCCGGCAAAATACGCTCGGCAGCGCTGGCGTTGCCTTTATCATCAACATAAATGTCATGCCCGCCGGGGGCGAAAGTGCCGTTTGCCGCATCCTTCCAGCGCTGCGCGTTCAGGTACTGCAGTACCGCTCGGCGGTCGGCGGTCGTGTAGCGGTCTTTGCCATCGCCGACTCCATGCCCCATCGCGCGGCTCATGTCATACATGACGCTGGTCGCCACCGCTTTGACGCGCGTATCCATCGCCGCGTCGTTTAAGGCCATACCGCCCCATCCGCAAATGCCGAGCAAACCGATACGGTGGCGATCCACCTCTTTTTGCAGGCCCAGAAAGTCCACCGCGGCACTGAAATCCTCGGTATTGATGTCCGGCGAGGCCACATGACGTGGGTAGCCACCGCTTTCACCCGTATAGGATGGGTCAAACGCCAGGGTGACAAACCCCTGCTCGGCCAACGTCTGGGCATACAGGCCGCTGGATTGCTCTTTTACCGCGCCGAAAGGACCGCTAACGGCAATGGCGGCCAGTTTGCGGTCGCCGCGATCCTTCGGCAGGTAGAGGTCTCCTGCTAAAGTAATCCCGTAGCGGTTGTGGAAGGTCACCTTACGATGATCCACTTTCGCGCTCTCAGGGAATGTTTTGTCCCATTTTTCAATCAAAGAGACAGGCGTATTCGGGTTAGTCGTATCAGCATAACTCATCGTTGTGACTCCACTTAATGAGGCGCAAAGCAGCATGGCGGGTATCGCGGCTGTCAGTTTTTTGGTGAAAACCGTCATCAAAGCCCCCTAAATAAACGCGATCAATGCAAATCTCCAGTAGACAACGCTGCTGCGCTTTGTTGTCGTGGGCTTAGTGTAGCCAGCAGTAATAGTGCTGATTAGTGGGTGAAAAATGCTAAGATTAATACCATATTGTTCTAAATGGCATGCGGATCACGAGGCGGGAGAATGGCGAAACGGGAAAACTATAATGACCTTTATCTGTTTATGCAGGTGGTGCGGGAAGGCAGTTTTACCGCCGCAGCGCAACGACTCGGCCTGGCGCAGTCCGGGATCAGCCGTGCGGTTCGTGAACTTGAAGAGCGCCTGGGCGTTCAGCTTCTGGTGCGCACCACCCGCCGTTTGTCGCTCACTCAGGCGGGTGAGCAGCTCTATCACAATGTCGAATCCGGTTTCGACGCCTTAGATATGGGACTCGCCACGCTGGCCCACTATCGTCAAACGCCCTCCGGTACGGTACGCATCAATGCCAGCCAGCATGCCATTGATAAAGTCCTGCTGCCGAAGCTGGCAGTATTTAAACAACGCTATCCCGATATCAGACTGGAACTGATCAGCGAAAGCCGGTTTGTCGATATTATTGCGGAGCGATTCGATGCGGGCGTACGTCTGGGCCCGGAAGTCGGAAGCGGCATGATTGCGGTACGCATTTCTCCCGATATGGAGATGGCGGTGGTGGGTACACCGGAACATTTTCGACGCTACGGCTTTCCACAAACGCCCGCCGATTTAGTCGTCCACCCCTGCATCGCTTATCAGTTTGGCGACGGCAGCCTTTACGCCTGGGAACTTAACGTGGATGGCAAAAAAATCACTCATCCGCCGCAGGGACAGTGGGCTTTCGCCGATAGCTATATGGAAGCCAAAGCGGCCAGGCTCGGTCTGGGGCTGGCCTATGTCCCGGAAGAACTGATTACCGACGATCTAGCGCAGGGCACGCTTATCCGGGTGCTCCAGCGTTATAGCCAGCGTCTGGAAGGTTCATTTCTCTATTACCCGCACCGCAATGTGTCGCCCGCGCTGAGAGCGGTTATTGATACATTGCGAATGTAGCAGAGGTTGCCTGCGGGCAGCAGGTATCGGTTGGCGGAGGGGGCTGAGCTCAGAGCTTTCGCTTAATTCCGAACTATGCAAATTGTCATGCAAGGCGGAAATGATCTTATATCAGTATCAATTTTGCGACTCGCCTATTTGATTATAAAGTTATAATACAGCACCGCTTCGTAACAAGTTAAACAACGCATATTTCCCTGCTGCGCAAACCCTTTTTCTTCGCCTACCCACGCCTGTTCTTAAATACCTCTAAAACGCTTAAGCATTGCATTCCACCTCAGGACTGCCAGGCTATCGCTACGTCAATGGCAAAGGAGGCGTAATGAAAGTCCTCAATATTCTGATCCGTCGATGCGTGCTGCTGAGCTGTTATGAAGAAACCGTTTCGTTCTATGAAAACCTCATCGCGCAGAAGGCGAGGTTGCGCTTCGACTATCCCGAATACGACCTCAAACTGGCGCAGGTGGGTTCTGTGCTGTTAATCGGCGGAACCGATAAGAGCCTGGCGCCTTTTCGCGCTACCGAGACCACTTTCCTGGTCAACGACATTTCCGCCTGGGAGAAATATCTGCCTTCCACCGGAGCAACAATTATCAACCCGGTGAAGATCGTGCCAACCGGCTGGAACATGCTGGTTCAGCATCCGGATGGTATGATTGCCGAATACGTTGAGCATCATGACAAAAACCCAGCGGATGAGATCTTCTGATGCTTCGCTTTCAGAGGGTTAGACCTGGTTTCAGTCGGCCATACTACCAGAAAAGTGATGCTTTCTACTGTGGCAGGAGAAGGTGAGCAGGAGAAACTGGCGCCGTAATCCGCGCCAGCTCCGGCTTCAGCAATGGCAACCTGCCCTGAGCAGGAGGCCAGTACGCATCAGTGTTTAACGATATACATGGTACGGCTATAGGCCACATCTTCCGGGTTGGTGATCGGGTAGCCTTTCAGCCACGGCTTAATCAGCCGACCGTTGGTGTACTGATAGATCGGCGCAATCGGCGCTTTGACCATAATGATCTTCTCCGCCGCGTTGTAATCGTCGTTACGCGCTTTGGCTGAATTTTCCACCGCCGCCTGGGCAAGGATTTTGTCGTATGCCGGATCGTTAAAGCGGGAGATATTTCCGCTGTGGGTGGAGGTCAGCAGCGACAGGAAGGTGGACGGCTCGTTGTAATCCCCTACCCACGAGGCGCGGATCACATCGAAATTGCCGGTGTTGCGGCTGTCGATATAGGTTTTCCACTCCTGATTCTGCAGCTTCACTTCCACGCCGAGGTTCTTCTTCCACATCGACGCCACAGCGATGGCAATCTTCTGGTGGTTCTCAGAGGTGTTATACAGCAGCGTCAGCTTCAGCGGGCGATTCGGGCCATAGCCGGCGGCAGCCAACAGGGCTTTCGCCTGAGCGTTAAGCTCGGCCTGACTCATGCTCTCAAACTGCGACGGCTGCGGCGTGAAGCCCGCCGTTACGTCCGGGGTAAAGCGCCAGGCCGGTTTTTCCCCGGTCCCCAGCACCTTCTCCGCCATCACCCGGCGATCGATGGTCATACTCAGCGCCAGTCGCACCCGCTCGTCCGCCGTCGGCCCTTTTTGGGTATTAAAGGCGTAATAGTAGGTGCCCAGCTGCGGCGGGGTATACACCTGCCCCGGAATATCCTTCAGCAGCTTCTGATACATATTTTTCGGGAAAGATTCGGTGATATCGATATCGCCGGCCAGATAGCGTTTGGTGGCGGCGGACTCCTGGTTGATCGGCACAAAGGTGACCTGCTGGATCACCGTTTTGGCGTTATCCCAGTAGTGGGTGTTGGGCACCACTACCAGCTTTTCATTCACGACGCGATCTTTCAGAACATAGGCGCCATTGCCCACCAGGCTGCCGGGCCGCGTCCAGTTTGCCCCGCTGTCGACGTTCGCCTTTTGTACCGGGTAGAAGGCAAAGCTGGCGGTCAGGTTGCTGAACCACGGCAGCGGCTTATCCAGCTGCACCCGCAGGGTGTGGGCGTCGACGGCGGTGACCCCCAGGGTCTCCGGCGCGGCTTTGCCGTCAATGATGTTCTGCGCGTTGGCGATCCCCGCCAGCGCGGCAAACCAGGCGAACGGCGAGGTGGTTTTCGGGTCCACCAGACGCCGCCAGCTATAGACGAAGTCCTCAGCGGTGACCGGCGTGCCGTCGGACCAGCGGGCATTATCGCGCAGGGTAAAGGTCCAGACGCGGTTATCGTTGCTCTGCCAGCGGGTCGCCACGCCCGGGATCAGGTTGCCTTTCGCATCCTGATTGACTAAACCTTCAAACAGATCGCGGATCACCTGGATTTCCGGCAGGCCCACCGCTTTAGCGGGATCTAACGAGGCGGGTTCATCTTTGATATGGCGCACTAACAGCTGGTTTTTCGCCAGTACCGTGCCCGGCGGTACGTCCGCCGCCCAGGCCAGAGAAGATACGCTGGCTAACCACAGCGCGCCGCATGTCAAAGCGACAGGATACTTCATAAGATCCCCTTTAAAATGAGAAAAAACACCGCCAACAGAGCGATAATTATTTGTTTCATCACCTGAAATTGCAAACAACATATGATAGAAAATTGATGTGCCGTCGGATTTCACGCCTCAGGGAATGGGTTTGATTCCAACACGCTTTTCGCCAACACTACATAATAACGACACACAGGAAGCCCTATGTCTATTTCACGTCCTCGCCCGCAGCGCGGCGACTTTCCGCCGGGGACCCGGCAGTACGGCAGCTCGGAACTGGGCGCGCCGCTGCTGTGGTTTCCTGCGCCGATGGCCGACAGCCGCAGCGGCCTGATTATTGCCGGCACCCACGGCGATGAGAATTCGTCGATTGTGACCCTCTCCTGCGCCCTGCGCACCCTGAAGCCGGAGCTGCGCCGCCATCACGTGGTGCTGACGGTCAATCCTGACGGCTGTCAGCTCGGGCTGCGCGCCAACGCCCGCGGCGTTGACCTCAACCGTAACTTTCCGGCCGCTAACTGGAGACAAGGGGAAACGGTGTACCGCTGGAACAGCGCGGCGACGGAACGAGACGTGGTGTTATTGACCGGCGAACAGCCGGGCTCGGAGCGAGAGACCCAGGCCCTATGTCAGTTGATCCATCAGATCCATCCGGCGTGGGTGGTCTCCTTTCACGATCCGCTGGCCTGCATCGAAGACCCGGGACACAGCCCGCTGGGACACTGGCTGGCCGACGCCTTCTCACTGCCGCTGGTCGGCAGCGTGGGCTACGACACCCCAGGTTCCTTTGGCAGCTGGTGCGCTGATATCGGACTCCCCTGCATCACCGCTGAGTTCCCGCCGGTCTCCGCCGACGAGGCAACCGAGCGTTACCTGCCGGCGATGACCGACCTGCTGCGCTGGCAGGCTTAAAGATGAAGCACGCCGGTGCTGAACCGCAGCGCCGGCTCGACGTCCACCGCCAGCCATGTCGGGCCGTCGAGGTCGGCGAAGCGCGCCAGCGGCGCCAGGGGTAGCGCGGCGGCGATCCCGCGCGAGGTGCAGAGCATACAGCCCAGCATCCGTCCAAAGCCCTGTCGTTCTGCCTCCTCGGCGAGGGCCAGCGCTTCGGTCAGGCCGCCCGTTTTGTCCAGTTTGATATTGACCATCTCATAGCGTCCGCGCAGCCTGGGCAGGCTCTCCCGGGTATGGCAGCTCTCGTCGGCGCAAATTGGCAGCGGATGGACGAAATTTTCCAGCGCCGCATCGGCGTCGGCAGGGAGCGGCTGCTCAAGCATCGCCACGCCGAGGTCCGCCAGCAGCTGGCAGCGCGCCGCCAGCCCCTCGCTGTGCCAGGATTCATTGGCGTCGACAATCAGCGTAGCCTCCGGCGCCGCCTGACGGATAGCGACTAACCGCTCGCTGATCAGCCGGTCGTCAAGCTTCACCTTCAACAGCTGAGCGCCCTTCTGCCACAGCGCCGCGGCGCTGGCCGCCATCTGATCCGCCGTGCCAATGACCACCGTCTGGGCGGTGATCACCCGGTTTGGCAACGTCACCTCCAGCAGCTGGGGCAAGGTTTTGCCTTCGCGCCGCGCCTGCAGATCCCACAGGGCGCAGTCAATGGCATTGCGCGCGGCGCCTGCCGGTAGCAGCCGCTGCAGCTGTTCGCGGGTAAGTCCCGCCTCCAGCTGCTCGCCGATCGCCATCACCTGGGCCATGACCGAAGCGATGCTCTCGCCATAGCGGGGATACGGGGTGCATTCCCCCACCCCTTTCACACCGTCCTCTTCCAGTTCCACCACCACCACTTTTGCCTCGCTGCGGCTGCCGCGGGCGATCACAAAGGGGGTGTGGAGCGGCCAGGCTTCCTCATACACTCGCACGTTGCGCATTCCCTTGTCCTCTCTGGTAAATGTTAAATAGGGTTTGCCGTGTAGCTGGCGGATGTCATACACTACTCGCGACGTTAACTATATGTAAACAGGAAGATAACCATGTCACAAACCGTGCATTTCCAGGGCAACCCCGTTTCTGTTCAGGGCACCATTCCGCAGGCAGGCGCTAAAGCGCAGCCGTTTACGCTGGTCGCCAAAGATCTCTCTGACGTCGCGCTGAGCCAGTACGCCGGCAAACGTAAAGTACTGAATATTTTCCCGAGCATTGATACCGGCGTGTGCGCCGCATCAGTGCGTAAATTCAACCAGCTGGCCGCTGAACTGGACAACACCGTGGTGCTGTGCATTTCCGCTGACCTGCCGTTCGCCCAGTCCCGCTTCTGCGGCGCGGAAGGCCTGAGCAACGTGGTGACCCTTTCCACGCTGCGCGGCGCCTCGTTCCTCGCTGACTACGGCGTCGCCATCGCCGCCGGTCCGCTGGCAGGCCTGGCCGCTCGCGCGGTGGTCGTTATCGATGAAAACGATCAGGTTGTCTACAGCCAGCTGGTGAACGAAATCACCGAAGAGCCGGACTACGACGCCGCGCTGGCCGCCCTGAAAGCCTGATAACAGACTGCCCGGGGGCATCGCGCCTGCGGACATGCTATGTACTCAGCCCTCGCTCTGCGGGGGCTTTTTATTGCCGCGGCGCATAGCGGGAAATAGCCCGCGCCATCGCCGGGCCGGTCAGCAGGATGGTAAACAGCCGCAGCGTCTGAAGCGCCATAATAAACGACATATCCGCCCGGGTGCCGGCGGCGATAATCGCCACCGTGTCGAGTCCGCCAGGGCTGGTGGCCAGATAGGCGGTCATGAAATCCATCTGCAGAATGTGGGTCAGGCCGAGGGCCATCAGGGCGCACATCAGGATCAGCCCAAGAATGGAGGCGATAATCTGCGGCAGCGTCTTCAGGGCCAACAGAAACACCGCCTTGTTAAACTGCAGTCCCACCGTCCAGCCCAGCACCGCGTAGGCCATCGCCAGCAGCCACTCCGGTAGCTCCAGCATCACCCAGCCGCCCCCCTGGGCCAGCGCGCCGAGCAGCATCGGCAGCAGCATGGCGCCGGAAGGAATGCGCAGCCGCACGCCCAGCCAGCAGCCCGCCGCTGTCAGCAGCAGCGTTAAAGGGAAATGAAGGGTCAACGGTGGAAACCAGACGATAGCCTGGCTCATTGTTTGCGCCTCGTTGCCCAGGGCATAGCGCACCACCAGCGCCGCCGCGCCGACGACAAACAGCACTCGCAGATACTGCATCAGCGCCACCAGGCGTACATCAGCCCCGTACTCCTGAGCCATCACCACCATTGCCGACGCCCCGCCGGGAGAGCTTCCCCAGGCGCCGGTGGCGCCCGGCAGCGCGCTGTAGCGGACCAGCAGCCAGCCGGTGAGGCCGCTGATCGCCAGGGTCGTTAACAGGATCGCCAGCACCAGCGCCCAGTTGTTGAACAGCACGCCAAAAACGGAGGGGTTAATGGCGCGGGCGATCATACAGCCGACGATAGCCTGCGCCGCCAGATAACAGGCGCGGGGGATCCTCAGCTTCACCCCGCGGAGGCTCAGAATGAGACCGGCAATCAGCGGCCCCAGCAGCAGCGCTGCCGGCAGATGAATGCGTAACAGCAGCGAGGAAAAGAGAATTGAGAGCAGCAGCAATGTCAGCCATTGCCCGATCGCGCGACGCGACGCCAATATGCACCACCCCGGAAAAAGGATTAAAAAACCAGTATATACAGGTTTAGCCCGCTTTGCAGGCCGGGATACCGGCGACGAGCGTCGCCGGCGTTCAGCGATTATTCGTCGCCCTTTTTCTGACTCAAACCATATTCGCGCAGCTTATTGGCGATGGCGGTATGCGACACCCCCAGCCGCTTCGCCAGCTTACGGGTGCTGGGGTAGCTGCGATAGAGCTGAGTCAATACCGAGCGCTCAAAGCGGCGGGTAATATCGTCCAGCGATCCTTCCATGGCCTCCTCGCCCACCGGCAGCGAGGCGACGTCGTGGTCCGGCAGCAAAATATCCTGCGGACGCAGCTCGAATCCTTCCAGCTGGGTTAGCGCGCGATAAACGGCATTCTTCAGCTGGCGGACGTTGCCGGGCCAGCTGTAGCGGGTAAGCACCGTACTGAGATCGGCGGAGAGCTTCGGTCGGGGGATCCCCTGCTCATCGGCAAAGCGCGCCACGAACAGCTCGGTCAGCGGCATAATGTCCTGCGGGCAGTCGCGCAGCGGCGGCAGATACAGCGTCAGGACATTGAGGCGATAGTAAAGATCTTCCCGGAACAGCCCTTTCTGCACCAGCTCGACCAGGTTTTTCTGCGTCGCGCAGATCACCCGCACATCGACGTGCACCTCATGATCCTCGCCGACGCGGCGGAAGGTACCGTCGTTGAGGAAGCGCAGCAGCTTGGTCTGCATTCGCGGCGACATCTCGCCAATTTCATCCAGCAGCACCGAGCCGCCGTTAGCTTGCTCGAAGAAGCCTTTTTTGCCCTGCAGCGCGTCACCGAACAGCTCGCTCTCAACGGCGTCCTCAGGAATGGAGCCGCAGTTGAGCGCCAGATAGGGTTTGCCCGCCCGCGGACTGGCCAGATGGCAGGCGTGCGCCAGCAGATCTTTACCCGTGCCGGTGTCGCCGACAATCAGCAGCGGCGCGCTGAGCATCGCCAGCTTACGCGCTTGCTCCACCACGTGGCGCATTTTCGGCCCCACCGCGAGGATCTGGCTGAAGGCGCTGGTGTCCTGGCTGGTCATGGTCTGCAGCTGGCGTCCCATGCGCACGGTTGAGCGCAGCATCGCCACGGCGCCGGTTAGCACTCGCTCGTTATGCTCCCCTTCCAGATAAACCGGGGTCACTTCCAGCAGGTAGTTCTGCCCATTCACCACCACATGCTCCGCCAGCGTCTCCTGCGGGCTGCTTTCCAGCCAGCGCTGGACGTTAAAATCGTCGATCAGTTGCGCCACCGGATGGTTGCGCAGCTTCGCCTGGCTTTGGCCAAACAGCAGGCAGCTGGCGGGGTTGGCCAGTTCGACCCTGCCTTTGGTATCCAGCGACAGCACCGGCTCCGGCATCGCCACCAGCAGCGCGCTCAGCGCCAGATGTTCACGCTCGGATGGCATCCACGGCACGGTGCGCACGTCTGTCACGCCGGCGATACGGCGGATCTCCGCCATCAGGCTGCTGAAGGTGGCGAACTCCAGTTCGGCAAAATTGAGGTAGATACGGCCAATAGGGTCAATATCGATACCACGCAGATCAATGCCGCGCAGCACCAGCAAATCGAGCAATTCACGAGTCAGACCGAGGCGGTCTTCACAAAAGACTTCAAGACGCATGGGAGTGTTCACCCTAAAAGTGCCAATGACCGGAGAATAATAGGCCAGGAATGGACTTTCGGGAAGCTAACTGTCAACAATTATTGACAGCATGGCGGAAAAATGGGCGTTGCGCCGTAAAGTCAGGCGGTCAGTGGTCAATTAACCGGCCGTCCGGCCGGTTAATTGGGGGTTAAGCATGGAAGGCAGGCAGCCACTGGCGGTTATGGGCGATCACGTCATCCAACGCTTGTTCGAGCTTCTCCCCGCTGACAATCAGCGGATTCAGCACCAGCGCGCGCCACGCCGTATGGCGGTTGCCGGTGATGGCGGCCTCGATGGTCAGCTGTTCGAAAGATTTCATCAGCTGCAGCAAACGCAGGGTATCGTCAGGGAACGGCGCCACGTTGAGGGGCAGCGGACCGGAAGCGGTGATCAGCGAGCTGACCTCCACCGCACAGTCATCCGGCAGGCCATTGATGGCGCCGTTGTTGCGCGTGTTGACGTGCATGATAATGCGCTTGTCGTTGTAGATGGCATTCATCAGCTCGCAGGCCGCCTCGGAATAGTACTGACCGCCACGGCCCTCCAGCGCCTTCGGTTTAACCGCGAGGTGCGGGTCGCTGTACTGTTCAAACAAGGTTTTTTCCAGTTGCTTAACCACTTCGCCACGGGTCCCTTCGCCGCCCGCCTCCGCCAGCTCCTGACGCAGCAGATCGTCCTTCATGTAGTAATAACGCAGATAGGCGCAGGGGATCATGCCTAAGCCCTGCAGGAGATGCGACGGCCAACGGAACGGCGGAATGTTGCGCGGCACCAGCGGATCCCGACCGGCATTGATCTCGGCGATGACCTCCGGCAGCCACTCTTTTCCTTTGTGCAGGATCTGGCGCACGAAGATAAAGTGGTTCAGGCCGGCGACCTGCATCACTACCTCCTTTTCGTCAGCGCATTGCAGCAGGGTGGTCACCCCTTTTTGCATAATCACCGGCACATTACACAGGCCGACGGCTTTGATGCGACTGTGGCGCAGGATCGCTTCGGTCACCATCCCCGACGGGTTGGTAAAGTTCAGCAGCCAGGCGTCAGGGCAGAGTCGTTCCATATCGGCAGCAATCGCCAGGGCGATGGGAATGGTACGGCAGGCATTGGCGAAGCCCCCAAGGCCGTTGGTCTCCTGGCCGATCAGGCCATACTTGAGGGAAATACGTTCATCGCTGATGCGGGCGTCAAGGCAGCCGGCGCGAAACTGCGAGCAGACGAAATCGGCATCGCGCAGGGCGCTCTCCCGATCCAGGGTAGCCACCACCTCGATGGTCAGCCCGGCTTTGGCGATCATTCGCCGCGCCAGTCCGGCGATGATCTCGACTTTCTCTCTGCCCTCTTCAATGTCCACCAACCATAGCGAAGCGACCGGCATCTCGTGATAGCGGTTAAGCAAACCTTCAATCAGTTCCGGGGTGTAGCTGGAGCCGCCGCCAATCACCACAATTTTGAGTCCTGACATGGTATACCTCGGTTTAGTTACGATATAACTATTTAAAACCGGCCAAACTGGCGTAACAAACGAATTAAATCGGCCTATGCATGAAGCAAATTAATGCATAAGGGAGACAACCTGTGCTTGAACAACAAAGCATCCTTGCGCTGCTGCAGACCTTTGAGGTGACCGCCCGCCATTTGAGTTTTACCCTCGCCGCGCATGAAATGAACCTGACCCAGGGGGCGGTCAGCCATCGGATCCGCAAGCTGGAGATGCATATCGGATTTCGCCTGTTTATTCGCATGACGCGTAAACTGGCGCTGACGGAGGAAGGCAAACGCCTGCTGACGACGTTGAGCCATTCGCTGCGGGCGATTAACGATGAAATTGAGGATATTCGCGAACAGGATCTGCGCGGCACGCTGCATATTGGTATTGCGCCGACCCTGGCCCATCTTTGGCTGATGCCGCGCCTGCCCCGCTTCCAGGCCCAGTGGCCGGGACTAAATCTACAGTTTCGCGTCCGCGCCGGTGTGATGGATTTTAACGAGGAGCGGGTGGACCTCGCGATTTATTACGGCGCCACGCGCTATCCCGATCTTTATCAACAACGGTTGATGGCGGAAAGTTTGCTGCCGGTCTGCTCTCCGGAGTATCGCCGGCAGTATCGCCCGCTGAGCGGCGGCGACGCGGCGGCGATCGTCTGGATCCATGCCTGCGAATCCACCGACGTGCAGGATCAGTTTGCCGAATGGCGCCTGTGGTGCCAGCAAAGCGGACAGGCGTTACCCTTTGACGGCCGGTATTACGCGGTGAACAACCACTCGTTGGCCATTGAGATGGCGTTGAATGGACTCGGGGTCGTGATGGGACGTAAAACGCTGATCCAGCCGCTGCTCGCCACCGGGAGACTGGTAGCCTTGTCCGAAGACGAGGCGGAATCTCCCTTTGGCTATGATCTGATTTGTCCGCAGGAGAACCGCTCGCGCCCGCGCTTTCGCGCCTTCAGCGAGTGGCTGGCGGCGGAATGCGTATGACCGGACATTGCCCACGGCGCGGCAGGTGCGCAAGCCTGGACTCGACCTCGCAGGCCGGGCAAGGCCAAACCGCCGCCCGGCAATGTCTCTGAGCGGAGGTTACTTCTCCGGACTGGTTTTGCTTTTCTGCAGGGTCTCTTTCAGCTGCCCAATCAGCTCGCGACGAAAATCGCCGAGCCGCGGTTTATCATCGGCGATCCACGGCAGCGGGCGGCACAGCTCCATCGCCTTGATACCAAGGCGGGCGGTAAGCAGACCGGCGCCGATGCCCTGCGCGGCGCGCGCCGACAGCCGGGCCGCCAGATCCTGCGACATCCAGTCCATGCCCACCTCGCGCACCAGTTCGCTGGCGCCGGCGAAAGCGATATTCAGCAGCACCAGGCGAAACAGACGCAGGCGGCTGTAATACCCCAGCTCAATGCCGTACAGGGTGGCAATTCGGTTGATCAGCCGCAGATTGCGCCATGCGATAAACGCCATATCCACCAGCGCCAGCGGACTGACGGCGATCATCAGCGTCGACTCCGCCGCCGAACGGCTGATTTCCCGCCGCGCCTGGGCATCGAGCACCGGCTGCACCAGCTGGGCATAGAGGCTGACCACTTCCCGGTCGCTTTGCGTTTCGTGGATGGCGGCATACCAGCGCTGCAGCGCCGGATGCGACTGATCCAGACCCGCCTGCTGCGCCAGCTTCTCACAAAAGGATTTCGCTTTGCCGACCGCGTGACTGTGCAGCATATCGCGGGCTTCATCGCGTTCGTGGGCGCGCTGGCGCAGTCGCCACAGGCGGCGCCACTCGGTGGCCACCGATCCGACGCCGGCGCCGACGATCAGCGCCCCGGCAGCGCAGCCGCCCAGCGCAATCCAGTCCTGCGTCTGCCAGGCGTTGGCGGTCCACTGTACCCCTTGCGCCACGACGCTGACGCCGAAGATCGCCAGGCCAGCGCTGACCATCCGCCGCCACAGACTGCGTTTCGGCCGCAGCACCGATTCCACCACCGCCTCTGCCGCCCCCTCTTCCTCTTCGCCGGTCACCAGAAGCGCCGGCGCGAAGCTGTCGGCTTCCCGTCGGTCAAAGGCGCGGGCGCTTTTCAGCGGCGGCGTTTTTTCCGCCTGCAGCGGGCCATCAAAATCAATCCGCGGTTTTAACGGTTCGCTCATCGCAGTTTATCTCCAATCAAAAATTCCAGCGCCGCGTCGAGGCGAATGTGCGGCAAGGGCCGATCGACATCCATGACCTGCGGACGAAAGTTTTCAAACTGAAATCCCTGCTGCTGCCAGAAGGCCTGCCCCGGCAGGCGCGCCGGCACCTCGCCGGGATAGATGGTCAACGGCTGGCCGTCGCTCAGCCGATTGCCGCGCAGGGCGGGGATTTTCTCGCCGTTCAGCTCAATCAGCCCGCTCTGGGTCGCCTGAATGGACGCCAGCCCCAGGCAATCCATACTGATCCCTTCGAAGGCGGCATTCTGCCACGCGTCCTGGATCAGCTGCTGCAGGAGCGACACCATATTGCTGTGCTGATCCACCGTGACGTGGTCGGCTTTGGTGGCGGCGAACAGCAGCTTGTCGATGACCGGCGAAAACAGCCGGCGGAACAAGGTGCGCTGCCCGTAATGGAAGCTTTGCATCAGCTGGGTCAGCGCCAGACGCATATCGTTAAACGCCTGCGGCCCGCTGTTCAGCGGCTGCAGGCAGTCCACCAGCACAATCTGCCGGTCGAAGCGCAGGAAGTGCTCTTTGTAGAACCCCTTCACCACCTTTTCGCAGTAGTACTTGTAGCGTTCGCGCAGCATGCCGGCGTTGCTGTGTTTATCGGCCTGCGCCAGCTTGGCTTCGCCGACGGCATCGACGTCAGGCCATGGGAAAAACTGTAGTGCCGGCGCGCCGGCCATTTCGCCGGGCAGGACAAAGCGTCCGGGCTGGATAAAGTGCAGCCCTTCACGCTTACAGGCGTGCAGATAATCCGTCCAGGCGGCGGCGATCTCGGCCAGCCGAGCCTCGTCGGCAGGGGCCAGCGGATCCAGCCCGGCGCACAACTGCCGCCAGCGGGTCGACCACTCCGCACGCTGTCCCTGCAGGAGTCCGGTCATCTGCCGCGACCAGCTCAGATAATCCTGCGCCAGCATCGGCAGATCGAGCAGCCACTCGCCCGGATAGTCGACGATCTCCAGATACAGCGTGGAGGTGTCTTTAAAATGGCGCAGCAGGGAGTCGTTGGAACGGTAGCGCAGCGCGAGACGGATCTCGCTAACGCCGCGCGTCGGGGTTGGCCACATGGGGGGCTGGCCGTACAGCTGGGCCAGCCCTTCATCGTAGGTGAATCGCGGAATGCCGAAGTCCCGCTGCGGTACGCGCTTGACGCCGAGCAGTCGCTCTTCGCGCGCAGCGCTCAGCAGCGGCAGGCGGGCGCCGGTGTGAATATTCAGCAGTTGGTTGACCAGCGCGGTGATAAACGCCGTTTTGCCGCTGCGGCTCAGGCCGGTCACCGCCAGCCGTAAATGCCGGTCAACCCCGCGGTTGACCAGCGCATTCAATTCAGTTTTCAGTCGCTTCATCGCCAGTCCGTTATGCCCTGAAGGTGTGTCTCGTCATCATAAGCTATCTGCCGGGGATAAGCAGGAGAACGTTAATCCTTTTGCGCCTTCCCCACGGCGGCGTTATTTCATCCCGCGCGTGACGCGGTTGGCCAGCCGGCTGAGCAGCGGCTCCAGCGCCACCGCCAGCAGCATTTTCAGCGGCCGTCGCGCGACCGATTTGACCGCCCAGCCGGCAACGCCCGCCGGGCCATAACGCAGCGCGGTCAGCAGCGCCAGCTTACCGACGATTTTCAGGCCGGGCTTAACCTGCTGCCCGGCGCGTTGCCATTTGCTATTCATGCGTTGCCTCACTCGTTAACAACAGGATTTACAGCTGACGAAAGCGGCTGCGCAGCGTGAAGGTGTCGGAGGTGACGTACCGTTCCATCTCACGCAGACGCTGTTCGCCGGAGGCCAGTTCGGCATCCACGGCGGCCAGCAGATCGCCATTGCTCGGCGCTTTGTGGCCGTAAAGTTCACTGTCCGGCATCGGGTCCAGGGCGAAGGTCAGAATGATGTAGGCCACCAGGACGAAGAAAAAGAGGCCAAAAATCATCGCCAGCACGGTAATCAGGCGCACCAGCTTCACCGGGACATCAAGATGCTGAGCAATACCCGCGCAGACGCCCTTGACCATCCCGCGCTGCGGGATACGCCACAGTTTTTTATTCAGATCCAGTCCAGCCATTATTTGTCTCTCCAGTTCGGATGTTCGGCATCCAGGATCGCTTCCAGCGCCTGAATGCGCTCGCGCATCCGCTTCGCGTCATCGGTCAACTGCAGCAGCCGTTGCTGCTCATTTTGCGTCAGCGTCCCGTTGGCGCCGCGATTGTTGTAGTGCAGCCACAGCCAGACCGGCAGAACAAACAGCACAAACAGCGTCAACGGAATGGCGAGAAAAAGCATGCTCATGTGTACTCCTTACAGGGGGTGAGCCGCGGCGCAACGCCGCGCCGCGCAATCGTACTTACTGGTTGGACTGATTCATTTTGGCTTTCAACGCCGCCAGCTGCTCGCTGATTTCATCGTCCGCTTTCAGTTCGGCAAACTGCTGATCCAGCGTCTGCTGCTTGCCGAAGCGGTGGCTCTCCGCTTCCGCTTCCATCTGATCGATGCGACGTTCAAAGGATTCAAAGCGCGCCATCGCCTCATCCAGTTTACCGCTGTCCAGCTGGCGACGCACATCGCGGGACGAACTCGCCGCCTGATGACGCAGCGCCAGCGCCTGCTGACGGGCGCGGGTTTCGCTGAGTTTGTTCTCCAGCTCGCCAATCTCTTTCTTCATGCGCGCCAGCGTTTCATCCACCAGTTGCACTTCGTGGTCCAGCTGAGCAATAAGGTCGGTCAGCTTCTGTTTTTCGATCAGCGCCGCCCGGGCCAGATCCTCTTTCTCTTTGCGCAGGGCCAGCTCGGCCTTTTCCTGCCATTCCGCCTGCTGGGCGACCGCCTGCTCAATACGACGGGTCAGCTGTTTCTTTTCCGCCAGCGCGCGGGCCGACGTGGAACGTACCTCAACCAGGGTGTCTTCCATCTCCTGGATCATCAGACGCACCAGCTTTTGCGGGTCCTCGGCTTTCTCCAGCAGGGAGTTGATGTTGGCGTTCACGATGTCGGCAAAACGAGAAAAAATACCCATAATTTCAGTCCTCATAGTTCTGGTTGCAGGCATTCACCTGTGGCTTAGCTAATACAAATGGCGTGCCAACTTTTTATCTTATTGATTTTAAACAGAGTGGTTGCGAAACAGGTAGGGCATTGCTACAGTCACCTGGTTAATCACACTACTTAATGGCGAAATTCATCATGGCGCAGTACAAGGATAATTTGCTGGGCGAGGCCAACAGCTTTCTCGAGGTGCTGGAACAGGTTTCCCGGCTGGCTCCGCTGGACAAACCGGTGCTGGTCATCGGCGAGCGCGGTACCGGGAAAGAGCTTATCGCCAACCGTCTGCACTACCTCTCCGCCCGCTGGCAGGGGCCGTTTATCTCGCTGAACTGCGCGGCGCTGAATGATAACCTGCTCGATTCGGAGCTGTTTGGCCACGAAGCCGGGGCCTTCACCGGCGCCAGCAAGCGCCATCCCGGACGCTTCGAGCGCGCCGACGGCGGGACGCTGTTTCTCGATGAGCTGGCGACGGCCCCGATGCTGGTGCAGGAGAAGCTGTTAAGAGTGATTGAATATGGCGAGCTGGAGCGCGTGGGCGGCAGCCAGCCGCTGCAGGTCAACGTCCGGCTGGTATGCGCCACCAACGCCGACCTGCCGCGGATGGTGGAGGAAGGCCATTTCCGCGCCGACCTGCTCGACCGTCTGGCCTTCGACGTGGTGCAGCTCCCGCCGCTGCGCGAACGGCAGAGCGACATCATGCTGCTCGCCAACCAGTTTGCCATTCAGATGTGCCGCGAGCTCGGTCTGCCGCTGTTTCCCGGCTTCAGCGAACGAGCCACCGCCACGCTGCTCGGCTACCGCTGGCCGGGAAATATTCGTGAACTGAAGAACGTCGTCGAGCGCTCGGTCTATCGCCACGGCGACAGCGAGCACGAGCTGGACGCCATTATCCTCAACCCTTTCCATCAGACCGCCGTCTCCGTGCCGGAGGCCGCGTCCGGGGACGAACTGCCCGCCCTGCCGCTGGATCTCCGCGATTTTCAGCTACAGCAGGAAAAACGCCTGCTGCAGCGGAGTCTGCAGCAGGCGAAGTATCATCAGAAGCAGGCGGCGGAGCTGTTGGGTTTAACCTATCATCAGCTCCGCGCGCTGCTGAAAAAGCATCAGCTATGAGAGGCGCGCGGCAGCAGCAGCGCGCTCACCGCCATCGCCCCCAGGCATAAGGCGGCGTTGAACCACAGGGCATACTGGGCGGCATGGGCCATACCGAGCGGCAAAAACAGCGCGAAAAGTGACGCCGTCACGGCAATCCCCATCGCCCCGCCCAGCGAGCTGCCCATCTTGTAGATCCCCGAGGCGACGCCAATTTTGTTCTCCGGCGCGTTGGCCACCGCCGTATCCGTTGACGGCGTGGCGTAGCAGCCCAGCCCAAGGCCGAACAGCACATTGCTGCCGAACACCACGCCGATATAAAGCGCCTTATCGAGAAAGGTGCAGGATATCAGGCCGATGGCGATGGCGGTCAGCACCGGGCCGGCCATCATCGGCAGCCGGGCGCCGTAGCGCTGCAGCAGCTTCTCGCCGACCCGGATCATCGCCAGGACGGTGACCAGATAGCCGAGGGTCATCATTCCACTCTCCAGCGGCGTCAGGTGGTGCCCCTGCTGCAGCCAGATGCTGGCGATCATCATGGTGCCAATCGCCCCGTTGAGCAGAAAGTTCGACAGCACCGCCGCGCCGTACGCCCGGTTGCGAAACAGCGCAAAATCGATCAGCGCCGCCTCGCCTTTGCGCAGCCCGCTGCGAATAAACACCGCGCCAGCGATCAGCGCCCCCGCCAGCATGCTCAACGACAGCGGACTGCTCCAGCCCCAGCCGTGGCCTTTGCTGATAAACAGATTCACCAGCACCAGCCCGGCGATAAGGCTCAGCAGGCCGCCAACGTCCAGCTTCTGCTGGCTGGCGCTGGCGCTGCGGCTCTCCGGCGTGCCGCGCAGTAACGCCAGCGCCGCCAGGGCAACGGCGATGGAAAAGACAAAGATCCAGCGCCAGCCCAGGCCGGTGGCGATAGCTCCGCCGACGAAGGAGCACAGGCCGCTGCCGCCCCACGAGCCGATGACCCAGAAGCTGACCGCCCGCTGACGCGCGCGCCCCTGGTACCAGGTTTTAATCAGCGCCAGCGTCGCCGGCATAATGCACGCCGCCGACAGCCCCTGCAGCACCCGGCCGGCGAGGAACAGCCCCGGCCCCTGGGCCAGTACCAGCATGGCGCTGCCGACGATGCTCAGCCCCAGCCCGAGGGTGGTCATTCGCATGCGGCCAAACTTGTCCGCCAGGCCGCCGCTGGCCACCACGAAACAGCCGCTGAACAGCGCGCTGAGGCTGACGGCCAGGGTTAAGGTCTCAAGAGAAATATCAAGACTGCTTTTCATCGCCGGCACGACGTTAATCACCGACTGGGCAAACAGCCAGAAGGTTAAAACGCTCAGCACAATCCCCACCAGCAGACGATCGCTGCCGACATAGGGGGTGTCGCTTACGGTGACAGTGCTCATTGCATGGCCCTCCCGTTTCCGGTGATTAACGCAGATAGTGTTCCGTCAGGCCGCACCACAGCGCCGCGCCGCTAAGCAACAGCGCGTCGTTGAAGTCATAGCCCGGGTTATGCACCATGCAGCGATCCGGCTCGTCGCCAGCGCCGATAGTGAAATAACTGCCGTGGGGGTGCTGCTCCAGCATGAAGGCGAAATCTTCACTGCCCATAAACGGCTTCACCTCGCCCACCTGCTCTGCGCCAAACAGCGCTGTGGCCACCTCCCGCACCATGGCGTTGGCCGCCGGATCGTTACGTAATACCGGGCTGCCGTTGACGTGGGTCAGCGTAGCCGTGGCGTTAAAGCTCTCCGCCTGAGCCACGGCAATATCATGGATCCGCTGCAGCACGGTCTCGCGTACCTGCTCATTGAGGGTGCGCACCGTGAGCTTCATCAACACGTGATCGTTAATGATATTGGGCGCATGTCCGGCCTGGATGCTGCCGACGGTCACGACCGCTGGCTCAAACGGGGTGATATTGCGCGAGACGATGGACTGCAGCGCGAGGGTAATATGGCAGGCCACCAGCGTGGCATCCACCGTATGCTCCGGTACCGCGCCGTGGCCTCCAACGCCCTTCACTTCAATATGCAGCGTATCGGAGGAGGCCATCATCGCCCCGTCGCGCAGACCGATTTTACCCAGCGGCTGACCCGGCATATTGTGCAGGCCGAAGATGGCGTCGCAGGGGAACTGGTCAAACAGACCGTCCTCGACCATCACCCGCCCGCCGTACAGCAACTCTTCCGCGGGCTGGAAAATCAGCTGCAGCGTCCCGTTAAACTGGCGGGTGCGCGCCAGATATTCAGCCGCGTAGAGCAGCGTGGTGGTGTGCCCGTCATGGCCGCAGCCGTGAAAGCGCCCGTCAACCTGGCTTGCCCACGGCTTCCCGCTCCGCTCCTGCATCGGCAGGGCATCCATATCCGCCCGCAGGCCGAGGCGTTTTTTTCCTTGGCCGACGCGCAGCGTACCCACCACCCCGGTGCCCGCCAGGCCGCGATGAACCTCGTATCCCCATTCGCCAAGCAGTCGGGCGACCTCGCTGCTGGTCTGATGCTCTTCAAAGCCGATCTCCGGCTGCTGGTGGAACTGGCGACGTAAGGCAATAAATTGCGCCTCGTTGACCTGCAAGGCTTCAAGCAACGGATGTGTCATTTTTGTTATTCCTGTGTTGTGTTTGCACGACACTTTCGAGTTTATGCGGGTGAAACAGCTTTCAGGCGCGCTTTTTTGTTTTATATTGACGAGAAATGAATGAGTGTTTTTCATACATATCGGTTATGACAAAAAACAACCGGTTGCTTTTTGTCTACAGAGGAGAACCATGTGGAGCAGCATTCAGGCGACTTTAGCGTCACCGTGCGCGATGTGCGTCAGCTAAGCCAGCCGGAGAGCGATCTGCTGACGCTGCTGTGGGTGCTGGAGGGGAGCGTAAATCTGGCGGAGGCGGAAGGTGCGCCGCAGCAGCTTGCCGTCGACGCGCTGGCGATCGTTAACCGCAACCGTCGCTGGAGCCTGCGCAGCGCCGGGGGCAACGCGGTGATGATCCTCACCCTCTCCGCCAGCTGGTTGGCCCGCCTCGACAACGCCTTTTTTGCCGTCGACTACCAGATATCGCCGCGCACCCGCGATGCCGATGACGGCCTGCGCCGCCTGATGCGCCAGCTGCTGGTGAGCGGCCTGGTCAATCATCCCGGCCATTACCGGCTGGAGACCAACCGTTGGCTGAGTGAGATAGCGCTGCTGCTGGCCACGCGCTTCAGCCAGCCCATTGCCTTCACGCCACGGCGCGATGCTGAAAAATGGAGCCGGAGGATAGCCAGCGTAGTGGCGCGGATCGACGCCAACTATCAGCGCCGTCTCTCTTTACAGGAGGTGGCGGCCGCCGAGTTTGTCTCCGAGGCCTGGCTGTCACGCCTGTTTCACAAGGAGGTTGGCGTCAGTTTTGTTCAGTACCTCACCGCGCTGCGCCTGCGCCACGCCGCCGATCAGCTGTTAACCACCCGCAAACCCGTTCAGCAAATTGCCCGCGAGCAGGGATTCGCCAGCACGCGGATGATGAGCGATCTGTTTAAGCGCCACCATGGGGTGACGCCGCGCCAGTATCGCGAGCGTTCCCCCCGGGAGCCGGGCCGACCGCGCCCGCCGCAGGGCGATCGCTGGCAGCCGGTGGCCGTGGACCGGCTCTACGCCCGCCTTAATGAGCCGGAACAACGCGACCGGGAGAGTCAGCCGCTGTTGATCAATCCGCCGCAAACCCGGGAGATCAATCTGCACCAGCGACCGGCGCGCGCCGCGGTGCTGCGCCATACCCGGATGGTGGTGACCGTGCGCGAGCTGGACGATCTGCTGCGGGAGGACGTGCGCCGCGAACTGGAGCAGTTGCACCTCGCCCTGCCGGTGTATGCCATTGATATCAACGATGCCTTTCTCAGCAGCCGCCTGTTCGGCACCGGCTGGGACGATCCGCAGATGGCTGGCTACGCCTGCTGGTACAACCTGCAGCAGATCTTCAGCTGGCTGGCGGCGATGGGCTGGCAGGTGATCCTGCATACCGGGGTCACCACCCGCAGCGATCTGCTGCAGCGCTTCCTGCAACTCGCCGCCAACCATTTTCCACCGACGACGCTCAGCAGCTGGCGCTTTGTCTGGCACTGGTCGCCGCAGGCCAGCGAAGCGGCCCGCCAGGCCGCCTGGCGGCAGCAGCGCGAGGTTCTTCACCGTCTGCTGCCGCAGCCGCAGCTGGGGATCTGGCACCGCTTTGCCGCCAGCGCGCCCGGGGACGATCCGCTGTTCCACTCGCCGCTGCTGGCGGAAGCCGATTTTCTCGCCTGCCAGGCGGATGCCAACGAACGGCTGGATCTGGCTCAGGCGGACAGCAGCAGTCTGGCCTCCAGCGAGCATTATCCGGCGCATAAGCTGCGACAGATCCACAGCGCCCTGCGTCAACGGCAGCTTAACCTGCCGCTATGGCTGCTCTCGTGGAATACGCTGACCGGCGATACGCGGGACACCAACGGGCGCTTTTTTCGCGGCGCGCTGTTGATGGATAATCTGCTGGGGGTCGCGGACCAGGTCTGGCTGGCGGGCTTCTGGTTAAACTCCGGCCTCCAGGGCGAAGCCCGCGCCAACGGCAAGCTGGATACCTCCAGCCTGGCGCTGCACTATCTGCACGGGCTGCCACGCCCGGTTTACTGGGTGCTGTGGCTCTGGCGACGGCTGCGCGGCGAGATCCTGTTTCACGACAAAAACCTGCTGCTGCTCCATCACCAGGGGCACTACCAGCTGCTGCTGCGCAATACGGTGGTCTACAACCCCTGGCTCTCCAGCGAAGCGGCTTTTATTCAACGCTTCAGCCAGCCGTACAATGTGCGGCTGCAGGGGCTCAAGGGCCGCTGGCGCATCAAACAGCACCTCTTCGATCAGCACCACGGCGCGCTGTTCCCGCTGGTGGACGCCTTTCGCAGCCGCAGCGGCCCCGACGCCGAAGATTATCAGTGGCTGATGCATCAGGCCCGTCCGGCGCTCAGCGTGGAGGAAGCCCGACTCGACGGCCACTGGCTGCGGGTCGACTCGCTGGAGAGCAACGCCCTGGCCCTGTACGAATTTACCCCTCAGTACTCCCCCGATGAGGATCCCGACGCCTGAAGCAGGCCGTGAATTTTGCGCTGGCTCTCCGTCGTCGCCGGGTTGAAAACCAGCAGCGACAGATCGGGGCGGCCCTCCACGGCAAAAGAGGTGAACTCCAGATCGAGCGGGCCCATCTGCGGGTGGTGAATGCGCTTATATCCCTCGCCGTGGCCGGCGACGTCGTGGCTTTGCCAGAAACGGGCGAACTCGACACTCTGCTGGCTGAGCTCCGCGATCAGCTGGTCAGTTTCCGTCGTGGCGCCCATCCGCGTGACGTCGGCGCGAAAGGCATTAACGATAAGCTGCCCCACCGTCTGCCAGTCCTCCAGGGTGCAGCGGGCCTCAGGCCGGGTAAACAGGCGGCGCAGCACGTTGCGCTCCGCCAGCGGCAGCTGGCCGTAGTCGGTCAGCACCCTGGCCGCCGCCGCGTTCCAGGCGATCACGTCCCAGCTGGCGGTACGGATAATCGCCGGAATGGCGAAGGCATCGAGCACCCGCTGCAGCCGCGGCGTCATATCATCTGTGATCGTCAAACGGGTCTGCGGCGGATGGCCGAAGGCGAGTATAAACAGATGTTCGCGCTCCGGGGTGGTCAGCCGAAGACCGCGGGCGATCCGCTCCAGCACCTCGCGGGAAGGCGCCCCGCCGCGCCCCTGTTCAAGCCAGGTATACCAGGTCGGGCTGATGCTGGCGAGCTGGGCGACCTCTTCACGGCGCAGGCCCGGCGTGCGCCGGCGTCCCGCCGGGAAGCCAAACGTTACCGGGTCGAGACGCTGGCGCCTGGCGCGGAGAAAATCACCTAAAGCATGATTGTCAGAAGTGTTCATCATCTGCCTGTAAGTCTGCCTGTTAGAATTTATACCCCGATAATGTCTCTACTTTTATAGTATGACATCGCGGGTAGGATACGCCTGATAACCCGTCCAGGAGGTTCATAATGCGTATATTTCTTACCGGCGCGAGCGGATTTATCGGCTCGCGTATTCTTCCGGCGCTGCAGGCGTCGGGCCATCAGGTTATCGGCCTCGCGCGCAGCGACGCCACGGCGCAGGCCCTGGAAGCGGCAGGGGTCGAGGTGCGCCGCGGCACGCTGGACGCCCCGGATTCGTTGCTGGCGGGCGTCGAGAGCGCCGACGCGGTGATCCATACCGCTTTCGACCACGACTTCAGCCGCTTTGCCGCCAACTGCGAGAAAGACCGCCAGGCGATCCTCACCATGGGCCAGGCGCTGCGGGGCAGCGCGCGGCCGCTGGTCATCACCTCCGGCACGCTGATGGGCGACGACGGGAGCGGCGCCCCGGCCCGCGAGTCGTGCTTTAACGCCGCGCACCCCAGCCCGCGGACCGCCTCAGAACTTGCCGGCCAGCAGCTGCTGGAGGCGGGAGTGGACGTCCGGGTCGTTCGCCTGCCGCAGGTGCATGACACCGTGCGCCAGGGGCTGCTGACCAGCTATATCGAACGCGCGGTCGCCAGCGGCGCGGTGGCCCTGCGCGGCGAGGGGAACCACCGCTGGTCCGCCGCCCATGTCGATGACGTCGCGCGCCTGTACGTCAGCGCCCTGCTGCAGGGCGCTGCGGGCGAGCGCTACCATGCGGTGGCTGAAGAGGGGATCGCATTACGGGAGATTGCCGCAGTCATCGCCCGGGGCTTAAATCTGCCGCTGACCCAGCTGGATGAGGAGCAGGCTGACGCCTGGTTCGGCTGGTTTGCCCCCTTTACCGCCCTTGACCTGCGCGCCAGCTCGGCATGGACTCGCGAGCGATTGCAGTGGCAGCCGGTCGGCCCCGGGCTGCTGGAGGATTTACGGAATATGGATTATCAAAAAGTGACGTTGTCACGATAAACAAAAACGTCCCCCCCTGTATGACATCCGACGGGTAGGGTTACCCGCCCGTCGAACCCTCTGCTTTCTCCCCGCTATACTGAATTTATCCCCGGCGTTAGCGTCGCTTCCACCGTCCGGTCAACCGCGGCCAAACAGAGCTGACTGGCGATATCGGCGATAAAAAGTTACCATGTTTCATTATACAGACTCGGTTCCGCGACTATTTTAATCAATTGACTGAATACTATACGCACCCGGTAACCGCATTATCCCTCAGGCTTGTTGAAGGCGGTGGTGAATGTCTATGAATCTTAATAAGATAGAGTTCAACTCTATAATCAAACAGAAAATATGCGCCTGAAATTGTCATCTCTCCTGGCAGCGGTTTCCCTGCTGTGTGGGCAGGCTTTTGCCGCCCCTGCGCTCCCCGACCGCGCCGATATTCGCGACAGCGGTTTCGTCTATTGCGTCAGCGGCCAGGTTAATACCTTTAATCCGCAGAAAGTGAGCAGCGGCCTGATCGTCGATACGCTGGCCGCGCAGATCTACGATCGCCTGCTTGACGTCGACCCTTATACCTATCGGCTGGTCCCCGAGCTGGCGGAGAGCTGGGAAGTCCTCGATAACGGCGCCACCTACCGCTTTCACCTGCGCCGCCACGTCCCGTTTCAACGCACGGCATGGTTCTCCCCGACGCGGGATTTCAACGCCGATGACGTGATTTTCACCTTTGGCCGCATTTTTAACCGCGATCACCCCTGGCACAACGTCAACGGCAGCAGCTTCCCCTACTTCGACAGCCTGCAGTTTGCTGACAGCGTGGAGAGCGTCCGCAAGCTCGATAATCAGACCGTGGAGTTTCGCCTCAAGCGGCCGGATGCATCATTCCTCTGGCATCTGGCCACCCACTATGCGTCGATTACCTCCGCCGAATATGCCGCCCGCTTAACGCAGGACGATCGTCAGGAACAGCTCGATCGCCAGCCGGTGGGCACCGGCCCGTTCCAGCTGTCTGAGTACCGCTCCGGGCAGTATGTTCGCCTGCAGCGCCACCCTGGCTACTGGCGCGGCAAGCCGTTGATGCCGCAGGTGGTGGTTGACCTCGGCTCCGGTGGAACCGGCCGCCTGTCGAAACTGCTGACCGGCGAATGCGACGTGCTGGCCTGGCCGGCCGCCAGCCAGTTGACGATCCTGCGTGACGACCCGCGCCTGCGCCTGACGCTGCGTCCGGGGATGAACATTGCCTGGCTGGCCTTCAACACCGCCAAGCCGCCGCTGGACAACCCTGAGGTGCGGCATGCGCTGGCGCTGGCTATTAACAACCAGCGCCTGATGCAGTCCATCTACTACGGCACCGCAGAGACGGCGGCATCCATGCTACCGCGCGCCTCGTGGGCCTACGATAACGACGCTAAAATTACTGAGTACAATCCCCAGGAAGCCCGCGCCCGCCTGAAGGCCCTGGGGCTGGAAAATCTGACCCTCAAGCTGTGGGTTCCCACCAGCTCGCAGGCGTGGAACCCCAGCCCGTTGAAAACAGCAGAGCTGATCCAGGCGGATATGGCGCAGATTGGCGTCAAGGTGATCATCATGCCGGTGGAGGGGCGCTTCCAGGAGGCGCGGCTGATGGACATGAACCATGACCTGACGCTCTCCGGCTGGGCGACGGACAGTAACGATCCGGACAGCTTCTTCCGGCCGCTGCTGAGCTGCGCGGCGATCGCCTCGCAAACCAACTTTGCCCACTGGTGTAACCGGGAATTTGATGACGTGCTGCAAAAAGCGCTGCTCTCGCAGCAGCTCTCCTCGCGGATGGACGCTTACAAAGAGGCCCAGCGGATCCTCGCTCGTGAACTGCCGGTCCTGCCGCTGGCCTCATCGCTGCGGTTGCAGGCCTATCGCTATGATATGAAAGGCCTGGTGCTTAGCCCCTTCGGTAACGCTTCGTTCGCTGGCGTATCGCGGGAGAAAACCGAAGAGGTGAAAAAACCATGATTATTTTTACCCTGCGCCGTCTGCTGCTGTTGCTGGTCACCCTCTTTTTTCTGACCTTTGTCGGCTTCAGCCTGAGCTACTTCACTCCCCATGCCCCGCTGCAGGGCGCGACCCTGTGGAATGCATGGCTGTTCTGGTTTGAAGGGGTGCTGCACTGGGATTTTGGCGTCTCCAGCATTAACGGCCAGCTGATTTCCGAACAGCTGCGCGAGGTGTTCCCGGCGACCATGGAGCTGTGCATCCTCGCCTTCGGCTTTGCCCTGCTGATTGGCATTCCGGTGGGGATGATCGCCGGCGTGATGCGCAACAAATGGCCCGATACCCTGATCAGCGCCGTCGCGCTGGTCGGTTTCTCGATCCCGGTCTTCTGGCTGGCGCTGCTCCTGACCCTCTTCTTCTCCCTGACCCTCGGCTGGCTACCGGTCTCCGGCCGCTTCGACCTGCTGTATGAGGTGAAAAACGTCACCGGTTTCGCGCTGATTGACGCCTGGCTTTCGGACTCGCCGTGGCGCCATGAGATGATCGTCAGCGCCGCCCGGCATATGGTGCTGCCGGTGCTGACCCTGGCGGTAGCCCCCACTACCGAAGTGATCCGCCTGATGCGCATCAGCACCAGCGAGGTGTATGACACCAACTACGTCAAGGCGGCCGCCACCCGCGGCGTCTCGCGACGCAAAATTTTACTGCGCCACGTGCTGCACAACGCCCTGCCGCCGGTGATCCCGCGCCTCGGCCTGCAGTTTTCCACCATGCTCACCCTGGCGATGATCACGGAGATGGTGTTCAGCTGGCCAGGGCTGGGCCGGTGGCTTATCAACGCCATTCGTCAGCAGGACTACGCGGCGATCTCCGCCGGAGTGATGGTGATTGGCGCGCTGGTGATTATTGTCAACGTGATTTCCGATATTCTCGGTGCCATGGCTAACCCACTGAAACATAAGGAATGGTATGCCCTACGATAGCAGCTACAAACTAAATAATTTTATCAATTAAAAACAATGAGTTAAATTTTTTCAATTGTGCGATTTTCCTGATTTTAATACACAATTTTGTACACATTGTTTTTGACGTCATCTCCGACAGTCATCAGTTAGATGGCTGTCGGAGTTCCCTTCCTACGTTTCCTCCACACCTTCTATACTTCCAGTCTGACCACTGGAGGTTGATATGTGCTGACGCTTTTCTCAGTCAATGACCCGTGAAGATTATCTGTCCTACCTTGCAGATGATGCCGATCGTGACATTGCATATGACCCGGCGCCGATTAGTCGATATAACGTCGCGCCCGGTACCAAAGTTTTGCTTCTGAGCGAACGCGGCGAACAATTGCATATCGATCCTGTCTTCTGGGGTTATGCGCCCGGGTGGTGGGATAAGGCTCCACTGATTAACGCGCGTGTTGAAACTGTGGTCACCGGCAGGATGTTTAAGCCGCTATGGCAACATGGCCGGGCGATCTGCTTTGCTGATGGGGGCTTCGAATGGAAGAAAGAAGGTGACAAGAAGCAACCCACTCTACTTTATCCATCGCGCCGATGGCCAGCCGATATTCATGGCGGCAATCGGAAGCACACCATTTGAACGTGGAGACGAAACAGAAGGCTTTCTGATCGTCACCGCAGCAACAGAAAAAGGTCTAATAGATATCCACGACCACCAGCCTCTGGTAGTGTCGCCAGAAGCAGCAAGATAATGGATGAGGCAGGACATTGGAGGGAAAGAGTCAGAGGAGTTAGCTGCGGATGGCACCGTGCCCACAGACAAATTTATCTAGCATGCAGTGACGCGCGCCGTAAAAAAATGTGAAAAATCAGGGAAATAATTTATTGAGGCAATCAAATGCACATAGCCAGACGTGCGCCTAATGCCAAAAGCGGAAATAAATAATAATTTTTCTATAATAACTTACTGGGTCAGAAAATGGAATATCCGGTGAAAAAGCCCTTGCTGCATTGTCTGGATGTATCAATATGATGCCGGGTTCCTCCCGGTAAATATTTAGGTATCCCCCCATGACTCGCGGCTTCAGTCGTGCATGATGAACATTCCAGCAGCAAAGTCATCAGGTTAGAAAGATATCTGCATTTTGTCAGTGCACAAAGAGTGACTTCCTTATATGAGAACGATTATTAAAAATGAACATGTAAAAAAGGCCTGCTATTAGCAAGCCACAAAGATTTTAACTCATTTTTTGTTCGCTTCTGATAAATAGGGTAAATACGCAATTAAATTTGAAGCAGAGAACATAACGAAAATGCTATAAATATTTCCGGGACGCATCGAGAATTTCCTGTGACATTAACTGTCTGTCAGAGGCTACGTAAATAACATCATGATCACCGGTTAATGAAGGAAAGCCTGCAGACATAATCTGTAGATGTGTTTCTTCACCGTTTGGGTATTCCTGTCTGATTGAGGATGTCCCCTCCGGAACGGTCATGACTTTACAGGATTCGGTATTAAAGAAAACGAGTACTTTTATCATATGCCACCATAATTCTGTTAGTCTTTCCCGTCACTCTCTTCTATCAGTGATGTTAAATGACGATGCCATTAAAATACAATCAGGGACGTGATGATTTCGAAGGCAGCCTCGACTCTTACATATTTTATTATTTAACAATCAGTTAGCTTCTGCTTTCATGCTTTCATGCTTTCATGCTTTCATGCTTTCATGCTTTCATGCTTTCATGCAGCAGCCCTGCACTTCATCACATCGGTCAGCACACTCATAATTGCGAAAAACATGTTGACCTGATATTAAAAATAACCGACTTTCTCTGATTTAATGTATGGACCTGTCTACTCAGGAATAATCCTTCATCGTTGTCGCAGGCCCACAAATCTTCATTTATCGCAAAGTATTACGTTTGTAGCAGCAGGCCCTTTTTCACCACTCTGCATGGCGAACTCAACTTTCTGCCCTTCAAATAAGGTATTGAAATTCTCACCATGGAGCGCGGAGAAATGGACGAAGACATCCTTGCTTCCGTCAAGAGGTGAAATGAAACCAAAACCTTTATCTTCGTTAAACCATTTTACCAAACCTTTAATTCTTGTAGACATACTGACTCCCGTTATACATGATAGTATTAATAGTAAACGTATAGTATTAAAGGTATGACTCAAAAAGAGGGGATATCAGCGATAGCGCCTAGTAATGAGGACTGACCAGAAAATGTTTAACGTTCGTTTGTACATTGAACTAACAGGATTCATTAAGGCACAGGGAATCGATATAAGCAAATTATTTTTTTAGCCATCCAGAAGTCCTGCAGGAAAATTAAATGTGGCAATATACTATTTTGAATGTATAGTCTTTATGTGTTTTCAATAAGGAATTGATTTGTCCCATAAAATGACAGGCATTGTCAAAAGCTTTGACATTCTCAGTGGTAAAGGCCTCATCATCCCATCTGATGGACGAAAAGACGTTCTGCTTCACATTTCAGCCGTTAACTCCCGCGAATCAGAATTACTCATCCCAGGAAGCCGCATAGAATTCTGTCGGATCAATGGTCCCAGAGGGCCTGTGGCTGCGAACATTTACCTCTCCTGAATTTCAGGGTCTCAAAATAAACAGATTAAAACTTAACCATATGTGATACGGTGAAGTTCATTCATTGAAAGGTTAATGGTTATGTCTATTATCAATTACGCAATGAAATTCTTCAGCGGTGCATCTACTGCCACTGTTGTCTGCACTGTTTGTGGTTTCAAATCAGTTCAACCGATGGCAAAAATCCGGCGCAATCAGGCCATGCTTTGCCCTCGGTGTAAAGCCCTGTTTATCTCACGGCGCTAGTATCAACTGATCCACCGTGGACAGAACCATCGTCTATACTTAAGTTAAATCCCAGCAGCTGTTAAATCCCTGATGCCTTACGCCCATCCTGAGAGAACGTTTCTGAACTGATTTCGCAACTGCTCCTGCGCGCTAATGTCGCATCAGAGCAATGCTATGAAAATGAACCCCAGAGCGTGGTTTAACCGCTCCCGTATTCCGGTGAATGCTGCCGAAAACGTAACGTTTTCGGCGAACGATCCTGCAAGCGAAAGCACTCCGCGGTCAGAGCTCTTTTCGACTGCCCAGATGGAACGCTATGGTCAGAAGCTGGCGCGGACCCATAAAGTATCACCGGATAAACATCCCTATTATCTTCTGAAACGGCTTGGCGACAATGAGGCCGTTATCACCCAAAACTGCTATGAGCTTAATGCAGGTAAAAAGACCAGTATCATGCCCGCCGGGGAGTGGTTGCTGGACAATTATTATCTGATTGAGGAACAAATCCGTACCGTCCGCCAGCACTTGCCGAAAAGTTTTGGTAAAGGTCTCCCGTCGCTGATGTCGCCGCTGAATTGCCCAAGAATTTATCATATCGCATCAGAGGCCATTGCTCACGGTGATGGCCGCTGGGATGCCACCAGTCTGACCAGCTATCTCGCTGCCTATCAACAGGTGACGCCGCTGACACTAGGTGAAATCTGGGCATTACCGGGAATGCTGCGCCTGGCGCTGATTGAAAATCTTCGTCGTATCAGTATGGAAGTGATAAAAGCGCAACAGGACAGAAACCTGGCAGATACGTGGATAACCAGGATTTTCGAATGTGCAGAGAGTGCGCCTGGTGATTTAATTATGGTGGTTGCCGATTTGGCGCGCTCCCGTCCTCCGTTATCCAGCGCGTTTGTCGCAGAACTGGTGCGGCGTCTGCAGGGGCACGGCAACGCGCTGTCGTTACCTCTTACCTGGGTTGATCAGTGCCTTCGGGAACAGGGAGTCACCACTGACATTCTCATAAATAACTTCAATCAACAGCTTGCCGCCAGCCAGCTGTCTGTCAGTAACAGCATCGCAGGTCTGCGATTACTGGGTGAAACGGACTGGGCTGATTTCGCCGAAACGATAAGCGTCGTCGAACAGGCATTAAGCAATGATCCTGCCGGTATCTATCCCCGGATGCACTTCAATACCCGGGATTATTACCGGCACGTAGTTGAGGTCCTGGCCAGAGACAGTGGGCTCAGCGAGCCTGAGGTTGCTGACAGGGTGCTGGCGCTTTCAGAGGAAAAAGCCCCCAATACACCGGAACATCATATTGGTTATTATCTCGCCGGCGAAGGTCGACAGGCACTGGATATACATCTTCTGGCAGACACCTCAAGACTCATACGCTTGCGGCACAGTTTCAACAGAATAACCCTGCTGTCATGGCTTGGCAGCCTGGCGTTGTTGACAACCGCAGCGACCGCGGCAATATTGCACGAAACTGCCATGCAGGGCGCAGGTTGGTTGTTAATCGCGGTGATATTACCTCTGGTTATCGCTTTAACTCAGTTAATGAGTGATTTACTCAGTGACGCAACCACCCGTTTTCGCGTTCCTCGCCCCTTGCCGGGGATGGATTTTTCAGCCGGTATTCCCGCTGACAGTGCCACCATGTTAGTCATTCCCTGCATGTTGACCAGCCACGAAAGTTTCAGCCAGCTCCTCACCAGTCTTGAAGTCTGCTGGTTGGGGAATGAAAACGAAAATCTCAGGTTCGCGCTGCTCACCGATTTTGCTGATTCTGAAAATGAACCCTCACCGGAAAGTCACGCGCTGCTCAGACAGGCTATCGCCGATACGCAGGCGCTTAATCGCCGCTACCCCTCCGGCCGACCACGTTTTTATCTGTTACATCGCCAGCCTGAATGGAACCCCTCGGAAGGAGCGTGGATGGGCTATGAACGCAAGCGGGGAAAACTGGCGTTACTGAACAGCTGGTTGCGCCATCCCGGAACGCAATTCGTCAGCGTTGCAGAGATACCTGCCCACCTTTTACCGGGTCACATAAAATACGTCATTACCCTGGACTGCGATACGGTGCTCCCGCGCGATACGGCACACAAACTCGTCGCGACGATGGCGCATCCGCTGAATACGCCTGAGTATGATCCGGTACGCCAGAGGGTTGTCAAAGGATTCGGTATTTTACAGCCCGGTCTTGCGGAGGAGATACCACGCAACGGTCAGGGGCGTTACGCAGCCCTGCGCAGCAGCGTACCGGGCAATAACCCTTATTCGATGATGTCTTCGGATATTTATCAGGATCTCTTTGGGGAAGGCTCGTTTGTGGGCAAAGGGATTTACGATGTTGATATTTTTATGCAGGCCACTACCAACATCTGCCCGGAAAATCTGGTACTCAGCCACGATCTGCTTGAAGGATGCTATGCACGTTCGGGTCTGCTGAGCGAGGTGTTACTGTACGAACAGTACCCTAATAATTATCTGTCGGATGTTGCACGACGTTCACGCTGGATCCGGGGTGACTGGCAACTGCTTAACTGGCTAAAACCACGCGTCAGAAAAGCCGATGGAACCCGGGTCAGGAATCCGCTGACCGCGCTTTCTTACTGGAAATTACTCGATAATCTACGTCGCAGTCTGGTCGCCCCCTCCTTACTGGTATTGCTGTTCTTCACTCTGCTTTGGGTACCCAATCCGGTTTACTGGCTGGGCATACTGTTGCTGATATGGCTGTTGCCAGCCATCCTCTGCATTAGCCACGACCTTCTGCATAAACCTCTGCGTCGCCGCGTGAAGCCGCATCTGTTACTGGTGGGGGCGGGCGCACTAAAGCGTCTGTCAGGTATCAGCCTTAATTTTGCGATACTGCCGCACGAAGCCGGATATTCGCTGAAAGCGATCGCCGTGACGCTATGGCGACTGGGGATAAGCAGGCGTCACCTCAGCCAGTGGGTCAGCCACAGCCAGGACAGCAGTCAGGCCAGACCCACTGTTGCACGTTTTTATCAGGCGATGTGGCTGAACGTTGCCGGTGGCGTGGCGCTGACAATACTGACCGGACAATTTGCCCCACAGCTGCTGGGGATTGCGTTACCGATCGGTTTGGTATGGTGTGTGGCACCGCTGCTGATGAGCTGGCTGAGTCGCCAGCCCGTGCGTAAGGTTTTTTCGCCTAATCAGGAACAAAAACAGCTGTTACGCCAGACAAGCCGTGAAATCTGGGCTTTTTTTGAAACATTTGCCACAGCAAAAGAGAACTGGCTTCCGCCTGATAATTATCAGGAAATACCACAACCGACGGTGGCACACCGAACTTCTCCTACCAATATTGGTCTTTCACTTATGGCTAACCTGACGGCATGGGACTTTGGCTACCTGCCTGGCGGAGAGGTGCTCCGGCGCGTGTCGCTCACGCTCGACACGCTGGATAAAATGGAGCACTACCGGGGCCATCTCTACAACTGGTATGACACCCGTACGCTGGTCCCCCTAAGTCCACGCTATATCTCCAGCGTCGACAGCGGCAATATGGCCGGGCATTTATTGACCCTGCGTGCAGGCCTGTCCGCCATGCGTCATCAGCCTGTTTTAAGCAACCAACAGATACTGGCAGGACTGAACGATACGCTGGATATTCTGGAAAAACAGTGGGGTAAGAACCCACCTGACAGCCTGAGACTGCTGCGCAAGCATTGCCTGAACGCGGTGTCGCTCTCTCCGCAGGCGCTTTTCAGCGAACTGAAAAGCATGCGCACCCAGTGCAACCATCTGACCAGCGCATGTCATCAGGGATCTCCTCTTCAGATGCGCTGGGCTGGACATCTGGAGCATCAACTGGTTCAGCTTTGCCATGAGTGGTCTCTGTTGCTTGGCTGGTTGCCTGCATCCTGGAATGAACAGAAGCTGCCGACGCTGAGCGAGCTTGCCCGTCCGACATTAACCGGTACAGGAACGCCTCCGGCGTCAGTGGCGGAGCAGGCCCGAATGCGACTCAATATTATCACCGAGCTGGAACAGCGGCTGGATGAGCATGCCCGGATGGATTTCGCCTTTCTGTACAGTGAAGCAACCAGTCTGCTCAGCGTCGGTTATAACTGTGACACCAATATGCCTGACAAGAGCCACTACGATCTCCTGCCGTCTGAAATCCGCCTGACCAGTTTTCTTGCCATTGCGACTAATCAGCTGCCTCTTAAAAGCTGGTACGCGCTGGGTCGATTGTTTACCACGATTGATAATGAAACTGCCCTGATGTCATGGAGCGGATCCATGTTTGAATATCTGATGCCGAATCTGGTGATGCCCACCTGGCCCGGCAGCCTGCTCGATGAAATGAGTCAGTCGGCGGTTATGCGCCAGATTCACTGGGGGAAAGAACGCGGGGTACCATGGGGTGTTTCAGAGTCTGGCTATCATGCTTTTGATGTTCAGCATAATTATCAGTATCAGGCATTTGGCGTACCGGGGCTCGGTCTGCGCAGGGGACTTGCCGATGACATGGTTGTTGCTCCTTACGCCACGCTGCTGGCGCTGATGGTTTCCCCACAGAGAGCCTGTGAGAACCTGTTCAGGCTGCAAAAAAATGGTGCACGCGGAGAATACGGTTTTTATGAAGCGCTGGACTATACCCCCTCACGTCTTGCAACCGGTCAGCTCTATGCGGTGGTACAGTCCTGGATGGCGCATCACCAGGGTATGGCATTTCAGGCGCTGGCTCATGTGCTGCTTGACGCCCCCATGACTGAACGCTTTATGTCCAGCACGGTATTCCGGTCAGCGAGTCTGCTGTTACAGGAGCGCGTGCCGGATGCGGTCGATCTGTACAGTCCGCGCCGTCATTTTGAATCTCATGAGGGCAGGGTCAAACCCGTCCGCTATGAACCCCGTATTTTCTATAGCGTGGATACTCCCGCCCCGGATATTCAACTGCTGTCCAACGGCCATTATCATCTGATGTTGACCGCGGGGGGCGGTGGTTATAGTCGCTGGAATGATATTGCACTAACGCGCTGGCGCAGTGATACCACCCGTGATAACTGGGGAGCATTCTGCTACATCCGCGATACCCAGACGGGAGATGTGTGGAGCAATACCTGGCAACCGACAGGCTACACCAGCGGACAAGACGAGGAAGTGTTGTTCACCGATGCGGGGGCAGAATTCAGACGCAGCTTCGGGGGACTCAGCGTCAAAACTCAGGTGGTGATCTCTCCGGAGGATGATGTTGAATTGCGACGGCTCACACTGATTCATCGTGGTCGCAAGCCTCGCTCTCTGGAGCTGACAACCTATGCTGAAGTGGTACTGGCACCTGATGCCAGCGATCTGGCACACCCGGCATTCAGCAATTTGTTTATTCAGACTGAGCTGGCTCCTGAGCGTGACGCTATTCTTTGCCACCGGCGTCCGCGCTCACCGGATGAACCGGGCCCTTGCCTGTTTCACATGATGGTGGTGCATGGCGATAACCGACATAACGTGTCGTTTGAAACGGACAGGGCAAGATTTATTGGACGTGGCAGAAACCCTGCGAATGCCCAGGCAATAGAGACGGGAGGGATGCTAAGCAACACGTCGGGCTCGGTGCTGGATCCGATACTGGCAATTCGCAACGCCATCATTCTGCAGCCGGGGCAGCCGGTTACGATTGATATCATTTATGGCATCAGCGAGACCCGTCAGCAGAGCCTGGCGTTGCTGGAGAAATATCGCGATTACCCTATCGCCGATCGCGTCTTTGAACTGGCCTGGTCTCACAGTCTGGTGGTATTGCGCCAGATGAACGCCAGTGAAGATGATGCCACGTTGTTCAATTGTCTCGCCAGCGCTGTGCTTTACCCTGTCCAGGAGCTGCGCGCCGAAGGACAGGCGATCGGCCGCAACCGGCGTGGCCAGTCCGGACTGTGGGGCTGGGCAATTTCAGGGGATCTGCCGATAGTGCTGCTGAGTATAACCAGCGAGGAAAGTATCACCTCAGTGACCACACTGATTCAGGCACACCGTTACTGGAGACAGAAAGGGCTGAATGTTGATTTGGTTATCCTGAATAACAGCCCCGGCGGCTACCAGCAGGGATTACAAAATCAGATTATGGAGTTAATTTATGCCGGGTCTGAAGCCAGTCTGCTGGATAAAAAGGGCGGGCTTTTTGTCCGCAACGGTGAGCATCTCTCTGCTGAGGATAAGTTGCTTTTGATGAGCGTGGCCTGTCTTTATCTTGATGACCGCGCAGGGGGTATTATTGAGCAGCTTAACCAGCGTATTCATACCCTGAAATCGCCGGCAAGGGCATTCATTCCGCGTGCTGTGCGCGAGCGTAATCAACATACGGACTGGAGCCCTGATACCAGTCAGTTATGCCATTTCAATGGGTACGGTGGATTTTCTCAGGATGGGCGGGAGTATCAGATCGTCCTTCGGGAAAATGCGCTTACACCGGCTCCCTGGTCGAACATACTGGCAAATTCCCGTTTTGGCAGCGTGATCTCAGAGGCAGGGCAGGCCTATACCTGGTATGAGAATGCCCATGAATACCGGTTGACACCGTGGGAGAACGATCCGGTGAGCGATCGCAGCGGTGAGGCATTTTACCTGCGCGATGAAGAGAGCGGGGAGTGCTGGTCGCCGACGGCTTTACCAGTTCGCGGACACGGTGATTACCTGACCCGCCATGGTTTTGGCTACAGCGTTTTTGCCCATCGTGAGAGTGGTATAGACAGCGAGTTGACGGTCCTGGTTGCCGAAGCGGATCCGGTTAAACTGGTGCTCCTGACACTCAGTAACTCTTCGGGACGGACACGTCAACTTTCCGTCACAGGCTATGTAGAGTGGACGCTCGGAGAAACACGAACGCGCTCAGCCCCTCACATTGTGACACATGTGGCCAGAACGCCCGGCGGCTGCGGGGTGCTTGCGAATAACTTTTATGGTGATAATGGTGGCGGCCGAACTGCATTTTTTGCCGTCAGCGGTAATGACTGTTCTCTGACAGGGGACCGCCGGGAGTTTATTGGTCGTAATGGTTCCCTTCACGCCCCTTCGGCCATGAAACTGCAAAAGCTTTCTGGTAAGACGGGGGCCGGTCTGGATCCCTGCGGAGCGGTGCAATCGGCGGTTACATTAATTGACGGGGACCAGAGGACGTTTATTTTTATCCTCGGCACAGAGGAGAATGATGTTTGTGCTCAGGAGACGCTGGCCCGCTACATGAACGAGGATACGGTCCGCCAGGAGCTGAACCGGATTCATAATCACTGGCACAATGTGCTCGATAAAATCGTAGTTAACACCCCCGACACGTCCGTAAATTTACTGGTTAATGGCTGGCTGTTGTATCAGACGGTCGCCTGCCGTCTTATGGCCCGGAGTGGCTACTATCAGTCTGGCGGTGCATTTGGTTTTCGCGATCAGCTGCAGGATACGCTGGCTCTGAGCCATGCTGCTCCGGACCGGATGCGTGAACAGATAATACTCTGTGCATCACGGCAGTTTATCGAGGGGGATGTGCAACACTGGTGGCACCCGCCACACGGCAACGGTGTGCGTACCCGCTGTTCCGATGACTATCTTTGGCTGCCGCTTGCTGTTTGCCACTATGTTGAAACGACGGGGGATATGGATGCACTGGAAATACGCATTCCTTATCTGGAGGGACGCTCGCTTCAGCCTGGTGAAGAGTCTGTCTATGACACGCCGGTCATCAGCGGCACCGAAGAGACACTCTGGTTACACTGCGTCAAAGCTATTCACTATGGACTTCGCTTCGGGGAGCATGGCCTGCCGCTGATGGGGGCTGGTGACTGGAATGACGGGATGAACCGGGTGGGTATCGAAGGCAAAGGTGAAAGCGTCTGGCTGGGCTTCTTCCTGTACGACATTTTGCAGCGGTTTGCAGCGCTGGCGGAGCGCAGGCTGGATGAAAGCGTCGCCGCGATGTGCCGTTCACAGGCTCTGCGCCTGCAAAGTAATCTCGAAGCCCACGCCTGGGATGGGGAATGGTACCGGCGCGGGTATTTTGACGATGGTACTGCCCTGGGATCGAAAACCTCACAGGACTGCCGGATTGATGCGATTGCGCAGAGCTGGTCTGTATTGTCCGGCGCCGCGAGCCCGGGACGGTGCGCAAAGGCCATGCAGGCGCTGGATAAGCACCTTGTGGATAACGAAGGAGGGCTGATCAAACTGTTAACGCCTCCTTTCGACGGACACGGCCCAAATCCGGGCTACATACAGGGGTACCTGCCCGGTGTGCGGGAAAATGGAGGGCAGTATACGCATGGCGCCATCTGGGCAGTAATGGCCTTTGTCCGAATGGGGAATGCCGAACGAGCCTGGCAACTCTGGTCAATGCTCAACCCTATAAATCATACCCTGAATGCGGACTCTGTCGGGATTTATAAAGCTGAGCCTTATGTCATGAGTGCTGATGTCTACAGCGTCGCTCCCCATACCGGACGTGCAGGGTGGAGCTGGTATACCGGTTCCGCAGGCTGGGCCTGGCGTTTACTTACCGAGGAATTACTGGGGATAAAACGTTCCGGCACTGACTTTAGTGTTCATGCCAGGTTACCGGATGAGTGGTCGTCTTTTTCTATGGCATATCAATATGGTGAAAGCCATTATCAGATTAGTGTTTCACGCGGCGATGCAGAATATTGCGTGACGCTGGATGGTGTTCTCCTCCCTGATGACAGAATACCGCTGAAGGATGATGGACAAAACCATACGGTTGAGATCATTCAGAACTGACACTGATCCCGGAGGTGCATTAACGTCTGCCGTTAATGCGCTGATTATCCCTGAGAACATCAATCGCAGTCTGCATGGCGATTTTGTCATCCCGCCTTTTTTGTTTGTCCTGCATGACCTGAAGGTATTCCAGCAAGGTGCGGGTATTAATCGGTCGGCCCTGTTTACCCACAGCCAGCACGGCTTCGCCAAGAATAATTTTCACAGGCGGTAGTTGTGCCGGATACCAGTCAAGGGTGTCTTCTGATTTCATCTTAAATTTCTCACGAAAGGGTAGTGTACCATAAATGAGACGTTCAATTTTCAATATCTGATAACCTCATTCAGACACAACTTAACATAACTTATGCCAGTTATTTTTATATTAAAGCGTATAATAATTACTGTATTCCTCAGAGAATCATTTATGTCTTATACAAAAGGGCTCAGATATTTTAAAGAAAGACCGGTTCATGTTGCCTGCCCGGTATGCGCACACAGAGCCGATCAGAAAGCAGGTAAGCTAAGAAAAGATGCGGTTCTTGAGTGCCCTGCCTGCGGACTGTTGTTCAGACCTTCAGAATGCTGGTGTATCGGCGGCTGATTAGCTTCTGCCACTTAACGTCAGTGATGTCGGAAAATGACAACGTTCCTCCTGTACTGCAGTTGTCGAGGGTATGATAATGAAATCTAAAAAATCTGTTTTTATTGAAGGACATATCCTGTCGAACAGCTGTCACGGGCAGGCTGGCCAACCTTTCTGTATTCACCGGGTCAGGTTTAGTAATGGTAAATATGCCATTATCCGGGTGGCATCCGGGATATGTTTCAAACCAGGCGAAATTATTCAACGAAACGATTGTGAGTGGTTTTATAAACATACCAAAATTCGCCTTCTTTCTTTTGAGTACCTTGATGATGATGAATCCAGAAGACAATTTCTTGAGTATCAATGATAAAACATGAATTTATAACAGAATAACTTTGCTGGCTTACAATTCATTCCTGACTCTTTAAATCCTTTGCCAGTCATTGCAAAAATATTTTTTCTGAATTTAGATGGGTTTAAATTGTCTAAAACAAAATGTATCGCTAAAGACGAATTGCCTCATTGTTTCCCTTTTGCGTTATAACTCCATTAGCATTAAGGAAATTTATGTCACAGACTTTTACTTATAATTTACTCCATCCCCGCTACTGGCTTACCTGGACTGGTTTGGGTCTGCTGTGGCTTCTCGTTCAGCTTCCTTACCCGGTTTTACATATTCTGGGCTCTGGTCTTGGAAAAATATCCAGACCCTTTCTGAAACGTCGGGAAGGAATTGCGATTAGAAATATCGAACTCTGCTTTCCAGGAATGACACCGTTTGCCCGGAACCAGATGGTCAAGAAAAACTTTGTTTCTCTCGGACTGGGACTGATGGAAACAGGAATGGCCTGGTTCTGGAGTGATGCGAGAGTCAAAAAATGGTTTGATGTCGAAGGGCTTGAAAACCTGACCGGTGCGACCAGAGGGGTAATGGTTGTCGGGATTCATTTTATGTCCCTTGAGTTGTGTGGAAGAGTAATGGGGTTATGCCATCCTATGATGGTTACGTATCGCCCACACAATAATCTATTAATGGAATGGGTACAGACAAAAGGGCGTATGCGTTCAAATAAGGCGATGATTAATCGGCGTAATTTATCTGGTTTTGTTCATGCATTGAAAGCTGGTGAAGCCGTGTGGTTTGCACCAGATCAGGATTATGGGCCTAAGGGAAGCGTTTTTGCACCTTTTTTCTCGGTAAAAAAAGCAGCCTCAACGAACGGAACATATGCTCTGTCAAAACTCGCAGGTGCACAACTGATCACACTTAGCATGATTCGACGTAGCGATAAAAAAGGTTATCGCATGTATATCAGCAATCCGTTGTCAGGCTATCCAGGGGAAGACAAGGTCGCCGCAGCGGGTTATATGAATAAGATCATCGAGCATGAAATTCTCCGAGCCCCTGAGCAATACCTGTGGATGCATCGCAGATTCAAAACGCGTCCTGAAGGCGAAGCCTCTTTATATAAATGAACCATTCTACTTGTCATGTACCATGAATCTATCTTGCTGACTACTTTGTAATAGCAGCAGGCTTTACCACGTTGAAATCCTTAAGTTTATAAGGATGAGGCAATGTTTTCCGGGGAAATATCTTAGTAGTCTTCAAACTATCTCCGATTATCCCTGCAATTCTTTACCAAGAGGTTCCCGAGTAAGTACTTGGTGGTTCCCAACTAACTCTTACATATAGCCATTGGCCGTTTACTTAACCAAAAAACGATTGCCAGAAATTTGTAAAGCTCACAACCTTCTACAGTTCCTGCTGTCTAATGAATGACAACACACACCTCAAGGAACTATATGACATTTTTAATCATCTCAGGCGTATCTGTAACCTTATTTGCCATGACTATACTTGGCCTGATTATCGTGTGGGGCGGTATCTCCAACATCCCTGACGATTACTGATTCTCAAAATTCCCTACGCCAGCTACAGGGAAATATTTGTAAATCGTCTTTACCCCAACCCCAATAACATCTGCAGCCTGCTGTCGGGTAGCTCCATTTGCGAGCATCCGGCGGCAATGTTCCACGATATCAGTCGTCATTACCCGACGCCGCCCTCCAATTCTCCCCTGCTCCCTTGCTGCGGCTAAACCAGCGCGAGTACGTTCGACGATCAACTCTCGTTCCATTTCTGCCAGCGCACTCATGACATGAAAGAAGAAACGGCCTGCTGGCGTACTGGTATCGATGCTGTCGGTAAGACTGCGGAAATTCACCCCGCGCGCCTGTAGCTCCGATACGAGCGTAATCAGATCGCGCACGCTGCGGCCAAGCCGATCCAGTTTCCAGACCACCAGCACATCACCCGGGCGGAGCCGTCGCAGCGCTCGCTTTAACCCTGGCCGCCGGGCATTCTTCCCGCTGGCCATATCCTCGAAAACCAGCTCACATTCTGCGCGGATCAGAGCGTTTTTCTGTAAATCGAGGTTTTGATCCCCGGTGGATACCCTCGCATAGCCAATCAGCATGTTGTAACCCTTTGAAATGGCTGATTGTAAAAAGCCGCGGCCATTCGCTCAAACCCTCGTTTTGGCGAACACCGTTTTGGAGCAAAAAACATGGCCGAACTTAACCCGCCTTTGGGAACGACGACGCCTGAAATATTCCTGGATAACGTCAAACGCGCTGACGAGCTGGTTAACGGTCCGGCCGGAACGGTTAACGACCGCGCAGGCGAACCGCTCGATACCTGGCGCCAGATGATGGTTAAGAATGACGAAGTTCGGCAAAACATCATCCCGCTCAGTAAGCAGTATCAAACGCTGGAGGCTGCACAGGCGGATATCGCGAATATTCCGGTGGGCTCGACCACGTACTACCGTAGCCCGGACGACAGCGCGCTCGCAATCGAGGTGATGAACGCTGGCGGGACGCTGCAGCCTACCGGGCGCCGTATGCCTTCATATGACCTGGTGGCGGCCATCAGCCAGGCGGTAACGGCGGAGGTCATGGCCCGAACAGGTCTGATATTCAGCAGCGATGACCAGACCATGCTCTCTTTATGCGATGAATGGGGATATGAAGCCGGGCGGATCACTGAGAATAGTTTCGAAACGAGGAAACTCAGACTGATCCAGTCAGAAACAGGGCCGCTACTGACGCTGGTTGATGATTTCGGTTATGCGGTGAATCTGTTTTCCGAAAGAGGCGCGCTGGTTGCCGGAAATAATGAGTTGTCAGATTCAGAGTCGCTTATTTCCTTCCCTGATGAATTCGGGAACGAGCTGATTCTGGTTGATAAGCAGGGGCGGCTGTATGCCGGGGATAACATCATATTTGACGCGCCGGACTGGGCACGCTGTACCGTTGACCCCTTCGGGTATGTTATCGAAGGCGTGAAATTAAATGGTGATGTGGTCAGCAAGAATGGAGGCGGCGGTAGCGTCGAACCTGTGCCCTCTGTACTGGAGAGCAGCGCAGCAGCGCACTGGCTGTTTGGCTATGAGTCCACGTCGTATACAAGCCGTGTGGGGTATAAAACGCTGACACCGCAGGCCGCGCCGGAATTCAATAACAATTACATTTCGATCTCCGCCTGGGGCGGCGCGCTGATGACCGATATCCCCGATGCCGGGGAATACACTGTCTGCGCGGTGGTCAGGGTACCTGAACAGGCCCCGTTAACCGACTGCGTGGTGATTTACGGCACACAGAACGGGTATTCACTTCGGGATGACGACGACACCTACACCGGCAATCAGCTGTCGATGTTTTCCGACAGGGATGATCGGCGATGGCTGCGTGTGAAAAATTCCGGTTACCGGGGAACGTCCCGGCATTATCCGACACTACAGCCTCCTGTCGGCCAGTGGCTGTTCATTTCACATGTGGTGAAACTTGAGGGCAGCGGACTGCGTTACCAGGCAATCAGCGTAGGTGGCGAAGAATATCAGATGCTGCGCGAGGCCGATGCAGATCGCCTGATTCTTTCCGGCCGCAACATCGCCATTGGCAACGGGTGGTGTGATAACGCCATGTTCAAAACCAAAAATCTCGACATCGCTGAATTCATCTACTTCGACCATTCGCTTTCTGCGCAACAGGTCCAGGCCGTTTATCACAATTCCCGCCAGCGTATGGCTGAGCGCGCACTTAACTTACAGTAAAGGAGTATCCCTATGGGCACAGCAATTATGGCCGCTGGCACCGATGCATCAGCGTACGCAAATAATTATCTTCCGCCGGTCACTGGCCCGCTAGCCTGGGCCAATCTGGAAAGCGATCTGCTGCCGGCTGGTCGGCGCCTTAAAAACTTCGGTAGCCTCGGAGGTACCTTTGCGCTGTCCGGTATTGCTCAGCTGGTAGCAAAAGGTGTCGCAGCGGCAGCGGGTACGGAAAGCCGTCTGACTCTGGGCACCTTTACGCCGGATGCTTACACCTTTATCGTGCTGGTCGACGTGGGTCCGGATGCAGGGATACTGCGTCACCGCAATATTCGTATCAGCACGAATGCCAGCAAAAAGCTCCAGCGCGTCATGGATGCCGGTACCAGCGTTTCGGATATCACTGCGCCTGCAACGGGCGCGTTCGCCGTATTCCTGTGTGGTGACAGCACCGGGCATGCGTTTGGTATTGTGACGGCTTCAGGCATTCAGAAATCCACCTCCACGGCGGTGAACAGCGGGACGACTGCCACCTGGATGGGAGGGACCAATCAGGCAGGCTTGGCAGCAGCATGGGCAGGCTATGGTTCGGCTTTCTATGACCGCAAGCTCAGTGACAGTGAAATGGAGCGGGTGGCAGAACGCCTTATTAAACGGGCGCGTTATCTGGGAGTAACGGTGAATGGCTGATTTGTCGATTTCGGTTATTTCAGACCAGGCATCTGAGAGCAATCAGGCGGGGTGGTGGCACCCCCTTGACAGCTTTCAGGGAGTGGAATGTTACGGGCTGTGTAAAGAGTACGGTACCGCCGGTTATCATCAGGTCGAAATCGTTCGCCGTGATGCCGATGGTACTCTCACGCGGGGAATGTGTAAGAACGTCGACGGGACGGTCGCGGAATTTAACAATGACGTGGGCCATAATCAGCCATCTGTGGTTGTGGACGGTGCGGGATATATCCACGTGTTTACGTCGATGCACGTTAACCTGCTGCGGTACTTTCGCAGCGCGCGCCCTGGCGACGTGTCGCAAATGGTGGATGCGACCCTGGACTTTCCGGATGTGGACTGGGTCTGGACGTACCCGATCACCGGCAGAGGTCCCGATGGTGATGTATATTGCCTGATGCGGATCGCCAGCCGGAGCACCACCGGGGAAAATAAACGCGGGGGTATCCTTTATCGCTTTGACGTCGGCACGCTGCGATGGACCCGTTATGCGCATGTGGCTGAAACAGCCAACCGCGCTATTTACCCGGATGATATAGCCATTAACGAGGATGGCGTCCATCTTCTGTTTCAGTGGTCGGCCTACCCGTCGTCTGCCGTCCGCCATGTCGGAGAATATGGCGTCATTGGTACTGATGGACTGATGAGAACAATAAATAACACGCCCCTCCCAATGCCGGTAACGCAGGGACAGCTGGCGTATAAGCCATTGCAGCCGGGTGAAAACCCGGCGATAAGTGACGGGCTGAAAATGGGGATTCAGTCTGCGAAATTTGCGTTTGATGGCGAGGGGTTGTCGCATATCACTTACCGTTTCAGAACCGTGGATGATCCTTCCGGGACCTGGTTCAGTAAGTTCGGGGTCTACGTTGCGACATGGGCTGGGTCTGCGTGGAGCGAACAGCAGATCGCGTATGTCCCGCCGGAGAGGGGAAACACTTCCGCAGCACTGGCGGCAACCGTTCAGGGGGGCAAGCAGAGGGTGTATTTTTCGGTGGAATACACGTCTTCCGGGAATACTGTCGCTGTCATTGTCCTGGCGGAAAATGCAGGTTCTGGATGGGTCTACTCGGTACTCGGCAACAGCGCCCCCACACTTCTGCGCCTGGGGTCTGCACCAGGAAACGGCGGTGATGTGCTTTACGTCTCAGCACCATTTGAGGCTAAGGTGTATCGCTATTTTGTGCCGGAAGATTATTCCCCGGCTCAGCAATTCACGAGTTTTGATGTGCTGCTGTCGACTCTGGTGTAATTAAAATCATCCCCCGGAATAATGCCGGGGGATAAATTAACTCTTCCTACGGCAAACCGCTGTTATGCGAGCAGGTCAAACTGCGCAATCATATCCGCGTCACTGAGCGCCGAATCGAACAGTACGGCTTTCTGCAGCCAGCCTCCCCAGAATCCAGAGTTTGACACTGTAGAACCAGAAACCGAGCTGTTTCTGCCCAGCATGACGTAATCAAATGCCGGACATCCGGTCAGCAGAGTTTCCGGGTTATCAGTCATACCGGAATAGACCTTGAGAACGCCGTTGTTCAGGGTGATCATCAGTGCATATTCGCCATACTGTGAAAACATTTTCCCTGTAAACGGAATGCCCGCCAGCGTGCTACCGGCGTTAATGTTATGCGCAGCCAGGGACTGGAACGCATTGGAGCTGTCAGCCGCGCCCAGACCGAAACCAATGTATTTCAGTGCCGTGTTATTCAGCAGAGAGAACAGGATATTGCCGCCAGCATTGCCGAGTGCCGCCGGGGTCATTATCCCCTTCACAAACACCGAGAAGTTTGATTTCACGCCCGCAGGAATATCCAGCAGACGGGCGGCGTCTGCCTGGCGGTTCGCGCTGGCAGTGCCACCTACCGCGCCATCAGGAAAGAACGCGGAGCTGGCGTGATAGGTGTTCTTCTCGATCTGCATCAGACTGACCTGCATGGTCCGCCCTGTTCCGACGTAGGCGACATCCGGCTCTGCCAGCGGATCGTTAATCAGGCTGTATTTAACCGAGCCGACAGTATTCCCGCTTCCTTTCACACACAACACACACCGGGCGCTGTCATTGAAACCCTGGAAGATGTTGGCCCTGACGGCAAGACGGCCCATTTTGGTAACCTTCTGATTGCGTACGTCAAAGTTAGCGAACGCCTGAGCCCCTGCGCCTAAAACCTGAATCTGCAGGTACTGTGCTGACCCGGCTTTAGCAAACAGGGACACCACGTTATACAGGGTCGGATCAATCGTGCTCTGGTTATCCATGAGCACATGCGCTTCATTCATGGTGCTTTCGGTAAGGGTACACCACCCGGCAGCTGGCGCGGATACCGTCAGGCCCGACGGCACATAGTTCGCGGCGGTCTGATCCAGTGCACTCAGTGCATAGTTCGTCGCCGAGTTCTCCACCCGCATACCCAGAATCTTTCTGGTCGCCGGATGGCGATCGATGCGTGGTGTATTGATGGCCGCATATTCGAGATTCCCTGCGGCACTGATGAAGGATGCCAGCGTGGTACGGGTGAAAGAGAGGGCCGTGGCGTAATTACGGTTCTTCGAGAAATTCGAATCCGGCTTGCTGACAAAGAGGCTGTTCACCAGGTCGGCATAGTAAACGCCCCCTCGCGGCATCGGAGCCGTCAGCGGCGGCAGGTCAGCGATATCACCCTGATAAATCATATTGGATACGGTTTTTAAAGACATAATTACTCCAGTCCTGGGTTGCGGCCGTAGGTGACGTTAGTCAGTGTGCCGGTGAGATTGATGGGGTTGCTGTTGGTATCGGTGTACTGGTTTTCGGCGATGTCGAAATGGCTGATAGTCCCTGCGCCGGTAATCGCTGCAGCGTCATTCTGCGAACGCAGCTTACAGCCATGAATCGAGCCCCGCGTGATATTGCCGTCCAGCTTAAACGCGGTATCACCGCCATTTCGCAGCATGCGAAGATTCGTGAAGTCGAGGTCGGTAAAGGTGCCGCTGGCAACATTCACCGGATAACGACCGTTATTATTGATATCCATATTGTCGAAGCGAACATCCGCCAGGGTGTTAGCGCCAGCCTCGATTAAAATCGCATCCTGGGCGTTATCGTTGATGTGCATGTCGGAGAATGAATAGCCGCCATCGGCCTGAATTTTGGTCGAGTCATAATGGAGCCCGGTCACCCCGTTACGCTCCGCCTGACAGTTCAGCATCAGCCCGTTCTTGCCCGGTCGGGGAGCGATACCGTTGTTAGCCAGCGTTCCTGCATCAATGCTGATTCCGGTTTTGAGGTTGTCATTGAATTGGCCGTTGACCACCACCAGTCCGGATGCGCCACAGTCGCCAAACCCATGCCCGTTTCCGGTACATACGGCATCGGATACGATAATCTGCCGGGATACGTAAGGCTGACCGGGCCCTGACAGGCGCTGCTGCTCAAAGAAAATGCCGAAGTTTTTGCTGTTGCGGTTAATGGTGCGCGCCACTATCAAGGGCTCGTCCTGCATGGCACCCAGGCCGATCCCGATACCGGAAGCACCGCCGCTGCCGTCAGGTGCCAGGCGTCCGCAGTTATCCGTCTGGCAGTCCAGAACAAAAGACCTGTCAGGATAATCATTACCGATACCGGTGGCCCCGGTGTCGTGAACGTTACAGCGCAGGAACATACACTGACGGAAATACTGCAGGTATGTGCCTTTTGCCCCCACGTCATAGGATGGCGAGTGTTGTTCAGAACCGTCGATCTCGACATCAATCAGGTTAAAGTTTTCGAGGTAGATTTCCTGCGGCGAACGGTAATAAAACGCGGCATTCGCCAGCATCGGCATGAATACCGCGCCTGGAACGCAGCGGATCGTCACGTTAGGTTTCGCAGTGATATAGGTATGCAGGCGATATACGCCAGGGCGAAAAACGATTTCGCCACCATATGGCAACTTGCTTACATAGTTGACTGCGGTCTGCATCTGCAGTGAGATGGATTCGTTACCGTTCCAGTCAATACCAAAGTCCAGCCAGGCATCAAAAATCGCTTTCGCCTTATACAGCGTGTTAACGCGCTTTTTGAGCGAGTTAAAATGTTCCTCCAGCGATTTCCCACCAAACCCCTTCAGATAATAACTTCCATCCTCATCAGTAAATTCAAGCGCCCGGTTCTGCGCATCCGTCAGGCGGCGAATATGCGGCGCACGGTCACGCTGGTAGTTCTCCCTGATCCCCTTTATCGACTCCTGAACTGATTTATCAAGACCGGGGATAAACACCTCCCCAAAAGCATCCTGAAAGGAAATCAGACGCCCGTTGAAATCGTACTGGTGCGTTATGTCATGTTCATCGTTATTAACAATTGAAGATTCGATGGCTCTGATTTTTTGTGCAACAGAAAAGGGGGCCAGACCAGCGATATACAAATCACCCAGTTCATCAATAAAAGCGGGTACGTTTGCATTTTTATCCGGAAACTCATGCAGGTTAGCAGCGCGGTCTTTATGAATTAGCGCATCCAGCTTTCTGAACTTTTCCTGAACTGAAACCGGACCGAGGTTCGCAATAAAAAGCTCACCAAACTCATCGAGAAGAAGGTAAACATTGCCATCTTCGTCATAGGCGCTTTTAAGGATCTGCACAGAGTCGTAGTTAATCTGTTGCCTGATCTGGTCTACAGCCTGCTGAGAAGGCATTTTTCGCCCGGTAGGCTGCAGCGTCCCGCCAACGTTCATCACCTCGATTGCGAGCGCGCTGTCGTCCGGGCTGCGGTAATACGTGGTGCTCCCCTCAGGGATATTCGCGATATCCGCCTGCGCCGCTGCCAGCGTCATATATTGCTTACTGAGAGGAATCAGGTTCTGCCGAACTTCGTCATTCTTAGCCATCATCTGGCGCCATGAATAAAGAGGATCACCACCACGGTCGGGAACATCTGCGGCGGGCCCATTGACCAGCTTATCCAGGCGCTCGGCATTATCGAGCAGCACCTCAGGAGACGAGCTCCCCAGCTCCGGGTTAAAGGCCATGTTTTTTGCTCCAAAAAAGGCGTTCGCCCAAACGAGGGTTTGAGCGAAAGAAAAGTTGAAAGGGATTTTTTTGGTATTAAGCAGCGTCGCCGGGGTATGTGGCGTCGTCGTACTGGTAGAACGATTCCAGGTATTCTTTAGCGGTGACCTGACAGGTTCCGTCTGACTGCGGGGCGATCTCCTCTACAATGGCGTCGTAGACATGGCGCGTTGAGCCGCAGAACACCAGGCGGATCGGCTCGATGGTTGCCGACGACAGGTCAACCTTCATCGGGTCATCAAACTCGCTCAGGTGCGGGACTGACAGCTGAAAATCACCCTCCTTGCTCGCCACCATCAGCCCTGAGGCAGAGCCATCCTGATAGCGGATCAGCGCGCGGGAGTTTTCAAACGACCAGTCCAGCGGCTCCGTGACGGTGAACGTTGTCACGCCACCAGCCGTTGTCATCGCCTCCACCAGACAGGAAATCGTGTTGTTACCCGGAATATCATCCGTGAGCACAATGCGATCGCCCAGGTTGTAGCACAGCGCGTCCAGCTCGGTAGTGGTCTGGAATGTCACCCGCTGCTGCAGGTATTTCATCAGGCGACGCATGCCGATCTGGTAGGCGTGATCCTGATTCAGTACCCCATCAAGTTTGTAGTTCTCGATTTTCACCGGCGTGGGATTGTCCGGCGTCCGGCATTTAACAGTCTCCTCTGCCCAGGTGACGCCGTTGATGTACGTCACGTCGACACCATCAAAATCATCGTCGGACGGCACGGTAAATCCGCTCTGCAGCTCCTCCACCATCTCATGCGGAGTGATCACGCCAGTCCAGGGCTTAATCCCCTCACGGTTGACCGTCGCCAGGCCATCACTCAGCAGAAAACGTGACTTCCCGGCATTGGCTATCTTCTGCAGCATTTCCAGCGCTGAGATACTGTCGCCGGTAGCAAAGTCGAAATACTCGCCGCGTGGCGTCCAGTATGCAGACTCCAGCACGTTGATGGTGTCGACATCCATCTCCAGTCCCAGCGAGTTCCCGACATGCAGCAGCGCCCCAGAAATGGTTCTGGCCGTTCCTGAGTCGTAGGCCCGCGTGGACACAACGTTTACGCGGCGGTCCGACTGCGCCGCCAGCTTCCCGCCCGTCTCAACGGTCACTGCCATCAGCGACACGCCGGGATAGGATGAAGGGCGCGTCAGCAGTCGCCCGCGCAGTGCCTGCCAGTACATCGAATCCCTGGCGTTGTTTGAGCCCTGCTCATTGCGCCGACGGCAGCGAACCTCTACCAGCCCCGGAGAGCTGAGGGTGATCCGCTCAGTGAAACCTAACCCGTTGACGTTTTTCAGCGCATACTCGCCCTGGTGACCCACCCACCCCGATCCGGAACCGTAGACGCGATACTGAATCTCCCACTCAACGTGGCGGATCCGTTTTTTGCCCTTACTGTCAAAACCACAGATGCCGTTCGGGAACGAGAAATTCACCTCGAATGCATCCACCACTTCATTCTCAGGGCATACGAGGAACGGCCCCAGCCAGCTCAGCGTGTCGTTAAGGCCAGTAGCCTCATAGTCGATCATCGTCCTGGCGGTGAATCCCGGCCATGACTCATCAACGGCACCATTAATCAGGCGCGCCACCGTCGCCGTTGTGCCGTCGGCCAAGATGATCTGATATTCGTTGCCACGGTGGGCAAGTGAAAGCCGTTGCACCCCCTCCGGCATGCCGGAAAAGGCCGTTCCCGTGGCACTGTTATAGGCAAGCGTCACATTCGCCGTTACCGCCGGGCTACCGCCGGTTGATGCCGTGCCGGAGGTGTAAACCGGGGCATCACCGAAAACAGCTACAGGCAGCGCAGAAGATGTGATCGCCCCACCCGCGAATGGACTGGCCGACTCCGTTATCAGTACGGTGCCGCCATTGTCCTGTGCAACCAGGCCGGAGCCAGTGAGTCCTTCGGTGATTGCCGCCAGCAGCCCCGACATCGAGACGTAGTTAGCCACCAGCGACACCGGGTAGGTAATCCCCTGCCAGGTGATCGTGAACGTGCTGGAGCTGGTCGAAAAATCGTAGGTGGTCGGGGCCGCACTGGCCTGGAGTTTTGCCGCACTCCCCCCTGTGCCGGGCACTGCAGCCTGACCAGGGGTATATGACGCGATAAACAGATCGTAATCGACAGAGTTAAACCCCAGCGTCACCGGCATACCTACTACCGGCGCGATCTCCGTCAGCAGTGGGCTTGCGATAACGCTGTATCCGGCCGCCGTGGTGATCTGGTAGTTCGCCGGGGCTTTAAGTTCGACCACGGCGCCAGCGACCCAGCTGGGCGGCAGTGCGTTATCGTTCTCGTCATTATCGTCATCATCATCCGTATCCAGCCCGGTAAACGTTACGCTCGAACCGGATACGGTCATGCTGTCTGCGATAATATCGTCGGCATCCGGCGACGTCTGGGCCATATCCAGCCCTGTACCGGATGATGTCCCACCGACCTCCGTACTGTTGACCCAATTTTCACTGCGCTCATCGCCGGAAACGTCCGCGCCTGGCGGGTAATGGATGCTGCTGAAACCAGGCAGCGTCGATGCAGGAGTGCTGCCTACCCGGATATCGCCATTGGTATAAATCAGATCACCGACACCGAGACACAGCAGCATCTGGACGCGCATTTTCGTAGGATCGGCGTCATCAAACCGGGTAACCGGCTGCACCACATAATCAGGGTAGATACGCACCCGGCCAAACACCTCACGAATGGCATCACCGAGTTTTGCCGTATTTGCCTTTGCCGGGTTCAGGTCGAGACTCCGCCCTGTGGATGAGGTATAGCCACCCTTATCGATGTTGCTCATCATAAAAAGCGAATAGGCTGCAGCGGCAACGGAGATACCGACGCCGATCCACGCGATTGTGGCGGCCTCCAGCCCGAAGGGAACCGGATAAAGCCTGACATCACTATCAGGGCGAATCACACACTTAGCCCACTCGCCTGGCGGAATTAACAACCCCTCAATCTCAACGGTCAGCGGTGGGACATCCCGATCCTCGTAGCCTTCAACATTTGCCACCAGCCAGCTGCGAATACTGGTTACACCATGCTCATGCGTTTCGAGTGGTTCACCAGGAAGCCGGGACGGGTAAAAACGAATGGTCATTGCCAGAACTCCACTTTGACAAATCGCCGCTTAAACCGCGGCAACGGCAGAAAGGTGACGTTCGTTCCCGGATTGCATTCCGCCACATGCAGCAGACCATCGATACTGACCACGATCCCTACGTGGGTGACAGTCGACCCGGAATAACAGGCCACCCCGGCCCCTTCGCAGGGTTCGCAGCGCTCAAGGGTAAGCATCATCCGGCGCGCTTCCCGGTCGAGGCCGCCGTCGTCTTTGGTGACCCCGGCAAAATCGGGCCAGACGGGTAAATTCAGATCGCGGCGTATCTCGTTCACAATGCCGAAGCAGTCAAGTAGCGGGTAGGCTCTACCGCCCTTCTGCCATTTAACAGAACGGTATTTATCAGGGTTGAACATTGGGATCCCTTAGCTGATATAACGCAGTCCGGGGAATACAGGTAGCGTGTAGCGGTAACGTGGCCAAGCTGTATCAAGGATATTCATATAACCCGCGGTAATCTGCGCCTCTGTCGCCGTCCAGTAACCAGACTTGATTTTCAGCGTATACGGCACTTCCGCAGGGGCCGCTAAATCCGTGGAGATATAACGCCGGTACGTCAGCGATGCAGGCAATCTGTTAGCCAGGGCATTGCGGATCGCCGTGGACACAACACCATCGATATTGCACAGGGCAAATTTCAAATCTTGCGTACCGTCCGCATTGCGCGCCGGCAGAGCAATGTCTATCGCACAGGCGGTAAACGTTACGGTATCGCCGTTCTCCGTCGTTGCCGTAATACCCTCGTAGCCCTGGCACAGATAATGGACGTCAGAACCAATGGTGATCTGCAGCGTCTCAATGACCACCTCCGGCCCGCTGCTGGCGTAGAGGCGTTTAATCTGAGTCATGCTTCGGCCACTCCTTATTCAGCGCAATATCCAGCAGTGAGCTGCCGACGATCCATTCCGGGTAATTACCCCATGGGGCAGGAGCAAGGGGGCGTTCCCATAATTCAAGCGTCGCTGTGTACTTCCAGTAAATCGGGGCCACCAGTACCGGTCCCTGATAAATATCTGTAAAGCGGCATTTGTAAAACTTAATGCCTGCCGGCGTCTGCAGCTTCATCATGAACCATGCAGCCCCGTCAGATAACGCATCACGGAACCAGGACTCAAACGCCAGTCCCTGCGCATCGGTTTCCATAAACCAGGTGATGCTGGCTTGCGTCGGTGTGGACGTATAAGCTCGCCTTTGCCGCGCGCGGCCGGTGGTTAACTGGGTTCGTTTTAACGGGCTTACAGGCTGGAATCCGTATCCTTCCTGTAATGGCATCGGAAGACTGTCATGCGGGTAGTAGATATCAGTCATCACTCTAACCCTCTGCCTGGATATTTACTGCGCATTGCCTTACCAACTTTCCCATCTCCTCTCAACACTTGCGCAGCAACCTGATCAAGGGCTTCCGTTGTCGCCCGCTTCTGCGTTTGAGCCATGGAGAGAGCCATCTGATCAGGTGTCACACCGGGCGGGGTATGGAAATGCTGCTCAATGGGAGCATGGATGGTGGTCTTGCTGCTGTTGTCGCTGTTAACGTTCTGAATACCAGTACCAAACCCTGTACGCCCCAGAGTTGCATCTAGCGGTTGGCCATTTCGAAGTGCCTCAAGCTGAGACACGCCGATCCGGTTCGTTGACGCCTGGTCAAAGACGTACTCTCCTTTGTGAACAATACCTGCGGGCTGATACTTGCTACCGGGGCCGGTGTAACCGCCGGAGGCGAAGCCAACTCCTGAAACAGCCTGGATATTTGAGACGATACTGGCAGTCTGCGCAGCGATTGAGGCCATAGCGATGATGTTGGCCGGATAAGGCGCGCTTACTGCCCCACTTGCTATAGCCTGCTGGATTTTCACCATAGAGTCAGCGATAGCGAATGCCTTGCTCGCAGCAAAAGCAACCTTGTAGATTGCCGATTGCTCACCAAACCCCGTTCGCATGATGTCGGCGGTACTGTCAAACAAGGACTGCGTGGCCACAGATATGATGGTGTTTTTCTGAGCCTCGATGACCTGATTTGCATCCGCTGCACGCTGACGAATCGACGTCATTCTTGCCTCACCCTCGGCAGTTATTTCGCCGGCCTTCGCATAAGCTTCCTCCTGAGCTGCCAGCCAGCGCTGGAGCTCCTGCTGCGCCTGGTCATATTCATTGATTTGCCCCTGCATCCCCTCAAAAGTTCCAGAGAGTCGCCCTCCTGTGGGTGTCAGGTTTCCTACAACATTACGAACCGTCGAGGGCAGTTGCATATCGGTGTTTTGATAAATATCTGCCCGTGTTTTTTCATATTCACCGGGTTTTAGTTGCCCGGTTGCTTTGGCTTTCTCCAGCAGTTCAAGACGGGTTTTAAGCAGATCGTTGGTCCGCTCATCCTTCGTCTTTACCTGTTCCTGCATTTTCCGGTAATCATCCAGGGTTTTTACGGAGTTTTGCAGTGCCTCCTGCTGCTTATACGCCTGGAGGATTTCATCAGAACGGGAAAGAATCGACTTCTGGTCGGCTGTGAGCTGCGTTTTAGACTTGAGGTCAGCAATTTGCTGTTCGAACTTTACCCGCGCCTGGGTTGCGCTGTTAAGCTTGTCACTGGCATCCAGCTGGGACTGCAAGGCAGTTGTCTGCTGGTTTATTTGATCAAGCAGCCGGGTTGCCGCGTCCTCTGTATAGGCTTTTCCTTTGTGGGTCTTAGGCTGTTCAGCCTTTTTAGCCTGCTCAAGTTCCTTTTCTCGTACAGCAATTAGCGCATTTGCCTGATCGATGGCTTCTTTATTTCCTGAGAAAGCAATTTTTCTGGACTGCTCTCTTGCCTCCTTTAACCGAGCTTCTGCACCGGCAACTCTATCTGCCTCCAGATACTCCTTATTAATCCAGTCAACAGACTCTGCAACAGCTTTATTACCCTGAATGGTCAAAGCATTCATCGTTGATTGCAGGTCGATAGCCTGGCCGATAAATCTCATTGTGGGGTCTATTGCACCACCAAGGGCAACATTCTGCTTACCTTTGTCGGCTGCTGTGTAATAATTTTTGACCTTTATAGCCGCAGCCGTCCATGAGTCGCCTATTTTCAGGATCTCTCGACGATGCATATCAATATCAGCATTCAGAGCCGTAAAATTAGCCGAATCTTTATATTGTGAGACTTTTTGTCGTGCTTCATCGTAACTAAACCCCACATCAATTAATTTATTTACTGCCTCGCTGGCACCGTCATTCGTAGTGATAAACATATTGCCGACGTCTTCGATCGCCAGCCCCGTCTTATCGGATATCGCAACCATATTAAGTGCAAGACGCTCGGCAGCATCACCGTTAGTGCCAAGCGACTCTGTAGCAATTTTTGTTGCCGCTTCAATGTCCAGCCGATTTTGATAAACAGCATAAGTGAGAAGACCAACTGCCCCCGCAGCTACTGTAAATGGATTCACCAACCCCATGACGTAGGTGGATACACCTTTAATTGCAGGAATAATACCCCCGAACATATCTTTCAACTGCCCGCCCTGCTGCATCAGCACCATAAACGGAGACTGACCGGTGGATAAGCCGACAACAATATCTGTCATCTGAGCCGGGATCATGCGCATGGCATAGGCAGTCTGGGCGGCGGATTGGCCGGTTTTACCAAGGTCGTCGCGAAATCCTGTTAGCCTGTTTCGTGTTTCCTCGATTTTCTTTGAATAAAGATCGAATGTATCGGTATCTACCATCCCCTTGGATTTGAATTTCGCAAGATCCTGCTGTTGTTTATCCAGTTTGTTCAGGGCGGCGTTTACCGGGTCGATACGATCTAAAAGTTCAGAAAGGGACTGTTTTTCTTCATCAGTGGCCTTTGTCACTTTCCCTGCACTGGTGGCAGCACGTTCACCTGCCTGCGTCATTTTTACAAGTGCAGTTGCGAGATTGTCAGCCTGCTTTTCTGCCACAGAACTGTCAATAATAATGGCCAGGCGGGAGGTTTGTTCTGTCACGTGCTTTTCTCCGGGCAATAAAAAACCCCGCCAAAGCGAGGTTGGAACTTTTTGAAACTGTCGGGTCTTTACTTCATTGGCGGTAAAAAATTATTGCTACGATAATCACCGCAAAGACAGTAATTGCAATTCCAGCGATTAACTTTACATTGACATCAGCCAGCCTATCACTAGCTCCAGTATTGTCAGTGTTAGCTATTATCTTCGAAGGAGTTACATCACTCCCGCAATGCTTGCACTTCACCGCTTCGGAATTTATTAATTCTGCGCAGTAAGGGCATTTGACTGAAGTTCCGGACGCTTTTAGCTTATCTCCCACCAGAGCAATAATGATACCTGCGATGGCTACGAAACCTCCAAATATCATGTAATTTTGGCGCGATGACATTAATCCAAGATTGTTAACCCTATAGCCACCGCTTGTCGCTACTGTCACATCCATAAATAGCGCCGATACAGCAAAGATCACCCCTATTACAATCGCTAAGTATCCAATAATCTTCACTTATCTACCCCATAAATTAAAAAGCCACCCGATGGTGGCTTTATCAATCAGCTTGCGTTCTCACAACCCGGCAGGCTGCGGTCAATCACAAGATTACCCTCAACACGCAGACCAATCTTACCGAACAGGAAGGAGTGGTTAAGTTGAGTGACAACTACGTCAGACAGACCAACTGCACAGCGATCTTTTTCAATCGCTCGATCAGCGGCTGTTTTAACGTTCGGGATGCCAAGAGGGAAGATGATAACCGGATAGCTATCTTCTGCTGTTACACGTTTCCCTTTGTAGAACTTACCCCCATTGAGGTTGTAATTTTTAGTACTCGCCACAGTCAAATCTGCAACACGTACTGTACAACCAGAAAGTAACAGCGCTCCAAGCGCCAAAGCGATGACTTTTTTCATTATATGTTTCCTTTGATTGCAATCGGAAACATCCTATCATCGACTTTCAGGAGCATGGACCACCATTAATGGTAGGTCAGTTACTTCCTTTCTTATCTGCTGTACGTTTCTGTGCCTCTGCCCACTCATCCCTCCAGGCATCATCAAGGGCCAGTATCGCTGCATCAAATTCAATGCGGTCGATCAGGATGGTGCGCGATGCTAGGTAAAGCTCGATATCGTTCAGGGATAGAGGGAGCGGCACTCCGGCCATGCCGGCATACTTCCTGCCGCGCGATATCATGGCGTAAGCGTTGAGGATCTCCCCAGTGACTGCATCGATTTCAGGCTCCGGAATGGGCGGGAGATTTAGTTTCTCCCTGCGCCACTTTGCTTTCTCGCCCTGCTCGCCGGCGAATTCCTTTAGCCACTTTTGGGCCTCTATGGCTTTTTTACGGTTTCCTGAGTCTGCTGCTCCTTACCCTGAGCAATATTCGCCGCCTCAGCCAGAATAAGCCAGTACAGAGAGGGGTTTTGCTTCAGTAACGCAACACCACGCTCCGGTGTATACGCTACCGCCGTCTCCGTACCATCCACCAGCTCCCCCACGCCTTCCCAGTCTTTCAGAAGAAAGCGCGCGCAATTGTCGATGAGAAGATCATCAACCGAGTCAATCTCGCCCACACTGGCGAGATCGAAAGCATCCGTACCGACCCGGTAGCTCGCGTCCATTTTGTCGATATGGCGCCGCACCAGCGCATTGCGTGAGCGGTATTGTGGATTCTCGCTACTGGCCACCAACAGACGGAGTTTAAATAGCGCCTCGTCTTCCGGCGTGAATTTCTTTTTACTTCCTGCTGGCTTTTTGTAAGGGAAAAACCAGCGTTCTCCGTTCAAATCAATTTGAGAAGAAATAATCAGCATAAAGACTCCAAAAAATCCCGTTCCGCGATGACTGCAGAACGGGCCAGGTAAATTAAGGCGCGGTAACGGTGATTTCAGACGTTGCCGTAAAGGTGCGGGCCTTACCGGTTATTGTTGCAGTACCGGCTGCGTTACGCGTGACCTTCGCTGTTTTCTGCCCGGTAGAAACCACACTGGCGATAGTCGGATCCGATGACGTCCACTGGACGGTATCAGTTGAATCAGCTGGCGTAAGCGTGGCGGTTAACGTCACAGTAGAACCCACGGCGCCAGTTGAAGTGGCTGGCGCAACACTGATTGCCGTCGCCGGCACTTTAGGCACGCGCGTAATCGTCGGCGGAGTATTGGCCGCGGTGATATCCAGCTGAACCTGAACAATGTCAGTGCTCCCCGCATCCGGCCAGTCGCCGGAGATCTGCACTTCCGGGAAATCGAAGGTATAGGCGCCTTCAGCATTCTCCAGGGTGAAGCTAAACGGCACCGTTTCGCCGGTGAACGTTTTTTTGTAAACCTCCCAGGCAGCTTTTGACCATGACAGCGTGATTTGACCTGACGGGGTAAAGGTTGTCGGAATGTTTGCGCCGGCGAACGCCGAACCGGTACCGATGCAGCGCTGGGTCTGCATATTGTTGTCGAACTGAATGTTAAAGGTGTCGACGCAGAAGCCTGTCCCGCCATCAACACCATTTAGCCGGATGTTGGTGACCTCTTTGAAGGAGTAACGCAGCGCCCCCGCTAAATCCACTGGCGTGGTGAAATAGCTGGTATCGTCCCCCTTCGTCTCCCAGTCCAGCCCTGCAAATGTAATGGTTGCAGTGATATCACCATCGGCCGGGATTTCCATCTGGAAGGTGCCAACCTGACAACCGCGGGCAATCTGGGCGATCCCCACATCACTGGCAAAAGTCGCCACGGAGAACGTAATGCGACCGTTACCCATCGTCAGCACGTTATTTACCCATTCGGAACCGAAGCAGCTGGCAAGAAAATCATCATGCTGGTTCCAGCGAAACCGCGTACCGACATCACCGCCGACATCCACAGTGCCGCGTGAAACGCCCTGCGCCATACGGTCACCAGCGATTTCGTCATTATCATTGGTGTTCTGCGTTGGTTTCAGACCAAATGAAGAACGACGCAGCAGGTTCCACGCCCCTGCTGTTGGCGTGATTCCTGGCGTTGTCTCGCGAATAAACGCGGCTACTACTTTTGCACCTGAGCTCACAGGAGCCTCCTGTTTTTTGTGCGCTACAGAGCGCGATAAGGAATTTGAAGATTGAGCTGTAACCAGCCATCGGTCTCACCAGCCGGCACAGCAGAAACAGCGAAATAACTCAGCTTTCCATCGGTCCTGAACTCGAATAACTCCGTTAGCTGATCGGCCGTTCGGGAGATAAGCAACGTCCCGGAGCCGACCGGAACAAACAGCTGAATGATGAGTAAGCCCGTCCTGTGGACGACCGGCCCATCCCCGATCTCGGTTGCGCCTGCCTGCCCTGCAATGTTGGTGAGGCGGGCCCAGATATCGCGGTTGCTGGGGTCAAATACCGGACCATTGGGATAATCCACCGCATCAGAGGCAATAGCGGTCTGTGCCGCCATTCGGGAAATGACAGCATTTCTGATTTCTGTAAGGGTCATTTGTAGGCCTGAATCACACCATTAAACGAGACGGCATAGACGCCTGTCGGCGCTTGCGTTGAGTGGCCATTCTCCAGAGGCACGGAGTAAGGCAGGTTCGACTGGATGTAAATCACCGAGTAGGCTGGCGCCTGGTCAATGATATTTTTGCCATTAAGAAACGTCATTGTCCCGCGCGGATCCGGTTCGGTCGGGACGGAATGATCAGGTTCGCCGATGCTGACAAAATGCGATGCCCTGAAGGTTCCTGCGCGATACTCAGCCGGGCGCCTGATATCCATGCTGTCATTAACACGGACTTTCTTTCTGAGACGGCCAGTCTTTGTCAGATTGGCAGGATCGGCATAAAGAGACTCGTTCCACTCGCCTACCGCTTTGTTGTACTGAACCGCGGTCGCGTTGATAGCCCACAGCTCCGGGTTTCCTACCGGCGACCGTTGAACAATCTCATTCAGCAGTTGAATGGCGATTGTCCGCTGGCGTAGTTTGACATCTTCGGCCACCAGCCCGGCGAATGCGGCCGGGTCAATGTTCCAGCCCTTAGCCATATCACGCCCTCCGCAGTTGAATGGAGTACGCAGCGCCAGCAGAGTCAGCAGAAGCGGTGATGACCTCGTAGCGCTGAAGCTCAGCCGTAATCGGATCCGGCGCGGTGATGATATGCCCGACGGCCGGCTTATCTGTCACCTCGTTAACCAGGGCGGTTAGCTTCACATCACCATGCAGAATGTTAACGCCATCGATACGGCGCATTTTATAGCGCGCTAGTACTCCACGCCCCGAGTAAGTCACATGAGTTTCAGTGCCGGTTTCCGTCACCGGATCCCAGGCACCTCGAACGGTGTAGCTTCCGGCGAACTCGTTGACCGCATCCTGCAGATCGGTATCGAATGCTGCGGCGACTTCAGTTTGGAGTTCGTCGCGGATACCCACGGTCTACCTCCTCTATGCCTTTTTCACCAAAACGCTGAAGCGGGATATTGTTAGAAACATTTCCGCCAGTAAAAAGGACCAGGACGTTACCACGCAGTTTCCTGGTATAGATTTCGCCGTTGCGTTTAACCCTCAGCGGGAGCGGAGCAAACTCAACAACGCCCTTTGCCGGGTTTGCGTAAACGACATAATTGATCGGGTTTCCATTCACAAACACATCGCGAGGGCCGAGCCCGTCACCGGCATAATGCACATCAGTGTTTTGCATATCACCCCCTTACCAGCCGTACCTGAGACTGACTAACGCCATAGGGCTTTAGCATTGCAAGCGCCAGCTGCAGATCAGACTCAAGCAATGCCGAGCTGTTGGTAGCGAGTTCCGCGAAGGTCTTTGAAACGCTGACATCATCGGCATCTACCGTCTTACTCAGCAACACACCAGAATCGGTTTTCTGCTGATAAAGGCCACCATTCGAGGCCGCTAGCGCTGCATAGGCGCCAGCCTGCTTCACATCGTCAGGAATGATGATTTCGTGAGTTGCCTTATCGCACGGCATTTTCAGGTTAAGTCCATTCATCCAGGTATTAGCCATCAGCACAGATTTGGCTTTTTTGCTTTCATCTGTCCAGGTGGCACCGAGAATCGAATTGACGTCTTCAACGGTGATGAAAGTGATCATGCATCACTCCATTTCTTTCCAGCCGTGCGCCTTCCAGTTCTCCACTTCATCAGGGTGAACGTTGGCGGTATTGGGCGCCCCCGGGAATGCCGGGAAATCGGTAACCATCGCCACCAGCTGCGATGTGGTCGATACGGGTTCTTTGTTATCCGCCTGCGTAGGCGCAGTTTGCTCAGCAGCTCGTTGGGCGCGCTGCTCTTTTGTTAATCCGGCCATTAGCCCTCCACTAAAAAAAGGGGCCGAAGCCCCTGTTTATCAGCCCAGCAACAACGCTGAGTGCGCCGACTTAACTGCCGCTACGCCCCAGGACAAACCGACTTCGTAACGCACCTGGCGATACTGGCGGTACAGTGCTACCTGGTAAGTGATGCCAGATACGGGGTCAGTAACGTTCATCACATCATCCGCAGTATCGCCGCCCTGCGGCATTGCCGGGGTTCGGGATGCAAGCAGGAATGCATTGCGATCAAACGCCATGTTTGCGGTGTAGGCGCCACCAGCGGTAATTGCGGTGTTGTCGGCCAGCGCCTGACGTAAGCCAGGAGCAGCCAGGGTGATGGCTGTGGTAGTCGCGGCAGCAACAAGGTATTTATTGCTGTCACCGTCAAAGGTAACAATGTCACCCGCAGCAAAAGCACCTGTGCCGGTATCAATCGCAATCAGAATATCGCCTTCGGCTTTTGCTCCATTCACCAGGTATCCGGCAGCCGGAGATGCAGCGCGTTTCTTAACATGCGCGGATTCGTGGATATTGAAACCTTCCAGTCGCCCCACGATACCTTCGCGCAGAAGCGCATCAGTACCGGATTCGTTTACTTTGAACAGAACAGACTGTTTACCGCGGAGGTTAGCGATAGCCGAAGAACCGAGAACCATCTGCAGATCAGTTGTCGGCGAACCGTTGTCAGAGAGAACCTGGCGCGCGTTGGCCGCATCCGACAAATCACCTGCAATACCGAAAGGAGCGGTGCCGGCCGTACCAACAGCACGGGAGGATGCGAAATACAGAGCAGCGAGATCTGCATCCATCTCATTAGCCAGCGCGCGAAAAGCCTGCTTAAACTGATCAGCAAGGATGGTGTTGTATGTCCCTGCGGGCCCCAGTGCCAGTTGTTCCTCACCGTTCCATTTGACCGGGGCCATTTTGGATTTGGTGATTTTGACATCAACGGTGCCGATCGTCTGGTCGCCGTCATTTGGCGCAGTAGCCCCCGGGGTAATATCAACAGTGGTTGCCGGTGGCGCAACCGGCGCAGTAACAGTCTGGTCCTTCGCCGCCGCATCAGCTTTCGCATTGCGCGATACAGCCGGGATAAAACCGACCTGTTCGCGAGATACGGTATCCAGAGCCGTGAAGATAGTCGGGATCAACCCGGTAAGCGTATTAGCCATGTGTATAGATTCCTTGGAGATTAAAATATAGGGTTGGTTGAGCTATCCAGCTCCGGCACCAGCAGCCATCCGGCGGCTGGCAAAGAATTAATCGACGATGGTGATACCGTCTTTGAGAGTTGATTGCTGATCTGTCGGGCTCAAACTGGTAAACGCATCGCGTTTCATCGTTTTCTGCCCGAGTGAATGCTGAGACTGCCGTGAGCCGCCTCCCTGGTTGCCGCTGGCCTTCAGAATGTGGTCTTTCTGTGGGTACTGCTCCACCAGGAACTCCAGCGCCTCATCAAAGGCCGCCAGTTCGCCCGGCTTCGAGCGGGAATAAATTTTGTTGCCAGAGCCATCATAGGCAACGACTTTGCCGTCCTCGACTTTGAAGGACTGACCGAACCGCGCCTGAAGCATATCTGCCGGAATTGCTACTTTATCTGCGATGAATTTCGAGCCAGAGAACCGGCCGCCGATCATTTCCTGGTAAAGCTGGCCTTCAAGGGTCGTCGCACGCTGAGTAGCTTCATCAAGCTGCGCCTGGAAGGATTTGGTGATATCCGCTTTAACCTGATCAACAGCACCTGCGTCGATCAGTTTTTTCTGGTCGATTTTAGTCATCATCTCCAGCGCTTCGAGTGCCTTCGCCGGATCACCTATTTTGGCAAACTTAGCCAGACTGGCTTCAGCTGCTTCTTTGGCTTCACGATGAGATTTCGCCTCGCCATTCAGAGAGGAGATTTTCCCAACGGCCTGCACAGCATCAAAACCAACTTCCTGGCCGTCATCGTGGACGTAGACGGGTAAACCGCTGGAATCGACTTCTGCATAGCTTTTACCGTTAACTTCGACTGTTTTCAGTTTCATGTGGTTACCTTTTCGGGGTCATCCGACCGTTGCACCGCTCACCATCCGGATCACGGCAATAAAAAAGGCCACCCGGAGGTAGCCTGATTGAGGACTTAAAAGCTTTAAAGTCTGGCGTTGCTGAACGCCTGAGCATCCAGGTTACGCAGTTGCTCCAGAGTCAGCCATTCGCCCTTGTCGTTGTAGAAGTCATCGGGCGACATGCCGCCGTCACGAATCAGCCGGGCCCGGGTTACGCCAACGATCTGGGACTGGCGCGTAAACGACTGGCGCGAGAACCAGCCCTGATAATCGGTATCCGAAGGCACCTGCCCGTCCATGCTGGCACGTGAGCTATCTGATATTTGCCCTACAGCAATACCCAGCTCATCAGACGATTTCAGGATGTAGGTTTCGACGCTGCGACAGCAGAAATGGATTTTCCCGGGTCCCTGCAGATACGGCACCTTATGGCCGATCGGCTTGTTATCCAGTGTGTACTTGAGGCGGTCGCGAATCCGACAGTCTTTTGATGTACGGTTATCCAAAGTGGATAACCACTGTTTCCCCTTCAGGATGTCGTCGTTAGCATCCGCAAAGCTCTTTCGCGCCGTTGCCGCAAGATGCCCTACAGCTGTTTTGGCAATGCTGCCGGCGTTGGCCCTGCTCATCTGCAACGCGCCATCCTGATAACCACGGTTAGCGTGTCCGCGTACCTTGCGGGCTATCTGCTCATGCGTATCACCCAGCAGAAATCCCTGCCGCACCGTATTGCTGATACGCGCCATGCGATCGGCTTCAAGGTTATCAGCCCACTCACTGAGCAGGCGCCCCTGAAATGGCTGTGCCATCGCCGCGGCATACACTGCATCCGGTGAAATACCCACCAGCGGGTGAAGCGATAACACATCATCGGGGATCGCAAACTGGAACAGGCTCAGCTGAAAGCCTGCTTCGTGCTGAGCGAGTTGCTGCAGTTCATCAGATAGTCCGGCGTACATTGACTGCACAGCCTCGCGATTGAGAGCCCTGACACTACTGAGCAGCGCTTCCAGTCGCGAGACGGTAAAGCTGTCCGCATCCAGGGTATCCATCGCCACCAGCAACCGAGCAGTCAGCTCAGCGTCGCTGTCATTCAGGACCTTTATCATCCTGTTAGCTACACTGGTGCTGTACCGCGCTATCCATATCGCATGCGCTATCGATTCATCCTGAAGCTTGTCATTCGCCGTTGCCATTTGCACCACCCGGGTTACTCAGTCCGCTGGCCAGCGTGACCTGCTGATTCCGCAACTCGTCGATTACCTCTTCCGGTTTGGCGTCCGGGTCGATGAATTTCAGCGCCTGCAATACGCGAACAGCATCGACCTGACGTATATCACCACCCTGACGGAGCGACTGAACAGCTGTTGCAGCTGTGGCATCAAACGTCTGGGCTGAAACATCCAGTTCGGTGCGTACATCGACATTGCCGCCCTCTTTCTCGCCCAGCCATTCCGCCATAATCTGCAGAATGTTATCGAGGGCGTCCTCAAGAGAACTCGCCATCGTATACAGAGGGGAGTTTTCCTGCATGCGCTCTTCATGCGTCTGGTCATCAGATTTGGTTGAGGTGTTTTCCGCGCGCAGCAGTTTTGCGCCGGCCTGACGCATCTGGTTTTCCAGATCTTCAAGGGAAATCTTACCGGCTTCAATCGCAGCCCCGGTATGCTCGACATATTCCAGTCCCTGCCGCTGGCGGTCATCGAAACGAGTCGCAGAGGAAGAACCTATCGTCAACGTTTCGCCATCAGCCAGACCGTAAGCCACCAGCAACGGCACGCGAGCGACATGAAGGATGTTGTCCTGTTCACTCTGACTCTGCCAGTGCTTGATATTCAGTAAGGCGAGATTAAGCAGTGGCGGTGAACCGCGCATAAAGCCTGTGCGTTTCGTGTAAAGCGTCACCAGGGGAATATCATCGCGACTGGTTTCCCACTCGTCGTGAATCTGCCACTGGCTTTCGCCGTTATCACCTTTATTTCGGCGATAAATTTCAACCTTGCCCGGCATGATATGGCGTATTTGCTCAACTTTCGTTTGCCCGTAATCATCGCCATCAATAATGATGACCTCTCTGATACGCAGATCGGTCAGCACCACTTTCCCTTTAACCACTTTCGATTTCCAGCCGATGACCTGGCGAGGATTTAACATCGTGGCATACGGGCGGGATCCCGCGGCTTTTTCGTCGGCTTTAGTTTTTACTGCCTCCGAGTCAATTTTCGGGAAGTCCACCAGCGCATGTACCAGACCATACTGGAATCCGATGCTGAAAAATTGCTGTGCCCAGACATCGAGCCGGTTTCCTTCCATATCAATATCTGGCGACAACTCTCGTATTTGTTCAGGAGAGTCCTCACTCAATACCGTCGGCTCAGCAAACACTCGCCCGATGTTTTGTTTAATGGCCTCTTCATAGGCAGGTAGTAACGTTGCCGAAGCTAAACGCTCCTTATAGCTTTCAGGATCTTCGTTCGGCCATTTCGGGAGATACTTCTTGCCCTGCCGGCGCATTTCCAGCGTGCCGCCCATCAGCGCATCATTAATATCCCATGCCTCAACCATATCGTTATAGTCGAGGTTGGGCGTTGAAATATCAGGCATGTTTTTACATCCGCAGTTGGGTGACTTTTCCGGTTGGTTTGATGATCGGGAATTGCTTCACAATGAAATACCCGCCGGCATCGTTAGGGTGATCGTTATCCGCCGTTTTATCCGGCTCACCGTTCTCGGCCCAGACCTGTTGTTCGAGCGATTCTGCGTACACCGGGCAGCGCTGTACGTTCACCTTGTAGCGACGTTCGCCGTTGCCATTGCAGAACATGGCATTCATCGCGTTGATGCGGTCTTTCACTGGTGGGTTTGATGCATTAACAACCACATTGAAGCCAGCCTGCTTAAGCTGGGCGATATCAGTGGCGCTGGCATTGCTGGATTTACGAGAATCACCGGAAGCATCCGGATAGATATAGATTTCACGCACCTTGCGATAATCTTTGCCGTCGTACAGCCAGAACCGTTCTTTGATGATGCGAATCATGTCAGGGGTATCGTAAGCCTTCACGATTTCATTCACCGCAAACGGAAGCCCCAGACGTAACACGTGAACAATCCCGGCCATCTTCCCGACGTTAAAGTCCATACCAATATACAGAGGCTCGCCGGGCTGCTCCTCTTCCCGGCAGTTATTCAGCTTACGATCGAACTGATGGTAAATCGTCCCGCTGGTCAGGTTGGTGAACTGGCCACGCAGATAAGCCTTTATCAGTTCCGGCGGGTATGACTCCATCAATGACGGGATGTAGTCCGCCGGCAAGTTCTTTTCGTTGTCGAACGTCGAGGCCTGAACCAGTCCGTACAGCGTTGAGAGAGAGGGTTTATCACGCACAGCCTTTGCGAACTGCTGATAAACGAATTTAAACCCTTCCGGCGTCGTGGTGACGTCTATTCCGTTACGCAGGCCGGGCACCTTGTAACGCATACGCGCGATGATTTTTCGCCAGGCTAATTGCGCCTTTTGCGCGGGCATCACGTCCAGCTCATCAATCAGCGCGTTACCAATTTTAAAACCAACGATGGTTTGTGGTTTCTCCATCGAGCGGCAGATCGTGGTTCCGCGATACTGGCGCCCGGCGTAGAAGTGAACCTCTTTGTTCCCCTCGTTGATTTTGACATTCAGCCCCCAGTCATTGGCTACTTCCTCAACGGTGGGATAAAAGATGTCACGAATCTGCGGATACGTTGGCGCAAAGTAACCCTGGTTGATTTTTGGGTGTTCCCACATTCCTTTGCAGATGCCGCCGCAACCGACCCATGTTTTGCCAGAACCGAAGCCGGCGACATAGGCCTTAAACTTGTACTGCATCGCAAGGAATTTGGCCTGAGGAACGTTAAGCGTCGGTGCTATCGCCATCCTCTTCCCTCACTCGCGCATCGACTACGTTGATATTGATCGCAACTGGCGTTGGTTCGTCATCTTCCGGGTCAGCGGCCAGTTCTTTGCGAAGTTTGTCGATCTCCAGCTGCCGGCGCTCAATTTCTATCTGCTGCAGGCGCTGGGCGAATTCACTATCAGCCAGGCCGAGACGCTTCATCACCGCCTCGAACATTCGCTCGCGGCTGATAGCGGTTATCTCCACACCGTTCTTTCCGAGCTTCACGCCGGAATAGGCAAGCGCTGCATCAGGCGCCAGCTTGCGCGTATCAGCGAAGAAAGGCTGGCCGATACCATCCCCATTGCAGCGAGGACATTCCGGGTTAGGTGCGCTAGTGTGGTCGTAGCCGTATCCCCCATCATCCAAAGGTTCCCGACGTTTACGCTCAAGTGCTTCGAGGCGCTTCTCTTCGTACTCTACGGCATCGCGCCACTGATACTGGTGACCAAAGCCCCAGCAGTAACGGCAGCTACCGCGGCGATACTGAGAAAGCTGGTTGGCGTCGAAGGTGGCCAGGCGCCACATCTGCTCAAGCACTTCATCAGCACTTCCAAGCGTGCGCACAATGGATGCTTTCTGCTGCTGCGCAATGGCCTGCGCAATACTAACTTTTGCTAACAGCCTTGCTCCCTGCTCATTCGCTGTCTTCTTGCTGTACCCGGCACGGATAGCGGCCTGCGTGGCGTTGTTGTCCTTCAGGTATTCCGCGACAAATAAACGCTGTTGATCGGTGAGTCCATCATCTTCCACCAGCTCTTCTGCGCACTTTTCCTTTTGCGCAGTGCACAATTTCTTCTGTGCAGGTTTTTGCGCAGTTTGCGCAGTGGGTTTCTTGATGTATCGGCGGGCAGTAGCGTAATTCAGTCCCTGCGCTTCACACCAATCCTTCGGTGATACGCCGGTTGCGGCATGATCGGACAGGAACCGTTGCTGAAGCTCGCCCCAGTCCGGTTTTGCCATGGATTACTCCGTATTCTTTCGCACTGGTCCCGCCTTCACTTTCTGGCCGATGCCATACTTCGCGATAAATGCGGAAATCTTTTCGTAATCAGGCTCGCGCTGGAACATCAGACAGAATAAAGTCAGTGTCTTGACGTAGAACGGTAGCCACCAGCGGCTTTTTACTTCTATTGAAATCGTGCATACCGGCATAGGCTCCCCCTATTCGATAACCATTAAAAAAGCCACCCGCAGGTGGCATTTGTGATGATTACTCAGCGGCGGTATCAAAAAGCGCCAGAGCTTCGGTCGCCTCCTGAACCGCTTTGATGGTTCTTGCAACCACTTCCGATTCAGTTGTCACGCGGCTGTACTGCTGGATGAAGAGCTGATATTTGAGCTGGCTATCCTGGACGAACGCAATAGCCTCTTTTGCTGCTGCTGTGTCGTAGTTCAGGGTGGAAAGCAGATTCAGTCGAATCTGTTCTGCAGGTGTGATCTCTGCCATGTGTTACCTCTGTGCGATGTGGGGAGCATTATCGAAGCCACTCAGTAAATGGCCTCTGTGATGCATTCGCATTAATTCTTGCCGAGTGAACAAGCAGAACGGTTGCCTTATGGATGTTTGTTACGCGCAATAAAAAAGGCCGCATAAAAATGCGACCTTTGGTTGGTACCAGTTAGAAAACTAAAATCTCTCAGGAGCCACCCGGGAGAGGCTTTTCTGCTTTTTAACTGACCACTGCCGTTTTGGTGTTGGCTGGCAGTGATAACGTGATGATAGCTTCATTTAAGTTATCGATAGCATTAAAATATCGAAAGAGCTCATTGAACCAATCATTTTCAACTTGCCGGAACATTCAACCAGAGCACCAGGCATCTCTGCTGGTCTTTTGATGGCAATTCTCAGCTCTCCCGAACGAGGCCGGTAACTAACAATTTATTCGACAGTTCCTTCGGCATTAACCCAAAGATCTAGATGCTTGATATAGCGTTGGATGGGCACATAAATAACCACCCCATCTACAAGGTTAACGGACTTAATAACACATCCCTGCGGAGCTAAATAATCCCCATCACAATGAGGGTGAATAGAGTGCTCGTCACCGTATCGATAACCATGCGGAAGTTGAGGGAGTGAATTTCTTGTCATGGGCAGCTTCTTAGATAGAAGGAATTGAAAATCCATAGTGCCTTAATGCACCTGACTTAGATACCAACTTTTCATTTTTCAGCGCTCTGTTGTCTCGTATTCTGATTTTTTGTTCATGTGGCCATGTAAATTTCAGTACCTAAAGTGTTCTGCGTTTGTAGCTGAATTACCTGGAACCCTTCTCTGTGAGCTGCGAGCAATTGGCCTGCACTGCTTTGTTGTGCGCCAGGATGTCACGCTTGGTCTGATTATCCAACACATCGATATCGTGGTCAGTCAGGTAGATGATCCGCACCCAGCTGCAGGCCGTGTCAACGACTACCGGGGCGGGTAAACTTTTCGCGCAGCTCCCGATCAATATCGTCATCGCCCATACGCTTAACGTCTTCCTGTACATCGCTGGCCCCTTTCGTGACTTCAGCACGGCGTTCTGCCGCGGCGACAGTAGCAGCGGCGTTCTCTTCGGTACGTTGCTGATCAGCTTTGGCTTTCGCCTTACTGGCCCCGCGAGCATGACCAATGCCGAACGCGCCAGCGATAGCACCCAGGATGACGACCACCAGCCCAGCAATAATTTCGAAGCTCATTGCTGCGGCTCCTTCAGTTCGTCGGCTTTATCTTTCAATGAAGGCTGGCGCACGTATTGCGATAGCACCGCCAGCACAACCAGCGCAGGGCTAATCAGTGCCACAATGTTTGGTGGCAGAATGTTTTTAATGTCCGGCGGCAGCATCGCCCAGGCGTGCAGAGCAGCATCCGGGAACGACTGCGCCCACACGCCAACCAGCGCGCCGATAGCCCCCAGCTTTACAGACCATGTTTTCAGCAGCAGGCTGGCATGGCTAACGAACTCCAGCCGGGTGTATTTGCGCAGAAGTAACAGAACGAGCACAGCCACCAGCACGAGCAAAGCGAAAATGATCATCTTCACAGGACACGCTCCTTAACCCAGCCGTAGAGAAAATCCTCGTTGGCTTCGCGGCCCTCCGCCAGTTCGAGGTATCTGGCACCCTGGCTGCAGTTCAGCGCACGCAACAGAACCTGTTCACCTTCTTTCCCGCGGGCGGAAAGATATCCCTTAAGCGCAGTGATGGTTCGGGGGCCAATGGCGCCATCCGGGATCAGATCGGGATACAACTTCCCGCGCATGTTAAGGGCAGTGAGCCAGCGCTGGAAAAACTTACTTGCAACCGATGGCCCCATGTTCACGCCAGTGTCGCAAAGCTCATCTGCCAGTAACGTTGATAAACTTGCCACCTGGTCGAACCGGGGGCCGGTCCAGTAATCGCTCAGCAGGATTTGCTTTGCTGTTTCCCTGGGGAGGTTTCGCATATCATCGGTGTAGCCATGTGCACGGGCGGTGGTTTGGGTGATGCCCCAGCGGGTCGGCCCGCCTTTATCCGACGGATGATCGACATAACCACCCTCTTTGCCGAGGATCCCCTCGATAGTCTGGTCTGCTGTCATTGTGCTTTCACTCCAGTGATTCGTTCCCAGAAATATGTGAGCGCTACGGAACCCATAGCACCACTGATACCGGCAGTGGCCAGTATCATGTAAATACTCAGGCCACCTTCAATGCTGATGAGCCCACCAATAACCCCGGTAAAAGCCGAAACCACAATCTGCGCAAAAGCATTTATCCAGCTCCATTTTGCTTTGCCCTGCTTCACATCCATCAGGAATCGGACAAGGCCGCCCCAACCAGCAATGATCAGCAGAGCCAGCCAGGTGATTCCGGCCATGCTTTCTTTGTCTTGCATATGCTTTGCCATAGGTTCACCTCCGGGTTAACGGGGTGCTGTGTGTGATAAGGATCAGGACCGGCAGGAGAAATACTCATCAATGGTGATTCCGGGTACCTGAAAGAAAAAACCACCTTGACAAGGTGGTTAGGGAATTCAACGCGAGCTATGTGCCAGGGGATAGTGTATGGTTGCGGACCATTCATCAGGAAATATCATATGCAACAACGCAAAAACTCAAAAAACAATCGCAACTACCTCATCAAATGTACCTGCCCTGGCTGCACCAACCAATCAGAACATAGTTACACCCGAGTCCAGAAAGGCTCTGCGCTGATGTGCCCTCACTGTAGTAAGATTTTCACTCAAGAAAAACTCCCCACCGCTTAGGCTTTACGCCATCCTAATCTCTGGTAAAGCATCCACTGCAATTCCCGTAAAGATTAGAAAAGCAAGCCCATTAGGCAAAGTGGCCAGATGAACACCTCTAAGACAGGTATAGGCCTACGGGCTGAAAATTGACGCTCTGCCATCCGGAAGAGAAAAGGCCTTCCATTACGGAAGGCCTTTAGGGGGTTATGCAGTATGTGTGGTGCCGGGTGCTTCCCGGTGAGTCGTGGGTCAGTCACCGTGACTCGCGCTGAGGATTCGCTTCTAACTGTTTACGCCCCTCCGCTAGGGGGATTCACCACTTATAAAACCTTAACATCCCGGTAACGTCTCTTCAATGCCATACGTTGTCATGGCCTGAGATTCATACGCAAAATAACATTCTTCTCCCCTTCTCACTTCTGTGAGTTCCTCCCGGTTGACGGGGAAAGGAATACCGGCAGATGAATGCATAGTCATTGTTCTTAGATTTATCGAAGTGGTTAGGAATAAAAAAAGCCCGTTCACAGGAACGGGCAGAAAGTAGGCATTCTAGATAGTAACGAACGAAAACGCACCTAATAGTCCGAGCTACCGATTTACCAGGAGAGCGCTCGTTTGTCCGTTACTGCCTTTTAAACATAGCTGGAGAAGCCGAAACGGCAACCCCACTACCAAATAGCTTAGTAGCATTGCATCATGGTGCCGGGTGCCTCCCGATGAGTCTTTGGACAGCCTCCGTGACTCGCGGACTTTTTAACTCGCATTACTTGCTGTTTCCGCCCCTCCGCACAGGGGGATTCACCACACGAATAGATTAACAACATGTTAATTTTCTGGTCAATAAGATGTAAGCAAATGATGACATGCAGTTTTCTTATTGCTGAGTAACTTCAATCTGGTTCAGGGCTCTCGCACATGGGCGTTAATGAGTCGTGCAGCACGCCATTACTCAAAAGCGCTGAGTTCAGAAAAGCAAAAGGCCCACAAGTTCGAGCCTTTGATTTCAATGTTTTTGCTAGTTTTTGTGGATCATGCCATCAACAATGATTCCGCCAAGCTCTCTTAAGCCACGCCCAATAGCCTCGGGACCGATATTGTAAAAGGCTGCAATCAAAATAAAAAACAACACATAGTGCCACCAGCGAATATCCATAGTTCACCGCTCCTTGCAACATAAAACAGCATTATTACAATAAGAGCGCTCTACTGGAACACACGGCAGCACCTTTTCCTGAGACGTTTAAGCAAAAGAAAAACCCCGCCATATAGGCAGGGCTTCATTGATTGATTTCGTACGGGCGTTATATCCCACGATTGAAAGCGTACAGGACACCTTTATGCAAAGTCAACATTAATATGCAAATAAGTGTCGCCATTTGCGCCAATCACATTAGTAAGTTGTCGCCTTCTCGAATTCTACAGCCGCTTGTCGCTCACCCTGACGCAGCGTGTCCACCAGACCCTCATAGAACGGTTTCCAGTTGCGTGACCACGAAGACTGATGGAGATCCGGGAGACGCTTCAGAATGGCGCGGTGTACCGTCGCTGAGGGTACAACAGAGAAGCCATTACCAGAGCAGCGCTCACATGTTTTGAAAACCGGTGCGCCAAGTTCTTTGGTCGTTTTGCGATCTAACACCTCACCTTTACCACCACACCTGCATCGCGCATGGATCACTTTCTTTCCTCCGCACACTATACAGACCCTTTTCACCAGTTCATTTTTAATCTTTGGGGCCTTCACTTCGACACCGTCTGCATTGAAAATACCAGGGTGCTTAATTACATTTTCATGCTGGGAAATAAACCCAGTACCGCTGCAGCTGTGACACGTTGCGCTGGTGGCCGCCGAACGTGAATATTCCGCAAAGGCAAATTGCGCCAGCGTCAACATGCAGCCTCCGAGTTTGTCACCAGCGGCTTTGCGGACATTTTTAGGAGCGTTTTTGATGGCAAACTGCGCCAGCGCCTGAACTGCGAGCTGTTCATCCGTTTTGCTGATACCAACCTTTCCGAAGAAAGCGGCCAAGCCGAAGCGCGCACGACTGCTGGTGGTACCGATGGCCGCCATAACATCTGTTCCTGTCAGGCGATTTGGTGTTGTGCTTTTCACGTCATCGCTGATGTGCATACCCTGAGGGCTGAAATGTTTTAAGGATGCTTCGAGTTTCATGCTTTCAGTAACCCCTCTTGTTTCCATATAGCCAAAGTTCTGAGCACGCCTTCGGCATGCATCAGGCGCAATTCGTCGTAGGTGAAATCGGTGGTTTTGGTTCTGCCGTCGATTACGTCATGGCACCCGTTGCAGGCGATCGCCGCCTGAGTATCGTCAGGCTTGCATCCTGTGCCGCACGTACCCGCCAGGCGGTAATGCGCCAACACGCTGGTTTCCGGGTTGCCGTTGCAGTAACCAGGGATCCGCACTGTACATTCGCGACCTCGGGCCGCTTTGCGAAGGTTCGCCATACTCACCCCCACATCCTGTTGCGCCAGCGAGAGTCTGGCCGAGGCGGATTTTTGTCCTCCACCAGCTGCACGCTGACGGTCCATGTCATAAAGTCAGGGTTTAAGCTTCGTTCGACCTTTACGCCCCGCTGACGATATCTCGCTACCAATTCGTCGGCCTGCTGCGTTGTGCATTCGAGATGGTGAAACCATGAGTATTTCATCGGCATCACCCCGCAAAACTTAAAAGCTGGTTTGCGGCGTTCTCAGCTTCCTGCAGGCTGTTGAACGAACGAGAGAGGATCCACCGCCAGAGAACATCCAGCGATGCTTTGTACAGTTCCTGAAATTCGCATTCTTCCATGCTGGCGAAAGATATGCTGCGAGGATGTTTTTTCAGTGTACCGTCGGGCAGCTGTATGGCGTCATAGTGGCCGGCTTCAACGATGACCCACGCCCGGTAAGCATCGAAGGATTTGCAAATACTGATATAGCCGGATCGCTTCTCGGCTATTCGGTCGAGATATTGCCCGGCGGCATCAAGTAACGCCGATTCACTCCCGCCATATGCAGCAAGGTATTTGGCGTAACCTGTGATAAGCCTGCGCTCGTTAGACGAAATCGCCCCGCCGGTAGGTTCCCAATATTCAAAACCGAGATTGAGTAAAGCAAAGTAACGGCGGTGAAACGCCGGATTACGGACAAGCTTATAATCGGCTTCCAGAACGGATCCGAGCTTGCATTTTGATTGCAGAAAATCACTGGTCTCCGGCGTCGCGGGGATCAGGATACCTTGAGATTGTTTTATTAAGTGAAGCTGCGCCATCACGTTCTCCGGTGGCGCATTACTGTCAGGTGGCTGGTTGTTCAGACCAGCACTGCAAGTATGATGTAGCTAGCTGTTAATAGTCAATTTTTAGAGCTCATTTCCTTAATAACCTCCACTAATGATTTTCTTGTCCAGAGGTGTTCATCTTTAGCTATTTTCCTAACCGATACTTCACTATTAATATTCGATAAAAGGATTCGGTCATTCAAAGCTAATCGGAATGAGCACAACACATGTCCGGATCCGTCCGTAATGGTGGCCCACACATTCCCCTGCTGATTTGGGTCAATACCATCTGTCACATTACCCCCTGAGCGACATACAGACGCACTCATAAAAAACGGGTAGCAGCATCAAGGGAAACGCGAATGCGATGCTCTGGGATAAGAGCCGCCACCATCACAATTAAACTAATAAAACCAGTCGTCTGCGCTTTCCCATGTCTCTTGCAGAATTTGCTCAACGCGTTTTTTATCGCCATCAGCGCCGCCCAAAACGCTAAGTCCATCGTTGCTTGTGCGTCGAATGGTTAATTTGCAGTCATCATAAGACTGGGACAAGCGGCGCAGCAATTCTTGCTCAAGCGCTGGTATAGCGCCATCAGGGAGTTTTTTATGTTTATCAATTGTGACTTCAACTTTCATGGTTAGCACCTCACATGGATACTGTATAAATAAACAGTATACCGGTTGCATGAAATGTTCAACCCCTCTGCAGCACTTTTTACCAACACCATGCTTATGTTTAGATTGATGTTTTTCCATAATAAAAAACCCGCCGAAGCGGGTTTAATTTTAGGGTTTCGTCCTTACGGGGAAGGACCAACATTTATAACCATACTCATGGGCATCCAGGACGCGTCGCTCTGAATCAGGCGTTCCTGCCTTAGCGCGAGCTCGGCGGAATCGACATTTTACCCAGCGAAATCCAGCAGGTAGTGGTTTTGTTGCAATTTCTTTTAAAGCCATAAGTTATCCTCGCCTCAGGAGAGCACCTCCCTGAAACTTGATAAAATTATGGGGATCCGCTATGGTATTGTTGTCTATGCAGTACCGATTGCGGGTGCTTTCATCCCCAATCTGAGCCCTTTCTCGCCAAAGGAAGGGCTCAAATCTCTTATCACCGAATGTAAGCTTTCAGAATGGATAAGATCCGTTCTGCTTCCTCTTCAGTAAAGTTCGTAGGTAAGTTTTGAATAGTAATCAAAGCCCCTGTCTCTGGACGGAGTAGCACTGGTAAATTGAAGGTTTTTACTTTCTCGTCGGGTACTAATTTAGCCTTTTCAATTTTTTCTTCCACAGCATCTAACCCCGCGAATTCATTGTCGTCTTCAGACCTGTCAAGCACCGTTCCAACAGATACGTACTCATCGAATTTTTTAACTGCGCTCTTAAAACGGCTTCTATAGTTTTGAATACTTGACTCAGTTGGTTTCGAATTTTGATTTTCAACATATCTGTCGATCAACTGTTCGACATCAAAATCACGAATGTCATCTTCACTGTTGAGATCCACAGCGGAAAGTAACAGCAAAGCTGAGTTTTTGAGGTTTCGAGCTGTCGCATCCTTCAACAGCCCCAAAGAAGGAAGGGTATACAGGAAATCAAAGAAGGCCTGACTTGAGTATCTTTTATCCATTATTGATCTCCACTAACATCATTACACATAGTTTAGATTGAAAGGATTCATCGATCAATAAAATTCTATCGATCGATGAATCTTTTTGCTATCACACCCCACTCATCATCCAATAAAAATAATAAATACAAATATTTCAGAGGGTTACACAGATCTATGATTGCATATTATAAATGCTCACCCCCATTAAAATACTGTTCATTTAGCCAAACCAACACATTAAATCGACTTAAACGATAGTTATCCTGTTCAAACTACAACCAAAAGTAATCATGGAGCTGTATCTCGAATGGTTTCAGTAATCTTTATTTCATTATTGCCTTCCGCCATTCAGATAGAAGACCATGCCGACTTCCGCTGGCCATACTGTTTCAGGCACATCCACCAGCAGTAGGCTTTCCAGTTCCTGCAGGCGTTTGCAGGCGTATTCCAGGGAAGAGTCCATCACCTCACCTCCTGCGGGGCGGCTGGCAACTCCATCCAGTGGGTGGGCGTCCACGACCCGCCGGGGATCAACCAGCCGCTACTCTGCGCATCAGGGTGGCCAGGATTATACGTTGCCCATTTGCAACACCACCGCGGCTTCTCTCCCCACCAACGCCCGACCAAAACCTCATGACGACTTGGTGGCATCTGCTCGCTTACCGGAATCCATGTATCAGGAATTACCGAAGAGTTGCCGCCTTGCGCCGGAGAGTTGGTGTGCAGCACTTCACCTGTTTTTGACAACGAACCCATAGCTGGCGCGGGATTGATGCTGGTTAGCGACTCCTCATCGACATGGTCGACAAGTTGTCGGTCGAGCATGGCGGCGCGGCAGGCGTTCCAGCCTATACCAAAGCCAATTTTCGGCTCGCAGACGCCATTAAGCATCATTCTTCCGCGCTCATCGCGCACGTATGCATCAGGCACTACCGGCGCTGGCTGCGCGTGGCGATAGAGCGTGAGGAACTCTGCATTTTCCCCGGCATTCTCTTTGAGGAATGAGAACTCGTTTTCGGTAAGCTCTTGCCAGCCTGTGGTTAAGCCGTTGTAGGGATTGCACTCCCGGTACAATATCACCGGCTCGCTGGCCTTTTCGGCCAGCGCCATGCGGGCCAACTCTTTGCTTTCGCCATGCTTCAGGAATCCATCTTCAGCGATTTCCAGGAGGCGTTCTTTGGTTAATTTACTGGTCATTGGTTAAGCCCTCACCCAGCCCTTGGATGTACTGCGGATTTTTCCCGCTTTACGTAGCGCCTGAAGCCGGCGATCGAGAATGCGGAAAGGTTCTGGCTTATTCTCATCCTTTGCAATTCGGACGCATTCTTCTGCTACATCCCTGACGTACAGACTGGAAAATGGCGTAGGGTGCGCATCAATTTTGCTCATTATTTTTGAGTCGAGTAATTCATACTTAGTCATTGGTTGGCTCCTTCTAACGCCGCTGCTATCTCTTCGAAAAAGCCATCTCGGGTATGGCTGGTCATTGCTGGTAAAAATACGGACATCAGCCTGTTTGTGTTGCAGTTCTCATCGTCTGCGAACAGAGCGATTTTTTTATCCAAGCGCACCTTCGCTTCCTGTAACTGCTCGTTTTTCTTGTTAGTGCGCTGGATATAGTCGGCAATGATTTCTATAGCCTTGTTTGTGTATTTTTCGACGTGTTCAGTCATGTGAACCACCTATCGCCTCAATCGTTTCCAACAACAACCGGCGGCGCGTATTTTCTGCAAAGTGACGGCGCCCGGTTTCTTTATGGTAAAACTCGTTTTTGCCGACGACCCACATCCGCTCTGTCTGGTGCAGTTTTTTTACCTTCGGACCGTCTTTGGTGATCACGGTGCCGGTATGGGTTTTTACGATTGTCATACAGCCTCCCCAAGCACCCAACGGAGTGCGCTCGCATACTCACCCTCGGCAGATTCCAGGGCTTTTGTGATTTCTTTGCGTGTTTTCAGGCGAGGCTTTGCATCACCGAGGATCTGACGCTGACGCCGGGCTTTTTCATGACCGGTTGTGCCAGCTGTTGCCGCTTCGATTTCAGAGACTTTCTCCCGCTGCTCTTCGGGTTTAAGCGATGCCAGCTGACGCGCCTGGGTAACGGTGACTGTGCCAGCCTCCACCGCTTCCCTGACGGCCTGAGTAGCATCGAGGAGGGAGAGCGTTGCTCGAACTGTCTGAACGCTGCAGCCAAACAACACCGCAATGTCGTCCTCATCGAGCCCGCGGTCGAGGGCATCTGACATTTTTTTAGCCCGGCCAAGCGGCGTATCGGGTCTGCGAATTTCGTTTTCGCTGACCATGTATTTAGCCATCTGATTTGCTGATCCGCGCTTAACGACTCCTGGAACAAGCAGTGGGTCCTTGCCTTCTTTCAGACGGAGTTTATTTGCCTCCAGGGTATGTTTAACTCGCTGACGGCCAACAACCACGCAGGTGAGCCCTGTTTCAGGGTCTTTCCAGACGATGATCGGCTCCAGTACACCCAGCTCCGCAATATTCAGTACCATCCCTTCCTCGATCGGCAGGTGTACACGCTCATCGTAAAGTGGGTGGGTCTTATCGGTGACCAGGTGCAGGTTTTCAGGCTCGAAATTGAGCACGTTTGTTTTGCCGCTGGCTCCGTATACATCGATTGAATTCTTAGCCATGAATAGCCTCCTGAACATCTAAAACTCGCTGAAAAACAGGACTGCCAAGCAGGCTGTAATTCATCCCAACAGCAACTTTCGGCACCAGGCCAAAACGCTTCATGTCAAAGTCGATGACGGCCCGCTGATCGCGGAAAAGCCCCAAACGACCATGCCGGACAACCTCGCCAGTCGCTTCTGCTTCGGAAAAATACCGCTGGACAGTACCGCGGCTCAGCCCCAGTTTTTTCATTGCCTCGGTGGTCGTGAGTCGCCCCTGATGCCTGGTGATCCGAATCACTGCGCGGACGTACTCTCTGCGCTCAACTGCTGACAATGCTCTAGCCATGATTCCGCCCTCTGCCTAAACCGAATTTCGCGCGGATTTCCGCGATTTTGTTTAAGCCCTGCTCGTTACTCAGTGGACGTCCGCCAAGCTTTGGGATCTGTTTAACCGGCTCGGGGATAGCTTCACCGGTTTTAATGCGACGAACCATACGCAGCAGCTCGTCAGAGGCTTTACGGCGCAATTCGGAATCACTCAGCGCATTTGCACGCATGTCGGTATACAGCCCCGTAACCAGCCAATAGCAGGCTTTATGTTTCAGCGTTAACGGTTCGGTTTCATGCTCAGGCCATGGGTAAGACTCAGCGTCTGGATACTGGCCACGAGTCCGGCAATACTGGTAAACCATTTCAACCAGCTCATTCGCATCTGGCAGGCCTACAGTTACCGCCTCCTCAGAACGACACCAGGCGACGAACTGTCCCGGTGATGGCATGAATGGTTTTTCCTGTTTGCGCGCAACCCGCATCCCTGCGTTAATCTGCTCAACTGTGGTGATCCCGTTCTCTTTGAACGCCAACAACCACTGGCGACGCATCTCGTTGAGGTCTTCCACAGATTTGTTGGCCAACACCGGGAATACGGCAAGCAGCTGGCGGAACAGCTCGTTGAAGATCTCCGCAGTCTTGGCAGCCTGGCGCTTTACTGCCTGCTCGTCCTGTATTTCCGGAAGCCCGGCAGCCACTCGCTGGAAGTTTTCACGGTCGAAGTTGTGCATGCTTTCTGCGATAGATTTCATTCGAGTACCCCGTCGATCCAGTCTGTGTTGTCCAGCGCACTGGCGCCTGATGAGTTTCTTGATGGACCATGGCTGCGCAGGCGTTTAGTTGTGAGACGATCCCATTGCTTACGTAGTTTTGAGGGGCAAAGGATGTTTTCCTGCCAGAAACCGTCCTCATTTGCCCACTTGAACAGTTCGCAGATCTCATAGTGAGTGCGCTTGTCCTGCAGGCGCATCAGGCGGATGGTGTTCGCCCATTCAACCCAGTTCGGCTCTGAGAGGGAGGCGTTCACGGTGAGGGCTTTATCGAAAATCCATCGCGCGGCTTTTAGGTCGTCAGCTGTTCCCCAGGATTTACCCGCAGGGGTATAAATCCCATCGGCCGCTTCTGGATGACGAGAGAGAAACTTCAAAGTTTCCTCGTTTCGGGATTCTTTAGAATTCCGAGACGAAGATCTTTTAATATTGTTTTTGTTATAGTCTTGGGTGTCTACCGTTTCCGGGAAGGTTTTTCCCGATTCCGGGAAGGAAATTCCCGTTTTCGGGAAGAGTTTTCCCGTTTTCGGTTTGTCCAAAATCCAGGCGGATAGCTCAGTATTTATACCGACAGTTTTCATCACACCATGCTTGTGACTAAAAATAATTCCCCGTGCTGCGAGTAGCTTTATCGCATCTGAAACATGAGAATCACTCAACCCGGTTAACTCAGAAATGACGGTATTTGTCACCCGATCCTGTTTTTTGTTCCATCCGTAGGTAAGCCAGATAATAGCCTCAAGACACTGCCACTCGCGCCCGGACATACGCAGCCGCGGCTTGAGTTTCTGTATCTCATTGGCGATTCTGGTGTAGCCGTTGGACAGGTCGGCCATGCGACCTCCCGTTAGTTCGGTTTTGATTGGAAAATTGATAACTTCAGCGGTGTTTGACATACTTCATCCCGTGAATTGACCCAATTAATTCACCCGAAGACTGGCTGTGTTGGCGCACAACAGTCTTCACCCTTTCAGAACAACCCAGCCTGGTCGCCGCCCTTTCGCACTTTGCGCTTTGCTTCCCGACGTTTAGCTGCGCTGGTCTGCTTCTCAGCCCATAACTTTGCGTGTCGCATAACATCGTCAAACATTCCCCCTTTGCGGCTTGCCTGTGACATCCGCTTGTACATATCGACCGCCTGGTATGCCCCCCTGAGCCACTGCTTGCGTGAAGCCCTGGCGAAGAAGTTCCTCGCGGACGTTCTTCTCAATAAATTCGATGTGATTCATGGATACCCCGCTTACATCACGCCGAGCATTGAGCTCACGATCGTCATCAGCGCTCCTGTCTGCTCAGGCATTAGCCTGAAAAGCGACGCAATCCCCTCGCTCACTTCCTTCAGTTTCTGGTGCTCTGGCGCGTTCAGCATCACCGCCTGCTTTGCTTCAGCGCATTCCTTCATGGCCGAAGACAGGCGCGACAAAATATCGTCCTGAGGCATCAGACGATGTCGGAACTCCAGCGGAAGAACGGCCATGATTGCCGGGGTAAGAAGGCGAACGTACTCGCGATAGCGCTCAGAATCGGCAGGGTTGTCCAGGTAGCGAAAAAGCTTCTGTCGGGCACGGCTGATATCATCAGGGAACGCGATCTCCTCGCCACCCTGCTGGCGCCACTCATCGATGATATGTGCCGACACAACATCCTGGCCCTCAGTTGCAGCCCAGGCGCGAACGGCAGAACGAATTGCGTCGTGATCTGCCTCTCTCTGTTGATTTCGCTTTATCAGAACGCCGGTGTTGAATCCGGTATTTTGTTGAGAGGGAAGTGTTTGCATGTTCAGCCTTCCTGTTTCGGCAGGCCGTCAGTTGGGTTTGGGTACGCCTCGGGATCAATTTCATGAGGCGTTACTTCCCAGTTAAGAAAACGGCATAGTGGGACGATGCGTTTTTGAGGCACTCCATTCTCGTAAATCCACTTACCAACAGCCTGACCGCTGATGCCAAAGTGCTTTCCGATACAGGCACGAGATGCTGCCTTACTGATTTTTTGTTGCGTCTCTTTGTTCATGTGCTCTCCTTGGTTTGATGGAGAGAAGCATACATGACGAAAGTTTATGTTTCAATAAACGAAAGAAATTGTTTTAGTGCTGAGTGAAACCTTAGGTTGTAAAATGCACTTATGAATGAGATCACTTACCCAGTTTTTGCCAAAAGAATTCAACAAGTCATGACTGAAAATGGCTGGAATAAATCCGATCTAGCCAAGAAGGTCATGCTCTCGCACACTGCTGTGCAAAATTGGGCTAAAGGGAAAAGTGTTGCGAGTGGTGAGAGGTTAAAGCGGCTTGCTGCAGCAACAGGAAAACCAGAGCACTGGTTCTTTCTTCCCTCAGATGAAACTGATGATAAGCCTGATCAGACGTTATCATCAAATCGTGACCTGGACGAAAAGGAGCTAATGATACTCTCGCTCTTTAACCAACTTCCTGAGTCCGAGAAGTTGCGTCTTATCCTTCACACCAAAGGTGTCCTGCACGATATCGAGTTGCTTAAGAACGACGTCTACGACCTCATAAACAATCAAAAAAAATAGAAAACGTAACCCCCTCCAACCAATGGCACCTTTGCGGTGCCATTTTTTTTGCCCGCCGACGAAATAAATACTTTCATACTCACTTTACAACCGAAACTTTATGTTGCATCATTTATCACATCGACAACAAACGCATTGTTGTCAGGTGGTAAACGTTCCGCTGGCCGGCGACAAGGCAGAGGTTGAAATGAGTAAACAAGGCATCAGAGCCATGATCATTTCAGCAGTAATTGGGCTCTTCATCTGGATCGGGTTTTTCAACGCACTGAGGGGATTGTTTCTATGAATGATTTCGCACGCAAACCCGCTCGTCAGCAGGCTGTTCGTTTAAGTCCGCTGTCAGCTTTCATCCGCCGGGTGTGCTACATGCTCGCGCAAAAAGGAGACCCTTCATGAGCACGATGTTTGCCCTGGTTCTCACCGTCAGCATGCTGACGGGCGGTAATCAGGATGTCCTGCTCGGGGTTTACGACACTGAGAATGACTGCAAGGCAGCTGCAGAAGAGCAACACGTGAAAGCTGAATGCTATCCGCTGAAAGGTGTACTGGACGAGCATCCGGCCGGGTTCACGGTGCAAATGTAGGGGGAAGAATGCAGAAGAAATGCGGTTACTGCCGTAAAGCGATCGAGGGAAAACCAGTAGTAAGCACCCTGTTGTACCTCCAGGGGAACCAGCTCGCACGGAAAGAAAAAGAGTACTGCTCTGAACGTTGCGCCTCTTACGACCAGATGGCGCACGAGGGCTAACGTAAACCCGCCGAAGCGGGCTGTACGTCCGGTGCCACCGACCAAAGTTACACCGGAAATTACCAAAACCAATGACCACCCTGAATGGGCGCTACCAATGGCCCGGGGGATTCTACATCCAAAATAGAGGCTATCACATGGAATATTTTTATCTGATAAAAGCGACTCAAAAATCGGGTAAAGCTGATGCCGTAATCTGGCGCACTAATAAATCAGAGGCGCGCGCCCTTCTGCAGCTGGACGTCGATCTGGAAGACGCTGGGATCGAAACAGGCCGCGGCAAAGACTATCAAAAACCAATTCGCACCGATTTCCCGGTATTCAATGACCTGCCGGCGGAAGGTGTTCTCGATTACTCATGGTGCGAACGCTACCAGCTCGGTGATGATGGTCGCACCTGGGCTCTGAAGCCAGGTCAGTCGCCAGCGGATCATCACATCGATGATGCCGGAGTACCCGCTGAGCCCGTTAGTGGCGAGCCGGTTGATGCCAATACCACTGTCGACGCGGTACAAGATGAGACCGTGGAAGCTTTCGGTAGTGATGAATACCAGGACGATTCCAGCGCGCTTTTTAACGTGGCCGAACTCCCCTTTCGCGCGCAGCTGCTGGCGCAGTACATGGCCGAAGAACGTCACGTTTATCATATCAGCATGCCTCACCGGCAGGAGCTGTCAGCTCTTGAAATGGACACTGATAATGCGGCCGTCCAGGACCTGATCCTGGCCGCCGAGAATGTCCCTGAAATCAAAAAATACGATATGCCGGCGCTCTGGAAATTCACCAGCGCCAATAAAAAAGTCTTCCCGGAAGGGAAACGGCATGAGCTCGGTAAGCGTATCCAGTTTGCTAAGCTGTGGTTCGCCACGAACGCGATCGACCGCGGCATTCTCACCAGGGAATGGGCTGCCGGTAACTGTATTTCTTCAGTTATGAAAACTGATGCAGGTACGAATGCTGGCGGCGGTAATAAAACTGATCGCAATCCTGACTACACCCATACCCTTGATACGCTCGATGTAGAAATAGCCCTGGCCACAATGCCGATGGATTTCGATATCTACAATTTCCCCGCATCAATTCACCGCCGGGCCAAAGAGATTGTCCAGAAGAAAGAAAGTCCGTTCAAGGAATGGTCTGCAGCGCTGCACAAGGTTGCAGGCATCCTGGATTATTCCCGCGCCGCCATTTTTGCTCTTATTCGTGGCGCCACCAGCGATATTCACCATTTCCCGGTAAGTCTGCAGACCTATATCAATGCGAACCTGACCGAACATAAGCATGACGCCCCTTCTGCTGAGACGCTTGAAAAAGCTGGTCATGTTTCATCTGCCGCCGTCACTTTGGACGCTGTGAAAAAGGCTATCGATGGAGATGAAGGTGTTCCTGACCTGGAAACTCTCCCAACTGACTTTCAGGTAATTGGCCCCGAACTGGTGAAAGAAGCTCAAAAGAAACGTCCTGACGCTAATCAGGTTCTGGCCGCCGAACGTGGCGAATATGTCGAAGGTATCAGTGACCCCACGGATCCGAAGTGGATAACCGAAGACCTGACCAAGCCCAAACAGCCTGAAGTTTCAAACATGGGCAATGGTGTTTTTTCGATTGATGGTCTGGTGGATAGCCAGACATCACCAGCACCAGCACTTTCTATCGTGGACCAGGCGCGCCAGCGCGCTGCAGAAGAAAAATTACATCCAGCTAATTCCGGGGAAACCACCAGCAATGTGCAGATGGAAACGGCTCAGCCGGTCGAAGACGAAAATGATAATGCGGTATCAGCAGGCGAAGGCGCTGATGCAACTGCTCCGCAAGCAGATGCCGTGAACATGCGCGATATTCTTGCTGAGCGCTGCCCTGACCTTACCGCGGCAGTTTTGAAGGGCCTGCAATCAGCAACTGCAGAAGAAGAGCATGAGCCAGAGCCGGAAGCAACAAAATGGCCTGAATTCTTCGAGCCCGGTCGATATGAGGGCGTGCCAAATGAGGTCTACCACGCCGCTAACGGCATCAGCTCCACGATGGTTAAAGATGCGCGGGTATCGCTGATGTATTTCGAGGCGCGCCACGTATCCAAAACCATCCAGAAGGTGCGCTCTCCTGTTCTGGATATGGGCAATCTGGTGCATGCACTGGCGCTGCAGCCTGATCAGCTGGAAAAAGAATTCAGTATAGAGCCGGAAATTCCGGAAGGCGCCTTCACCACGACGGCGACGATCCGCGCATTTATCGACGAGTACAACGCCGAGCTTCCGCCGCTGTTGAGTGCTGACGACATCAAGGCGCAGTTGGAGGCGCACAACGCCACCCTGCCCGCTCCTGTACCGCTGGGCGGCGACAAAGATGCAATAGGCATTGCGTATCTGGAATTACCTGACGAGTTCAAGCGAATCGTTGGTGACGATAAAAACTTTACCGCGTCAGCAATGAAAGCCTGCATCAAAGAATACAACGCCACCCTGCCAGCGACTGTTAAAACCAGCGGCAGCCGTGATGCCATGTTGGAACAGCTGGCGATTATTAATCCTGACATGGTTGCTCAGGAAGCACAGAAGGCGCAGCCCCTGAAAGTCTCTGGCACAAAGGCCGATCTGATTCAGGCCGTGAAATCGGTTAAACCGGATGCCGTGTTTGCCGATGAGCTGCTGGATGCATGGCGCGAGAACCCTGAAGGAAAAGTGCTGGTTACCCGCCAGCAGCTGGCTACGGCACTGGCCATTCAGAAAGCACTGTTGAATCACCCGACCGCCGGCAAGTTGTTGACGCACCCGAGCCGAGCCGTCGAGGTGAGTTATTTCGGCATTGATGAGGAAACCGGGCTGGAAGTTCGTGTGCGTCCTGACCTTGAGATAGACATGGGCGGCCTTCGCATCGGTGCGGACCTGAAAACCATCAGCATGTGGAACATCAAGCAGGAAGGCCTGCGCGCCAAATTGCACCGGGAAATCATCGAGCGCGATTACCACCTGAGCGCGGCTATGTACTGCGAAACCGCAGCCCTTGACCAGTTCTTCTGGATATTCGTTAACAAAGACGAGAACTACCACTGGATCGCCATCATTGAGGCATCCGAAGAACTACTGGAACTCGGCATGTTGGAATACCGCGAAGCTATGCGCGCCATTGCGAACGGTTTCGACACTGGCGACTGGCCGGCGCCGATTACCGAAGACTACACCGAAGAGCTTAACGATTTTGATGTGCGCCGCCTCGAAGCGCTGCGCGTACAGGCATAAGGGGGAATAACAATGTCCAATTTAGTCGCAAATACTGAAAACCAGACCCAGAAGATCGACAACGTTTCTATCCTGACGAACGGTGAATTGTTCAACCGCCTGCGCACGCTCTCGGAAGTAATGGCCAATAGTGGAAACTTCGTGCCTGAGCATTATCGTGGGAAACCAGATGCGTGCATGGCTGTAGTGATGCAAGCAGCGCGTTGGGGTATGGATCCGTTTGCAGTGGCACAGAAAACCTTCATCGTGGGTAACTCAGGTGTGCTTGGCTATGAAGCACAACTGGTGAATGCGGTAATTAACACCATGGCTCCAACCAAAGACCGGATCCATTTTGAATGGTTTGGTGCATGGGAAAATATCGTTGGCCGCTTCATTAAAAAAACCAGCGGCAAAGGTAACGACTACATCGCGCCGGGCTGGGATTTGCAAGATGAAGCTGGCGTGGGCGTCCGCGCCTGGGCAACCCTCAAAGGAGAATCAGAACCTCGCGAGCTTGTGCTGATGCTTTCGCAGGCACAAGTCCGCAACTCTACACTGTGGGCGAGCGACCCCCGTCAGCAACTGGCCTATCTCGCCGTTAAACGTTGGGCGCGACTGTACTGCCCGGATGTGATCCTCGGGGTCTATACCGCCGATGAAATTGACGAACGCGAAGAAAGGGTTATTAACCCGGCGCAGGCAGAAAAAGTCACGCTGAATGAGATAACACACTCCGTTGGCGATTCCACCAGCACGCAAGAGCCTGCATCTAACGTTGACTCTGTTGCTGACGAACTCCGAGACCGGATTGATACAGCTGACTCAGTGGATCGGGCCAAAGCAATTCGTGTAGACATCGAATCACAGAAAGCTCTGCTGGGTACTGCTTTGTATACCGAACTGAAGAGTAAGGCAGTGAAACGCTACTACCTTGTTGATGCGAAAAACAAAGTTGAGGCCGCCATAAATTCACTCCCTAACCCGGGGGATCCGGAGGCAGAAGCATTATTCGCGAAGGCAGAAAGCACCCTGATCTCATCGCGCCGCCACCTCGGTGATGAACTGTATGACCAGTTCCGCATCACCCTGGACGACATGAAACCGGAATACGTGGGCTAAGGGAGGCGGGAGGGTTCGCCCTCCCGGTAACGATATGAGCAAATCACTGAATGCACGTTGTATCCGTCGCTGGGAAGTTGAGTTCAAAGGGCGCTGCGATTCAAAATTTAGCACTGTCTGGCGTAAGCGCGATCTGCGTGGGTATATCCGCGAAGCTGCACTCACCACGGCTAACTGCATGGTTGAACGAATGGCAGAAGATAACGCCCGAGCTGATTTTGGTATTAAGGGTTGGTCGTCGGATTTCTCAGACTGGTACGACGAACGTCGGGAGCACTATCGCAAAGACGCAAAGCTCATTCTTGATGCGTTTGCCTGCAACGAAGCTATTGATGAAGAAATTCAGAACGAGCTGGAGGCCTGGAATGACTGATATCGCCACCTTCACTAATGAGCAATTAATCGCCGTGTGCCGTGATGACGTGGCGGAAATGTCGAAGTTTTTAAAAGAGGGTGAATTCAGCAATCCGTTCCGCGCAGCTATGTATTTGCGTATTACTGAAATCGCATTGGAAGCGCTGATGGGGGAGTTCTCATTTGCTCGCAATCAGGTTCGCCGCGAACACGCTGAATGGTCACATGCCACCTTCGGCAATGTTGGTCCGGCTGGCCCACTGAAACACCTCAGCATAGAAGCGCTTGAAGCTGCCGCGGAACCTAACGACCACAGCGAATGGGCTGATATGCAGTTCCTGATGTGGGATGCCCAGCGCAGAGCGGGAATCACTGACGAGCAGATTACCCAGGCGATGATCGATAAGCTCGCGGTAAATAAGGCGCGCCAGTGGCCTGATCCAAAGGACGGGGAACCTCGGATGCATTTACGAAGCGAAGACGAATCACTCAACGCCAGGCGCCGCCGTAATCGTGAATCAAATGCGCGCGCTCGCGAACGTGAAACGCCCGCACAACGCAAAGCCAGACTGGAGAAAAACAGATTGAGAATGGCTCTTCGTCGTAAGGGAGGTGCCAAATGAGCCTGAAACACCGCCTGCCCGAGCTGGAAGCCAGCATCGACCCGGCAGCATTGCGCGCAGCCGCCGACGAATATTCGGATCTGCTTCTGACTTTGTGCTTGTGCATGAAGATGGCCGGCCCCACCCGGGCTAACGTGCGCGCCTGCGCCACCGAGCTTAAAAAGCGCCTGACAACCTGGCACAGCCATAAAGAGCTCAATGCAATTCTGTCCAGTGGGGATCCCGTTGGCTATGTTCTCGGCCTCCGCCGGGAGGCGATCGACAACGCGCGCGCAGCTGGCGATCCAGTTGATGTTTTTGTGTGAGGTGAATATGCGACTGATTAACCGAAGCAAACAATCACCGCTGGGCCGCCAGGCTTGTGATGCCGCACTGGCAAAACATGTTGAGCTTTATGGCGCCTACGGGCGACAGAAAACGAAGAGAACTTATACGGTGGTGGTTCAAGGCTCAAAGATCACTGTAGAAGTTGTAAACAGAAAAAGTAGCTATGTGGCCACAGCCATGAGCTGCGCGCGCCGGCTACACCATCTGCCTGGACAATGTAACTAAGGGGTTTTTATGACTAATACATCTCATAAATCAGATGAAATTTTGATAACCGATGACGTTCTGTCCAGATACAAAATATCGCGCAGCACACTCTATTTCTGGAGCACCCCATCCCGGATGCCCTCTTACTTTGCTCAGCCATTCCCGCAGCCTAAAATAAATGGCAGCCCTAAAAGGTGGAGACTTTCAGACTTGTTGGCCTGGGAAGATAACGTGGGGATCAAACCAGAGGCTGACCAACCAGCTTCTCAAGGTGATCCTGCCAAACAGCAAGCCAGTGACGCTGATCATCCAGATAATCATGCAGGTTATAACGTGCCATGACACCTGCCATATGATGGCCAAGCAGTTTTTCCACAACATGTGGCGGCGCACCTAATTCAGAAAGACGTGTCGCCACTGTTCGCCTTAGGTCATGGAGAGACCAGGGTTTCATGCCTGTTTTAGCTATAATCTGAGCAGAAAACAGAGCGACGTTTGGTTGTAGTGGCGGTCTGTCATCTTCTGGCCCCCTGTAACGTGACAGTGTCACAATATGTTTTGAAACTGACGTTTCCTTCTCTGCTAACATCATTCTTACTACTGCCTCGGGAAGTGCCCTTCTGACCGATTTCCCGGTTTTATAATCGCTTGCCGGAATGGTCCACGTTTGCTCATGGAAATCGAACCACTCCCATCTTGCTGTCCTGATCTCTGTACTCCGGCAGCCAGTCATGATGAGAAACTTCATTATCAGCTGTTGTCTGTACTTCAATTCAGGAAGGATGTTCCAAACTGTTTTGATTTCCTCATCACTCAATCTGCGATCTTTTACGGATGCTGTGAGACCTACGTCAGAGCGCCTAAGGCTCTCAATTGGGTTCACATTAATTACCCCTCGATTGGAGCAGAAACGGAACGTACGCTGCATCAGCCCCAGCATCTGACCAGTGACAACTCTTCGCCCCATGCCATCAAAAAGGTTAAGCCAGTGCGCTTTAGTGGTCTGATCAACAATCATGTTCCCCAGCACAGGCGCTATATGGTTATTAAAGTCCCGCCGGTTAACCTTGATTTTCACAAGACCTTCAGGGATGCAGTAATACTTTTCCCAGTAATCGAAAGCCTCTTTAACGGTGAGTGCTTCGACTTTTTTCTGTTTCTCCAGAACTGTTTGCCGTCTCGGATCGAGTCCTTCTGTCAACCAGGCCCTGAACTGCTGCCTACGTTCGCGAGCTTGAGATAAGGAGGTGGTGGGATAATCGCCAATCGTTAGCTGAGCGGCTTTCCCGTTCCATCTGTAGCGGTAAAAGAATGTTATACTGCCGGAAGTAGACAACCGGACATTCAGACCATGAGCGTCCGATATGACCTCGATCTGGTCTCTCTTTTTGCCAAGAGCTTTTCTTAATTTTGTGTCGGTAAGCAATGTGTACACTCCGGAAGACGATATACACATCAGTGTACACATTTTACTTAAATTGATAACCTTCAAATCAATGCAGAACACACAAAATTAAAGCACTCTATGCTGGCAAAGTGTTGGTATTAGCGGGATTTTTGAAAAGACTTAAAGCATGACTAACAAACTTAAAACGGATTCATATGCCCTACGATAGCGTTTATCTGGAAAAGCGTCCGCCCGGCGCGCTGCGCACCGTATGGCGTAAATTCTATGGCGACACCACGGCGATGATCGGCCTGTACGGCTGCGCGGGGCTGCTGCTGCTTTGCGTCTTCGGCGGCTGGTTCGCCCCCTACGGCATCGACCAGCAGTTCCTCGGCTACCAGCTGCTGCCGCCATCGTGGTCGCGCTATGGGGAAGTCTCTTTCTTCCTCGGAACCGATGACCTGGGGCGCGATGTGCTCAGCCGACTGCTGAGCGGCGCGGCGCCGACCGTCGGCGGCGCTTTTGTCGTCACCCTCGGCGCCACGCTGTTTGGCCTGGTGCTGGGCGTCATTGCCGGATCGACCCACGGCCTGCGCTCGGCGGTGATGAACCATATCCTTGATACCCTGCTCTCCATCCCCTCGCTGCTGCTGGCGATCATCGTCGTCGCCTTTGCCGGGCCGCACCTCAGCCATGCGATGTTTGCCGTCTGGCTGGCGCTGCTGCCGCGCATGGTGCGCTCCGTCTACAGCATGGTCCACGATGAGCTGGAGAAAGAGTACATCATCGCCGCCCGCCTCGACGGCGCGTCGACGCTGAATATTCTGCTGTTCGCCATCCTGCCCAATATCGCCTCCGGCCTGGTGACCGAGATCACCCGCGCCCTGTCGATGGCTATTCTGGATATCGCCGCGCTGGGCTTTCTTGACCTCGGCGCTCAGCTGCCTTCGCCGGAATGGGGAGCGATGCTGGGCGATGCGCTGGAGCTTATCTATGTTGCGCCGTGGACCGTGATGCTGCCCGGGGCCGCGATTATGCTCAGCGTACTGCTGGTCAACCTGCTGGGCGACGGTATTCGCCGGGCGATCATTGCCGGGGTAGAATAATGCCGTTACTCGATATTCGTCACTTAACCATCGAATTTAAAACCAACGAAGGCTGGGTAAAAGCCGTCGACCGCGTCAGCCTGACCCTGACCGAAGGCGAAATCCGTGGCCTGGTGGGGGAATCCGGCTCCGGGAAGAGCCTGATCGCCAAAGCTATCTGCGGCGTGACAAAAGACAACTGGCGGGTCACGGCCGACCGCATGCGTTTCGACGACATCGATCTGCTGCGGCTGTCGAACCGCGAGCGCCGGAAACTGATCGGCCACAACGTGTCGATGATATTCCAGGAGCCCCAGTCGTGCCTCGACCCCTCTGAGCGCATCGGCCAGCAGCTGATCCAGAGTATCCCTGGCTGGACCTACAAGGGCCGCTGGTGGCAGCGGCTGGGCTGGCGTAAACGTCGGGCCATCGAGCTGTTGCACCGCGTCGGGATTAAAGATCACAAAGACGCCATGCGCAGCTTCCCCTATCAGCTGACCGAAGGCGAGTGCCAGAAGGTGATGATTGCCATCGCCCTGGCCAACCAGCCGCGCCTGCTGATCGCCGATGAACCGACTAACGCTATGGAGCCCACGACGCAGGCGCAGATTATCCGCCTGCTGACGCGGCTCAACCAGAACAACAACACCACCATTTTGCTGATCAGCCACGATCTGCAGATGCTCAGCAAATGGGCGGATAAAATCAACGTCATGTACTGCGGGCAGACGGTGGAGAGCGGGCCCAGCGAAGAGCTGATCACCCTGCCGCATCACCCCTACACCCAGGCGTTAATCCGCGCGATCCCGGATTTTGGCAGCGCCATGCCGCATAAAAGCCGTCTCAACACCCTGCCGGGGGCGATACCGCTGCTGGAGCAGCTGCCCATCGGCTGTCGGCTGGGGCCGCGCTGCCCGTACGCCCAGCGCGAGTGTATTGAAACCCCGCGTCTTACCGGGGCGCGCAATCACCTGTACGCCTGTCATTTCCCGCTGAACATGGAGAAAGAGTGAAATGGTCGAAACATTGCTGGAAGTGCGCCAACTCAGTAAGACCTTTCGCTATCGCACCGGCTGGTTTCACCGCCAGACGGTGGAGGCGGTTAAGCCGCTGAGTTTTACCCTGCGCGAACGGCAGACGCTGGCGATTATCGGCGAGAATGGCTCCGGGAAATCCACCCTCGCGAAGATGCTGGCGGGCATGGTGGAGCCCACCAGCGGCGAGGTGCTGATCGATGACCATCCGCTGACCTTCGGGGATTACTCCTACCGCAGCCAGAAGATTCGCATGATCTTTCAGGATCCGTCGACGTCGCTAAACCCGCGCCAGCGCATCTCGCAGATCCTCGATTTTCCGCTGCGGCTGAATACCGACCTCGACGCCGAAGCGCGGCAGAAACAGATCATCGATACCCTGCGCATGGTCGGCCTGCTGCCGGACCACGTCAGCTACTATCCCCATATGCTGGCCCCGGGTCAGAAGCAGCGTCTTGGCCTCGCCCGGGCGCTGATCCTGCGCCCGAAGGTCATCGTCTGCGATGAGGCGCTGGCCTCGCTGGATATGTCGATGCGTTCCCAGCTCATCAACCTGATGCTGGAGCTGCAGGAGAAACAGGGCATCTCTTACATCTATGTCACCCAGCACCTGGGAATGATGAAGCACATCAGCGATCAGGTGCTGGTGATGCATAACGGGGAAGTGGTTGAGCGCGGCAGCACCGCCGATGTGCTGGCCTCACCGTTGCACGACCTGACCCGACGCCTGATCGCCGGCCACTTCGGTGAGGCTCTCACCGCCGACGCCTGGCGCAAAGACGGCAAATAGCGCCGTCTCATTCACCTCGCCCGCTGACCTCACGCCGGCGCGTGGCCAGCGGTTCGCTTAAGGATGGCCACCGCGCTGGCGATGTCCGGCGCCAGCCAGCGATCGTCCTCCCAGCCAGGCACGCTTTCGCGCAGCAGGTCTCGCGCCCGGCGCGTGCCCGCCGCCAGCTTCTGCGGCTCGTAAAAATCGAGCCCCTGGGCGGCGAGTAAATATTCGATGCCCAGGATCTGATAGAGGTTGCCCAGCAGGCGCTGCAGTTTCAGCGCTGCGCCGGTGCCCAGGCTTAAATGATCCTCCTGCAGACCCGAGGTAACAAAATTATCCAGCACCGCCGGCTGCGCCAGCTGCTTGTTTTCCGCGCACAACGACGCGGCGACGTACTGGGCAATCATCATGCCTGAATTCACGCCCGGTCGGGCGACCAGGAACGCCGGCAACCCGCTCACCAGAGGATTCACCAGCCGGTCAAGGCGTCGTTCAGCGATGGCGCCCAGCTCAGCCATGGCAATGGCCAGCAAATCGCAGGCCATCGCCACCGATTCGCCGTGCGGATGCGCCTGGGAGACCACCCGCCACTGCTCAACGGTTCCCAGGATCAGCGGATTATCAGTACAGGCGTTGAGTTCGATATTTATCTGCGTCTGCGCGTGGCTAAACTGATCGCGGCAGGCGCCATGCACCTGAGGCATCGAGCGAAGGCTTAGCGCATCCTGGGTGCGAAGTCCTTCACTTTCGGCCAGCAGACGGCTGTCCGCCAGCAGCTCACGCAGCCGCTGGCCGCTGGTCTGGATCCCGGGGCTGGCTTTCAGCGCCAGGATCTCGGCATCGAATGCCACAAGCTGGCCGCGCAGCGCTTCAAAGCTCATCGCGCCGGTTACATCGGCCCAGTTCATTAAGCGCTCGGCGTCGTCTAACGCCAGACAGGCCAGACCGGTCATGCACGGCGTACCGTTGACCAGGCTCAGCCCCTCTTTCGCTCCCGGCGCGATGGGCTGCAGATCTAGCTGCGACAGGACCTCTGCCGCTGACCACGTTCGCCCCTGCCAGAGCACATCGCCAACCCCCATCAGGGCCAGGCCAATATGCGCCATATGCGTTAAATAGCCAACTGACCCCTGGGAGGGCACCTGAGGGGTGACGCCATGCTGCAAAAACGCCAACAGCTGCTGCACTATCCCGGCGGAGATCCCGGATTTACCGTGGCTGAAATTGGCCACCGCGGCGCACATAATTGCCCGGGTTGGGGCGACCTCCAGCAACGGTCCCACCCCGCAGGCGTGGCTGAGCAACGTATTGCGCGACAGCTGGTGTAGCTGCGCTTCCGGCAGCGTAATATTGCACAGCGCCCCCAGCCCGGTGTTGATTCCATAGGCTACCTGGCCGGCTTTAACGATATGCTGGACAATCGCCCGCCCTTGCGCGATACGCGACCAGGCGCTGTCGCTGAGGCTCAAGGTCGCCTCGCCCCGCGCAACGCAAGCCACCTCCTGCCAGCGTATCGGCGCATCGCCCCACTGGATCATTTTCATACGACCTGTCCTGGCTGTTGGTGGCTGGAGATAAATTGCTTGAAGCGCGCGGACCCCTGGCTGCCAAACAGCGCCTCTGGCGCACCGTCGCAGTCAATCGTCCCCTGGTGCATAAAGACCACCCGGTTGGAAACATGGCGGGCGAATCCCAGCTCGTGGGTGACCACCAGCATCGTCCGTCCCTCCTCCGCCAGGCTGCGCATCACCTTTAGCACCTCGCCGACCAGTTCGGGATCCAGCGCTGAGGTAGGTTCATCAAAGAGCATGACGTCCGGCTCCATGGCCAGCGCGCGGGCTATCGCCACGCGCTGCTGCTGGCCGCCGGAGAGCTGCGCAGGATAGAAATCCTTTCGGTTCAACATCCCCACTCGCTCCAGCAACTGCTCAGCCTGTTCAATGCAGGTCCGTTTGTCCCGCTTGAGCACATAATGCGGCCCCTCAATGACATTCTGCAGAACCGTCATATGCGACCAGAGGTTCAAACTTTGGAAGACCATCCCCAGCCGCGAGCGCAGGCGCTCTATCTGCCGGGGGTTCGCCGCCAGCCGATGCCCACGGGCATGATGCTTCATTTCAATCGTCTCGCCGCCGACGCTGACCACTCCGGCATCGGGCGTTTCCAGCAGGTTAATGCAGCGCAGCAGCGTACTTTTACCGGAGCCGCTGGCCCCGAGGATCGAAATGACATCGCCCTGCTGCGCCTGGATGGTGATCCCCTTCAGAACATCCAGGGAGCCAAAGGACTTATGAATATCGCTGACCGATAAGGTCACCGGACGTGAATCTAGCATCTTACTCTCCTTTGGTTATCGGCTTGAGCGACACGGTCGCCGGATTTTGCCGGGTATGCGGGGTTAAACGCCGTTCAAGCAGGGCGTACAGCTGCACAATGATGAAATTGAGCAGCAGGTAGATGGCCGCCGCGCAGAGGAATACCTCCATCGTCCGGTAGGTACGCTGAATAATCTGTTGGGCCACCCCCGTGACGTCCCAGACGGTCACCAGGCTTGCCAGCGCCGTCGACTTGACCAATAAAATGGCCTCCGTGGAGTAGGCTGGCAGCGCATAGCGCAGCATCACCGGGGCAATGATCCGCCGCAGCAGCAGCCAGCGCGACATACCGCAAGCCTGGCCGGCTTCAATCTGGCCCGGCGGTATCGCCAGCAACCCGCCGCGCAGAATTTCCGCGGTATAGGCCGCCGTACAGAGCGCCAGCGCCAGAACGGCGCAGATAAAGGGTTCGCGCAGCAGCGGCCACAGGAAACTGTGGCGGATCACCCCAAACTGACCCAGCCCGTAATAAATGAGAAACAACTGGATCAGCAATGGCGAACCGCGAAAGATCAGGATATAGCCTTTGGCGAAACCGCTTGCCAGCGGCCAGCGGCTCATTCGCAGCGCCAGAACGCCAAGAGCCAACACGCCGCCGAGCAAAAAAGAGCAGATAAAGAGCCCCAGCGTCACCGGCAGCGCCGCGCCGAGCTTCAACAACGTCTCACCGAGAAAGGCAAAATCGATAATCATATGGGCTCCTTACGCCTGCGCGGCGCTGCGACGCAGCCAGGCGCGGTTCAGACGGCTCTCCGCCCGGGTAAACGCGCGGTTAGAGAGCAGCGTCAGGATCAAATAGCAGCCGCCGCCGATGAGATAGAACAGGAAATAATCGCGGGTAGAGCCAGCGGCAATCTGGCTGGCGCGCATCAGTTCAACCATCCCGGTCACCGATACCAGCGCCGAGTCTTTGAGGCTCATTTGCCAGACGTTGGACAAACCCGGCAGCGAATAACGGACAATCTGCGGCAACAGGATGCGCTGCAGGATCCGCCAGCGCGGCATGCCAATGGCGGAAGCCGCCTCCACTTCACCGGGCATCAGCGCCAGACGAGCAGCACGGTAGACTTCCGCCTGATACGAGGAGGAGATCAAGCCAATCGCCAGAGCGCCAATCAGAAATGGCGGAACCTCAATAAAGCCGTCTGCGCCAAACAGACGCCCCAGCCATGAAATCATCCCTGAGCCGCCAAAATAAAACAGATAGATCACCAGTAATTCAGGGATACCGCGGAATACCACCGACCAGGCGGCGCCGAACCAGCGCGCTGGCGCGTGGCGGGACAGCTTCGCGGCGGCGATAACGCCGCCCACCCCCGCACCGACGGCCAGCGCCGCGAGCGACAGCAGCAACGTAGTCAGCGTTGCGCTGAGGATCAGCGTCCCCCACCCGTTTTCACCCAAACTCAGAAGATTTAGCATGGTTGCCTCGCTCAGGGAGTCACGTCGCTTTTAAACCATTTCTCACTCAATTTTTTTACCGTCCCATCGGCCAGCGCCGCCTGAATGGCGCTATCCAGTTTCGCTTTGAGTTCGGTATCGGCGAGGCGCACGCCCATCGCCTCACCGCCTCCCCAGATTGGGCCGCTCATCAGCGGACCGCTCAATGCCAGATTGCTATTCTCCGGGCGCGACAGGGTGGTGTTGGCAAAGGTAATATCATCAAACACCGCGTCGATGCGCTCAGCCTGCAGGTCGAGGATCGCATCCGCTGAGTTGTTATATTCCCGGACGTCAGCGATATCCTTGAAATACTTATCAATAAACGGCGTGTACACGGTGCCGGACGCGATGCCGATGGTTTTCCCTTTCAACGCCGCGCGCAGCGGCGCAATCGCCGCCTGAATCTCTTTCTCATTATCATGAAGCTTGACCGCTGGCGAAGGCGGTAGCAGCGACCCTTTTACCGCAATGAAAGAGGCCGGCGTGGCTGCGTATGCCTGGGTAAACGCCACGACCTTCGAGCGCTCTGGGGTGACGACGATAGCATCCATGATCACGTCATATTTTCCGGCGTTAAGTCCGGCAATCATGCCATCCCAGTTCTGCACCACCAGTTTGCATTCGATCTGCATCCGCTGGCATAAATTCGCCATAAGCTCGGGCTCGAAACCGCTGAGTTTCCCGCCGGGAAGCGTCAGATTCCAGGGTTCATAGCCGCCTTCCGTAGCGATGGTGATCGATTTCCACTCTTTAGCGTATGTTGAGCCACCAGACAGCAGTAGCCCCGAAAACAGGGTGACCAGGCAGGCCTGGCGGAAAGTAATACGCTGTTGCATTTTCATTCTCCCGATCGCGTTTTGTCATGATGGCTCTGGTCAAGGCGATAAGATAATTCGCAGATGACTGCTCATGTATATACAAGCATTGACAAACCCGCACACGCGCTCAATGATGGATTTGTGAGCCCTGTTGTAAATAATTTGTAAGAACATTGAGACAAGCGTGTAACAAATACTATCCACTTCCGACTTCCGCCGAGCAAACTATGATCACCTATTTTGATTACGCTACCTTGCCCGTCACGCCATGGAAGAACGGCGCTGGCTCCACCCGGGAAATTCTCGCCGTTCCTTCCGTAGATGCGCCTTTTCTCTGGCGCGCGAGCATTGCCACCCTGCAGGCCGATGGCCCATTCTCCCCTTTTCCCGGCGTCGACCGAACGATCGTCCTGCTGGCGGGGCAACCGCTACGGCTGCGCGGGGAGGAGATCGACCATCCGCTGGCGCGCTGGCAGCCGTGGGCGTTTCCCGGCGAATGGGCGCTGTCCAGCGTCGGGATCGTTGAGCCTGGACTGGACTTCAATGTCATGACCCAGCGCGGGCGAGCCCTCGCGCAGGTTGAAGTGGTGAGCGACAGGCAGCGACCGGCCACTGACGGGGTTGCTTATGTGCTGCAGGGTGAATGGGATCTGGCCGGACGGCGCTGCGCCGTCGGCAGCGGGCTCTGCTGGCACGGCGACGCTCCGGGGGAGTTGCGGCCTCTCAGCGCCGATGGGCGTCTGCTGCTGGCGGCGATTGCGCTCAAATAGTCAGCAGAGAAAAATGGTATACTTGAGCCATCGCGATCGGCTTTTACCCCGCGCGGCGCGGGCCGGCTGAAAAATATCGTGACACAAGGGGTCGTCAGTGGGATATAATTCCCGGCTAAATTTGAGTTATTTTGAAATGACAATGTTAACGCTATGATTGTTAAAGTAAAAATAAGCAATAACGATAAGGATTAAAGCTATGGGTTTTCTTTCCGGTAAGCGCATTTTGATCACTGGCGTCGCCAGCAAACTGTCCATCGCCTACGGTATTGCGCAGGCAATGCACCGCGAAGGCGCGGAACTGGCATTCACCTATCAGAATGAAAAACTGAAAGGTCGTGTTGAAGAGTTTGCTGCCGCGCTGGGTTCTGACATTGTGCTGCCGTGCGACGTTGCTGAAGATGAGAGCATCACCGCGCTGTTCACCGAGCTGGAAAAAGTCTGGCCAAAATTCGATGGTTTCGTCCACTCTATCGGTTATGCCCCGGCTGACCAGTTAGACGGCGACTACGTCAACGCGGTCACCCGCGAAGGTTTCAAAATCGCGCACGACATCAGTGCCTACAGCTTCGTGGCGATGGCTAAAGCCTGCCGCACGATGCTGAACCCGGATTCTGCTCTGCTGACGCTCTCCTACCTGGGCGCCGAGCGCGCGATCCCGAACTACAACGTGATGGGTCTGGCGAAAGCCTCTCTGGAAGCGAACGTGCGCTATATGGCGAACGCGATGGGTCCGGAAGGCGTTCGCGTCAACGCTATCTCCGCCGGTCCGATCCGTACCCTGGCCGCGTCCGGTATCAAAGATTTCCGTAAAATGCTGGCGCACTGCGAAGCGGTCACCCCGATCCGTCGCACCGTCACCATTGAAGACGTGGGTAACAGCGCAGCCTTCCTGTGCTCCAACCTGTCTGCGGGTATCTCCGGTGAAGTCGTTCACGTTGATGGCGGGTTCAGTATCGCCGCTATGAACGAGCTGGAACTGAAATAAGTTCCTTCCCCTCCTCGCCCCGGTGAGGAGGGTTTTCCCTTCCCAGGCCTTGCGCTCTCCTTGTTATTCCAATCGGCTATTTGATAGCACGTATCAATATTTTCTCCTGCTTCCGGGTTACGCCAGGATAGTTCTGCATAAACGATCCGCGGAACGGCGGTTCGCCACATACCGAACAAGGAAAGCCCATGGAGCCACGCCGCGTGAATGGCAAAAACCACTGGTATCACGAAACCCAGTCAACAATCTGCCCGGTGGATGTCCTGCCGCTCGTCCCTGAAGCCGCCCATGTTGAAGACCGCTTTTTGCTGGACCTGACGCTGCCGGACGCCTGGCTACACGCCCACACAGGCTGGCTACGCCCCGCGCGCCAGCTCGCCGAGCGGCTGTTTCCCGACCAGGTGGCGGTAAGCCGCCTGCAAACCTTTACCGCCTACGATCGCCTGAGCACTGCGCTGACCGTCGCCCAGGTCTACGGCGTCCAGCGACTGTGTAACCACTATGCCGCCCGCCTGGCGCCCCTGCCGGGGCCCGACTCTTCGCGCGAGAGCAACCGTCGTCTGGCGCAGATCACCCAATACGCTCGTCAGCTCGCCGGTTCACCCTCCGTCATTAACGCCCTTTCCCGCAGCCAGCTGGACGAAGTGGGCCTGACCAGCCGGGATATTATCCTGATCAACCAGATTATCGGTTTCGTCGGCTTCCAGGCTCGGGCGATTGCCGTGCTGCAGGCGGCGCAGGGCTTCCCGGTGCGCTGGATCCCCGGCATGCCGCAGCAAGAGGAGGCGCCCGCCGGCCTGTTCGCCATCCCGCCGGGAGAGTGGCAAACCGACATAGAAGATCCCGATCTGCAGTATGCCGATGACGAGCGCCAGCGGCGCATCGCCAGCTGGCAGTCGCTGCCCGGCCTGGGCCCGCTGGCTCCGCTGCTGGCCTGCGACCCGCAGTTGATGGCGCCGCTGGAGACGCTGTTACGCCAGCTCAGCGGCAACGATACCTTTGGCCCGCAGGTCGCCTTACTCACCGCGCGCACCAATGGCAGCGCCACCTGTTTTGACGCCTGGCTCCCCCACTGGCACGGTGAAGAAGCGTTCGCCAGCCATTTACGGGAGGGCGATCAGGCTCTCCATCGCTGGCTTGGGCAGGATCCTCAGTCGCGCGCGCTCGTTACCGCGGTACAGTTGTTAACCCGCTCCCCGGACCGGTTTAGCGCCGCCCAGTTAACACCCCTCGGCGAATATGGACTCTCAGCGGAAGAGGCGATCGATCTGTTAACCTGGAGCGGGCTGTGCGGCTGGATGAATCGTCTGAAAATCGCCCTCGGCAATGTGCGTCAGCAGACGTAAATTGCTGAAACAGCGCTTGCTGCGACAGGCATAATCGCGTAAAAATGTCAGCCGCTCTTTTAGCCACGAAAATACCTAATTATGTTTCAGGATAACCCGCTGCTAGCGCAGCTTAAACAGCAACTGCATTCCCAAACGCCGCGCGCGGAAGGGGTCGTTAAGGGCACGGAAAAGGGCTTTGGCTTCCTCGAAGTGGACGCTCAGAAGAGCTACTTCATTCCGCCGCCGCAGATGAAAAAAGTGATGCATGGCGACCGTATCGTTGCGGTGATCCATTCTGAAAAAGAACGCGAAAGCGCCGAGCCGGAGTCGCTGGTTGAGCCTTTCCTGACCCGTTTCGTCGGTAAAGTCCAGAAGAAAGACGATCGCCTCGCTATCGTTCCTGACCATCCGCTGCTGAAAGACGCCATTCCCTGCCGCGCCGCCCGTGGCGTTGAGCATGATTTCAAACAGGGTGACTGGGCCGTCGCTGAAATGCGCCGTCATCCGTTAAAAGGCGACCGCGGATTTTACGCGGAGCTGACCCAGTTCATCACCTTCAGCGACGACCACTTCGTCCCGTGGTGGGTGACGCTGGCGCGCCATAATCTGGAAAAAGAGGCACCGGACGGCGTCGCCACCGAGATGCTTGACGAAGGGCTGACACGCCGCGATTTGACCGCCCTCGACTTCGTCACCATTGACAGCGCCAGCACCGAAGATATGGACGATGCGCTGTATGTCGAATCTGGCGCCGACGGCAAACTGTTGCTGACGGTGGCGATCGCTGACCCGACCGCATGGATTGCCGAAGGCAGCAAGCTGGACAACGCCGCAAAAGTACGCGCCTTTACCAACTATCTGCCGGGCTTCAACATCCCGATGCTGCCGCGCGAACTGTCAGACGACCTGTGTTCCCTGCGTGCCGATGAAGTGCGCCCGGTGCTGGCCTGCCGGATGACCCTGGCGGCCGATGGCACCATTGAAGACAACATCGAGTTCTTTGCCGCCACCATCGAATCGAAAGCCAAGCTGGCCTATGACGACGTCTCTGACTGGCTGGAAGGCCGCGGCAGCTGGCAGCCGGGCAGCGAGGCGATCGCGCAGCAAATTACGCTGCTGAAGGACGTGTGTCAGCGTCGCAGCGAATGGCGTCAGACCCACGCGCTGGTGTTTAAAGACCGCCCGGATTACCGTTTCGTCCTCGGCGAAAAAGGCGAAGTGCTGGACATCGTCGCGGAACCGCGTCGTATTGCCAACCGTATTGTCGAAGAGTCGATGATCGCCGCCAACATCTGTGCCGCCCGCGTTCTGCGCGACAAGCTCGGCTTCGGCGTTTATAACGTCCACACCGGCTTCGACCCGGCGAATACCGAACAGCTGGCTGCCCTGCTGAAGACCCACAACGTACACGTTGATCCGACGGAAGTGCTCACCCTGGAAGGTTTCTGCAAGCTGCGCCGCGAACTGGACGCCCAGCCGACCGGTTTCCTCGACAGCCGCATACGTCGTTTCCAGTCGTTTGCTGAAATCAGCACCGAGCCGGGCCCGCACTTTGGTCTCGGTCTTGAGGCCTACGCCACCTGGACCTCGCCGATCCGTAAGTATGGCGACATGATCAACCACCGTCTGCTTAAGGCCATCATCAAAGGCGAAACCATTGCGCGCCCGCAGGATGAAGCCACCGTGCAGATGGCGGAGCGCCGTCGTCTCAACCGCATGGCCGAACGCGATGTCGCCGACTGGCTGTATGCCCGTTTCCTCAACGATAAAGCCGGCACGGATACCCGCTTTGCGGCGGAGATCATCGACATCAGCCGCGGCGGGATGCGCGTGCGTCTGGTGGACAATGGCGCGGTCGCCTTTATTCCGGCCCCGTTCCTTCACGCCGTGCGCGACGAACTGGTCTGCAGCCAGGAAAACGGCACCGTGCAGATTAAGGGAGAAGTGGTCTACAAAGTGACCGATGTTATCGATGTCACTATCGCTGAAGTCCGCATGGAAACTCGTAGCATCATTGCTCGTCCGGCTGCCTGACGTCTCATCACAGCGGTTCCTCCGGGAACCGCTCCTTCTTTCCTCCCTGTCCCGCCATTTCCGTCGCACCGATTAAGGTTGTGCGTTTTTTTCGCTTCTCTTTTTCACCCATTTTTAGCATCATTGATTTCATTCGTTTTTGTTACCAGGATAATGCCATGTCAGATGTGAATGCCCACCTGCTCGCCCAACGTATCGATACCGTGCTGGATATTCTGGTTGCCGGTGATTACCACTCTGCGATCCATAATCTGGAGATCCTCAAAGCGGAGCTGCTGGCGCTGGCGGCAGACGACGCCGAGCAAAACAAACCACCCAAAGCGCCCTGGGAAATCTGATTATCGCCCACATGCCGCAACCGGCGATGCTGACCGGTTGCTCGCCGTATAGCCCCCTAACAGTGATGTTGCTATGAACGCCCGACAACAAAGTATTTTGCAAGTGGTCATCGATAAAGGCCGCATGAGCGTCGCCGATCTGGCGAAGATGACCGGAGTTTCAGAGGTCACCATCCGTCAGGATCTGAACCTGTTGGAGAAGCAGAGCTATCTGCGCCGTACCCATGGCTACGCCGTCCCACTGGACAGTGAAGATGTCGAAACCCGCATGATGACCCATTTCGCCATTAAGCGTGAACTGGCCAGCCGCGCCGCGGCGCTGGTGAATGCCGGCGAAACGGTATTTATCGAAAACGGCAGCAGCAACGCCCTGCTGGCGCGCACCCTGGCCGAACGCGGCGATATCACCATCATCACCGTCAGCAGCTATATCGCCCATCTGCTGAAAGAGACGCCGGGAGAGGTAATCCTGCTGGGCGGGATTTACCAGAAACGCAGTGAAAGTATGGTTGGCCCACTGACCCGCCAGTTCATCCAGCAGGTGCATTTCAGTAAAGCCTTTATCGGGATCGATGGCTGGCAGGCGGAAACCGGCTTTACCGGTCGCGATATGATGCGTGCGGACGTGGTTAACGCCGTTCTGGAGAAGCACTGCGAAGCGATTATCCTCAGCGATAGCTCAAAATTCAGCGCGGTGCACCCCTATCCGCTTGGGCCAGCCGGCCGCTTCAATCGTGTTATCACCGACGATCGTCTGCCGAACGACTGCCGTGAGCAGTTGCTGCGCAGCGGCCTGACTGTGGATATTGTACCCTACGTCTGATGTGTCTCCGCCCCGTCCCAGCCAAGCGTCGGACGGGCGCGTTAACGCTCTGAGAGTATTCCGAGCCGGTAATTAAGACTTTTTACCTGACGCTAAATTTTAAAAAAAGTAAAATTATTATTAGCGATATAACAGGAAGTGACTATCACCTGCGTGATTTTCGTGATACCTGCGCACCCTAACTTCATGGAGTTGCCCTAAAGCTGCTTTATCAGGCTATGCTTACAGGAGCGCTGTAATCCATGAATAGATTATTCAGGAGAAAAAAATGATGACTTCAACGAGCAAAAAAATGGCTGCTGTTGTTCTGGCTGTCACTGTAGCAATGTCTCTGAGCGCTTGCTCTAACATGTCTAAACGCGATCGTAACACTGCTATCGGCGCAGGTGCCGGCGCCATCGGCGGTGCGGTGTTAACTGACGGTAGCGCACTCGGTACCCTGGGTGGCGCAGCAGTCGGTGGTATTATTGGTCACCAGGTCGGCAAATAATATATTTATCTGACGAAATAAAAGAATAATTCACACGAATTGACTTACGCACGTTAAAACATTCAAGGCCGCGGCATTCACCGCGGCCTTGTTATTTCACCAGGCCATTAATTAGGGTTGAAATAACAATTAGCCGCCGGCTAACTTCACCTTCATCCCTTTCGCCTCGAGCAGCGACTTCAGTAAATCCCGTTTGTCGCCCTGGATCTCGATCACGCCATCTTTCACCGCGCCGCCGCAGCCGCATTTCTTCTTCAGCTCTGCCGCCAGCGCAGTGAGCGCCGCATCGTCGGCATCAATTCCGCTAATCAGACAGACGCCTTTGCCCTTGCGGCCGCTGGTCTGGCGCTGGATCCGCACAATACCGTCGCCTTTCGGGCGCACCGGCGCCGGTTTCGCCTCGTCGATACGCCCGGTTTCGGTGGAGTAGACCAGACGGCTGTTGGAATCGCTCATTATGCCCCCTTGCGCAGAGAATCGTTGATCGCCCGCAGCGTCGCGGCTGGATCGGTCGACTGGGTAACCGGGCGGCCAATAACCATATAGTCCACCCCTGCCGCCTGAGCCTGCTCGGGAGTCATGATCCGCCGCTGATCGCCAGCGTCGCTGCCCTGCGGACGGATACCCGGGGTGACCAGCTTGAACGCCTGCCCCAGCTCTTGCTTAAAGCGTACCGCCTCCTGAGCTGAACACACCACCCCGTCGAGGCCGCAGCGTTGGGTCAGCGCCGCCAGCTTCGCCGCGTAGTCAGCCGGGGATAAGGTAATGCCCAGATCCTGCAGGTCGCTGGACTCCATGCTGGTGAGGACGGTGACGGCGATGAGCAGCGGCGCGTCTTGACCAAAGGGCAGCAGCGCTTCGCGCGCCGCGGTCATCATCCGCGCGCCGCCGGAGGCATGGACATTCACCATCCATACGCCAAGCTCGGCAGCGGCCGCCACCGCGCGGGCGGTAGTGTTGGGAATATCGTGAAACTTAAGGTCCAGGAACACCTCAAACCCACGCTGATGCAGATCGCGGACAAACTGCGGTCCCAGCAGGGTGAACATCTCTTTGCCCACCTTCAGGCGGCAGTCGCGCGGGTCGATGCGGTCGACAAATGCCAGCGCTTTATCGCGATTATCATAGTCGAGCGCAACCACAACGGGAGAGGAAGTGACAGCGCGGGAAGATGGGATAGCTGTTGACGTCATGACCAGACCTTAGTGTTGATGGGCGCCAGAGGGCGCAAAAAAGGTAAACGGGCAGCATTCTACCTGTGAAGCTAACAAAATAACAGGCTGCTGTTTTGCCCTGCGCGGCCGATGGCGATGCCGGGGCTGCAGGCGGTGACGGGGAAGAAATGATAAGTATGTTGTAACTAAAGCGCCTCTTTTTTTTGTCCTTACTGGCCGTCGAGGCCGCGAATAGGTTTGATGGTCGCCCAGGAGCGGCAGGACGGACAATGCCAGTAGAGAGTATGAGCGGTAAAGCCGCATTTCTGACAACGGTAGCGCGGTTTGCTGCGCACCTGTTCGCCGACCATGTTTCGCAGCACCCCAAGGCTTTCTTTCGCCCGCCCTTCTTCCGCTTCGTTGAGATGGTAGTCCATCAGCTTATGGAATACGCGCATGGTCGGGTGGCGCTCAAGCTGCCGGGTCACGTAGTTTTGCGCCGCTTCGACCCCTTCCCGCTGCTCAAGGATCTGCGCCAGCATCAGTTCGGCGGTCGCCCCGGCGTTCTCCTCCACACAGCGGCGCAGGAAAACTTCCCATTCATCGGCTTTGCCGAGCTGCTGGTAGCAGGTCTGCAGCATCTCCAGCGTCTCACCCACCAGCTCTTTATCCTGATCGATAACCCGCTCGAGGCTCTCCACCGCTTTGGCGTAGTCGCCCTTCTCCATCCACACCCGGCCCATCATGATCGAAACCCGGGCGCTGTTGCGGTCCGCGGCGGCGCCTTTCTTCAACAGCGCCATCGCCTTATCCAGATCGTTGGCCGCCATCTGCTGCAGGGCCAGTTCGCACCAAAAGTTGGCGATTTCGCCACGATGCTTCTCTTTCCCCAGCTTCACCAGCCGTTCAGCCACCTCGATAGCCGACTGCCAGTCGCTGGTCGCCTGGTAGATCTGCAGCAGCTGCTGCAGCGCGCCGAGGCGAAAATCGGTCTCATCCACCAGCTGTTTGAACATATCTTCCGCGCGGTCATACAGCCCGGCGGCCATATAGTCGCGCCCCAGCTGTTGCACCGCCAGCAGGCGCTGGTCGTAGGTGAGCGACGCGCTTTCCATCAGACTCTGGTGAATACGGATCGCGCGGTCGACCTCGCCGCGCGAGCGGAACAGGTTGCCGAGGGTCAGGTGGGCCTCAACGGTGCCGGTATCCTCTTTCAGCATATCAAGGAACAGATCGACGGCTTTATCCTGCTGGTTGCTAAGCAGAAAGTTTACCCCCGCCACGTAATCCCGTGACAGGCGGCTCGCGTCGTCCTGTTTGGACTGTTGTGCACTTCTGCGCCCCATGTACCAGCCGTAGGCGGCGGCAACGGGTAAAAGCAGAAACAACAACTCCAGCATAAGAGGTTATTCCTTCACCGCAGGCACGCCTGCCTCGACAGCCGCCGGGCTGACAGGAGCAATCTGGTGCTCAAGGCGCTTAATTTTCCGCTCCGCGCGCGCCAGCGAGACGCGCACCCGCAGCCAGAACAGGCCGCAGATCAGCCAGCCGATGGCAAAGCCCGCAGCGAACAGCACCGCCAGCAGCGTCGAAATGCGGAATTCACCCTGAGCGAGCAAATAGTTGAAAGTGACCTGTTGGTCATTCTGCGCCCCCAGCGTCACTGAAATGACGAAGATTGCTAACACCAGTAAGAAAATGAGTAAATATTTCACATGACTTCCCGTTCTGTGGGTTGCGCGTAAAAAGCCCGCTTTCAGCCCTATAAAGTATCATTTTCGCCGCAGCGGTGGAACGAAAAAGCACGGCAACTCGACAGGATATGCGGTCGGATGCCGCTAAAATCAACATTATTCCGCTTCAGGCATCCGTTTTTTAATATCCTGCGCCTCTTCCCCCGGCGGCGAGAGCGGCCCGCAAAGACGCTGCGTCAGCCAGCAGGCCACCGTGACCAGCAGCCAGGAGATCAGCGTAGCGACGATGAGATCCAGCGGCCAGTGCATACCGAGCGCCAGGCGACTCCCCATCACCGCCGTCGCCCACGCCAGCAGTACCGCGATCGTGCCCCAGCGCCGACGCGGCCACAGCAGCCCGGCAGCGAGCAGCGCCCAGCTGGCGGCGAACATCGTATGGCCTGACGGGAATGCAAACCCGGTCTCTTTCTGCCAGTGTTTGCGTAAAAACGGCGGGATGTCCTGCGCCTGCGCCAGCTGCTCATGCACCAGTTTAGCGCGTTCTTTGCGCTTTAACGCGTAGAATTGCGTCACCGGCACCTGCCTGGCGTTTTCCAGCCAGATGACAAACGGTCTCGGCTCCTGAACCCGCGCCTTGACCCAGGATTTGGTCCCCTGTCCCACCAGGATGGCGGCGGCAAGAATGAGGAACAGGATCAGCGCCGCGCGCAGGCGAAAGCGCAGGCACCAGAGAAACCAGGCGCACAGCACAACATGGGTGATAATTCCCCACGGCTGGGTCACCGTTTCCGTCACCCACCAGAGGCTTTTCAGCCATACCACCGGCAGTCCTGGCTGCCACAGCCAACCAGACAGCCAGACCGTGAGGGGCATGACCAGCAGCAGCGCCGCCGCGAGAGCGGTTCGTCGGGCAATCAACAGCATTTTCTCTCCTTCTCCTTGTAGATGAACATCATAGCGGAAAGTAGATCGTTTGTGCGCTTTCCGCGCGGCTAACCGTTCGTGATTAGGAGAACGTCCCGGCGTTGTGGCAAAATAGCGGTAAACAGAAAGCACATTCAGGTGCTGACAGAATCTGGAGAATCACATGCAGCTTAAACGTGTGGCAGAAGCCAAACTGCCAACCCCCTGGGGCGATTTCCTGATGGTGGGTTTTGAAGAACTGGCAACCGGACAGGATCATGTCGCGCTGGTATACGGCGATATTTCAGGGCAGTCGCCGGTGCTCGCCCGCGTCCATTCAGAATGTCTGACGGGCGATGCCTTGTTTAGCCTGCGCTGTGATTGCGGCTTTCAGCTGGAGGCGGCCCTGTCGCATATCGCCGAAGAAGGCCGGGGGATCCTGCTCTATCATCGTCAGGAAGGTCGCAACATTGGTTTATTGAATAAGATTCGCGCCTACGCGCTGCAGGATCAGGGTTATGACACTGTCGAAGCGAACCATCAGCTTGGCTTCGCCGCCGATGAACGCGACTTCACCCTGTGCGCCGATATGTTCAAGCTGCTCAACGTTGAGCAAGTGCGGTTATTAACCAACAACCCGAAAAAAGTGGAAATCCTCAGCGAAGCCGGGATTAACATTGTGGAGCGCGTTCCGCTGATCGTCGGGCGCAACCCGAAAAACGCCCACTATCTGGACACCAAAGCCGCCAAGATGGGCCATCTGCTGAACAGCAAGCCGGCGGAATAATACCGGCGGCAGCGTAAAGAGAGGGCCAGCGATGCTGGCCCTTCGTTTTACAGCATATTGCGAATGACGTAGTGCAAAATGCCGTCGTTGCGGTAGTAGGTGAGTTCGGTCGCCGTGTCGATACGACACCGGCAGGCGATCACCTCCTGCGAGCCGTCAGCGCGGGTGAGGGTCACTGGCACCGTGGCGCCGGGCTGCAGCGACTGCAGGTTACTGACATCAATCCGCTCTTCGCCGGTCAACTGTAGCGTTTTACGGGTGACGCCCTGCGGGAACTCCAGCGGCAGAATACCCATCCCGATCAGGTTGGAGCGGTGGATACGTTCGAAGGACTCGGCGATCACCACCCGGATCCCCAGCAGGCGCGGCCCCTTCGCCGCCCAGTCGCGACTGGAACCTGAGCCATACTCCTTACCAGCAATCACCGCCAGCGGTATGCCCTCAGCTTTATACAGCATCGCTGCATCGTAGATCGCCACCGGTTCGCGGTCCGGCAGATGGCGGGTCATGCCCCCTTCCACCCCCGGCACCATTTCGTTGCGGATGCGGATATTGGCGAAGGTGCCGCGCATCATCACCTCATGGTTACCGCGACGGGAGCCGTAGGAGTTAAAGTCGCGCCGGGCAACCCCATGCTCCTGCAGATAGCGGCCTGCCGGACTATCGGCTTTGATGCTTCCCGCCGGCGAAATGTGGTCAGTGGTCACTGAATCGCCCAGCATGGCGAGGATCCGCGCGCCGTGAATATCCTCCACCGGCAGCGGCTCAATGCCCATCTCGTCAAAGAACGGCGACAGGCGAATATAGGTCGAATCTTCCTGCCAGTCGTAGGTATCTGACGCCTCCACCTTGATCGCCTTCCACTCCTCTGTCCCGGAAAACACTTCCGCGTACTCTTTGCGGAACATCTCCGTGGAGACCTGTTCCACCGCGCGGGCAATCTCCTCCCCGCTCGGCCAGATATCTCTCAGATAGACCGGCTCGCCGTCGCTGCCCTGCCCCAGCGGCTCGCGGGTAAGATCGATGTTCATGTTCCCGGCCAGCGCGTAAGCGACCACCAGCGGCGGCGAGGCCAGCCAGTTGGTTTTCACCAGCGGGTGGATACGCCCTTCGAAGTTACGGTTACCGGAGAGCACCGCCCCGACGGTGAGGTCGCCTTTTTTGATTGCTTCTTCAATAGGTTCCGGCAGCGGGCCGGAGTTACCGATACAGGTGGTACAGCCATACCCCACCAGATTGAAGCCGAGCTGGTCGAGGTAAGGCGTCAGGCCGGCATGGGCCAGATAATCCGACACCACTTTCGAGCCCGGGGCCAGAGAAGCTTTCACCCACGGCTGCGGCTGCAGTCCGCGTTCGACGGCTTTTTTCGCCAGCAGGCCGGCGGCCATCAGCACGCTGGGGTTGGAGGTGTTGGTACAGGACGTGATCGCCGCAATGGCCACAGCGCCATCCGGCAGCGAATAGTGATGCCCGTTCAGCGTATACGCCACCGGCTGGCGCTGACGCTGAAGGTGGTTAACCTCCAGCTCGCCGCTGGCGGCAAAGGCTTTCGGCACATCGCCGAGCGCCACGCGATCCTGCGGCCGCTTCGGCCCGGCGAGGCTTGCTTCAACGCTGCCCATATCCAGCGCCAGGGTACTGGTAAAGACCGGCTCATCGCCCGGCTGGCGCCACATGCCCTGCGCTTTGGCATAGGCTTCCACCAGCGCCACCTGTTCTTCGCTACGTCCGCTGAGGCGCATATAGCTGAGCGTCACGTCATCGATCGGGAAGAAACCGCAGGTGGCGCCATACTCTGGCGCCATATTGGCGATGGTGGCGCGGTCGGCCAGGGGTAAGGTATCCAGACCGTCACCGTAGAACTCAACAAATTTTCCGACAACGCCGTGCTGGCGCAGCATCTGGGTGACCGTCAGGACCAGGTCAGTAGCGGTAATGCCTTCGCGCAATTTGCCGCTGAGCTTAAAGCCTACCACATCGGGGATCAGCATCGACACCGGCTGGCCAAGCATGGCGGCTTCCGCTTCAATCCCGCCCACGCCCCAGCCCAGCACGCCGAGCCCGTTAATCATGGTGGTATGGGAGTCGGTACCCACCAGGGTATCCGGCCACGCCATCCACTTCCCATTCACCTCTTCGCTCCACACCGCCCGTCCGAGATATTCCAGGTTGACCTGGTGGCAAATCCCGGTGCCCGGCGGCACCACGCTGAAGCGGCTGAAGGCCTGCTGCCCCCAGCGCAGAAAAGCGTAGCGTTCGTGGTTACGTTCCATTTCCAGGCGGACGTTGTCTTCAAAGGCTTCGTCATCGCCGAAGCGGTCGACCGTCACCGAGTGGTCGATTACCAGGTCGACCGGCGACAGCGGGTTCACCTTCGCGGTATCGCCGCCCAGGCGTTTCACCGCCTCGCGCATGGCGGCCAGATCCACCACCGCCGGTACGCCGGTAAAGTCCTGCATCAGGACGCGGGCCGGACGATAAGCAATCTCCCTGTCGGCATGGGCCTGCTGCAGCCAACCGGCAAGGGCGCGAATATCTTCTTCAGTCACCGAGTCACCGTCCTGCCAGCGCAACAGGTTCTCCATCAGCACCTTCAGCGACTTGGGCAGTCGACTGAGATCGCCCAGCTGCTTCTCCGCCAGCGGCAGACTGTAGTAATGCCAGGTTTTCGCGTTAACCTGCAGCGTATCCTTACTGGCTTCTCGTAGGGTTGACGACATAGCTCCTCCTTTATCTCAGGGATGGCATACCCCGATTCTCCTCAGGGTCTCCATTAAAGATAACACATGCTGGGCATAACACTTTGATAACAACCCAAATTGCTAAATCTGATGTGACGGAGAGGGGTTAAAAGGGAATTATCTACGCGCAGAGGAAATAGCACCAAAATAGTGCAGAGAGGTCTTTTAAGCGATATTGTATTAGTACACGAGGACAAAAAAAGAGCTAATCATTACCTGCTGGCCGATTAGCTCTTGTGATTGATTTCAGGTTGGATGAATCCCGCGGCAAAATATATTCTCCCTGTATTGCCGGTCACTGATTTTATATTACAGTTTCCTTTCACTGTCATAAAAATGACATGTATCTACAACGATGACCTACAGCTTTAGCTGACAATCCAGATGTTGCAGATGGTGAGCGCGATGATGCTCCAGAACATCGCCAGCCCTACCAACACTACGCCCCATACGCGACTACGCAGAACGGGATCGATTTCGGTTTTGTCATTTTCGTATGACATCGCCAGTTTCATGTAATCGATATTACTTATCATATTGTCACCACCAATTGCTCAAATCATCAGGTACAGATAAATCTTAATTATGGATAAACGATTAATCCAGTGAATTTAGGCCTGATGGAATATATTTGACCGGTTATTTGATCGCGGCGGGCATTATGAAAAACGTGTTATCAGAAATTCTTAATTTTGTGATTGGTTCGAGGTTTAAGTTGTTAAATAAGGGCCATGATAGTTAATGGCACTCCTTACACGGAATGCCATTATTTTTAACGGGGTTATTTTTCCGGAAGTTTTATATCTTTGAACATCGCTTCAATATCTTCATTCGACCGTAGCGCCACTGCGGTATCCACGACATCCCGGGTCAGATGGGGTGCAAAACGTTGAATAAAATCATACATGTAGCTTCGTAAGAAGGTGCTACGGCGGAAGCCTATTTTAGTGGTGCTGTGGCTGAAAATACCGTTGGCATCCAGCTTCACCAGGTCCGGATCGGAGACCGGATCTACCGCCATGCTGGCAATCACCCCAACCCCCAACCCCAGGCGAACATAGGTTTTAATGACGTCGGCATCGGTAGCGGTAAAGACAATGCGCGGCGTCAGGCCCGCACGGTTAAACGCGGTGTCCAGTTCGGAGCGGCCGGTGAAGCCAAAGGTATAGGTCACCAGCGGGTACTGCGCCAGCTCTTCTATTGATACCGAGCCCCTGGAGGCCAGAGGATGCTCCGGCGTCACCACGATCGACCGGTTCCAGTGATAGCATGGCAGCATCACCAGGTCGTCATACAGATGCAGCGCTTCGGTAGCAATGGCGAAGTCGGCGTTGCCTTTCGACACGGCTTCGGCGATCTGGGTTGGCGAACCCTGATGCATATGGAGCGACACCCGCGGATAGCGTTCAATAAAGCCCTTGATCACCCCGGGCAACGCATAGCGCGCCTGGGTATGGGTGGTCGCCACGTACAGCGACCCTTTGTCCGGCCAGGTATGCTCCCCGGCGACAGATTTGATGGCATCGACTTTCGACAACACCTCGCGGGCAATACGGATGATCTCCTGCCCGGCAGGCGTCACCTGAGTCAAATGCTTGCCGCTGCGGGCAAAGATTTGGATGCCCAGCTCGTCTTCCAGCATACGCACCTGCTTACTGATGCCTGGCTGAGAGGTATAAAGCCCTTCGGCGGTGGATGAAACATTCAGGTTATGGTTAACCACCTCAACGATGTAGCGAAGCTGTTGTAGTTTCATGCTGATATCCGTTTGCGCGTAAAATGAAGCCGCTTAATACACTTTACGTTCAGGCAACTTGTCGCCGGTGAAGGCCAGGCCTCCCGGCAGTTGACCATAGTGGCGCCGCAACGCATCCTGAAAGCGATGATGTATAAGACGTTTTAATAATAAAAAAGGCATTAACTATAACCACTATATCATTTATATCAACACTGTATAGACGGTAACGAAAAATAATATAGGTGGTTATAAGAGGGTGAAAAGCGCGGAGAGAAAGGAAAACGACACGGCAGAGGCATCAATGGCCCCTGCCGGCCGCCAGAGCAGGAAAAGCGCCCTTTTCCTGCCTGATAATGGTCAGTTACTTTTTAGCTTCCGTCCATTTACCGTCGATAAAGAAGGCAGACCAGCCGGTCGCTTTGCCCTCTTTTTCGGACGCTACGTACTGTTGCTTCGTTTTACGGCTAAAGCGCACCAGCGTCTTATTGCCTTCCGGATCCTGCTGCGGCGCATCGGCGAGATAACGCAGTTTTTCCGGCAGACGATCGCGGAAGCGGTACAGCTCTTCCACCAGCGGCGCGCGCGTTTCCCGTGATTTCGGGAAGGTGTTGGCCGCCAGGAAGACGCCCGCGGCCCCGTCACGCAGTACGAAATAGGCGTCAGACTTCTCGCACGGCAGCTCCGGCAGCGGCACCGGATCTTCCTTCGGCGGCGCCACTTCCCCATTGCGCAGGATCTTACGCGTATTCTTACACTCGTCGTTGGTACAAGCCATGTACTTCCCAAAACGCCCCATCTTCAGGTGCATCTCGGAGCCGCACTTCTCGCACTCCACTACCGGACCGTCATAGCCCTTGATGCGGAACTCGCCCTCTTCAATCTCATAGCCATCGCAGGTCGGGTTGTTACCGCAGACGTGCAGTTTACGCTTGGGATCGATAAGGTAGCTGTCCATCGCCGTACCGCACTTCTGGCAGCGGCGTTTGGCGCGCAGCGCGTTAGTTTCGGCGTCATCGCCTTCCAGCACGTTGAGGACTTCGTTTTCCGGCACCAGGTTAATGGTGGTTTTGCAGCGCTCTTTCGGCGACAGGGCATAGCCCGAACAACCGAGGAAAACGCCGGTGCTGGCGGTACGGATACCCATTTTACGGCCGCAGGTCGGGCAGTCGATGCTGGTAAGCACCATCGGGTTCGGCTGCATGCCGCCCTCTTCCGGATCTTTCTCCGCCGTCTCCAGCTGGGTGGTAAAATCGCCGAAGAAGTGGTTCAGCACCTCTTTCCACTCGGCCTGGTGGTTAGCCACCTGATCGAGACGATCTTCCATCTGCGCGGTGAAGTCGTAGTTCATTAGATCGCGGAAGTTCTCTTCCAGTCGGTCGGTGACGATCTCGCCCATTTTCTCCGCGTAGAAACGACGGTTTTCCACTCGCACGTAACCACGATCCTGAATGGTGGAGATAATCGAGGCATAGGTCGACGGACGGCCGATGCCGCGTTTTTCCAGCTCTTTAACCAGCGAGGCTTCGCTGAAGCGCGCCGGCGGCTTGGTAAAGTGCTGCGCAGGCGTCAGCTCGACCAGGCTCAGCTGGTCGCCCTGTTTGACCAGCGGCAGGGTCCGGTCTTCATCGCCCTTGCGCAGGGCCGGCATCACTTTGGTCCAGCCGTCGAAGCGTAAGGTACGACCGCGCGCTTTCAGTTTGAAATCGCCCGCCGCCACGGTCAGCGTCGTGGAGTCGTACTGCGCCGGCGTCATCTGACAGGCGACAAACTGGCGCCAGATCAGCTGATACAGTTTCTGCGCATCCGCTTCCATATCTTTCAGCGTTTCCGCCAGCACGTTCACATCAGACGGACGAATCGCTTCGTGCGCTTCTTGTGAATTTTCTTTGCTGGCGTACTGATTCGCGCTTTCCGGCAAATATTTTTTACCAAACTTATCGCTGATATAACCGCGAACCATGTTCAGCGCGTCCTGACTCAGGTTGGTGGAGTCGGTACGCATATAGGTGATGTGCCCCGCCTCATAGAGACGTTGAGCCATCATCATGGTCTTTTTCACACCGAAGCCGAGACGGGTGCTGGCCGCCTGCTGCAGGGTGGAGGTGATGAACGGTGCGCCCGGCTTACTGCTGGTCGGCTTGTCTTCCCGCTCCAGTACGCTGTAGCTGGCTTTTTCCAGCAGCGATACCGCCGCCATCGTCTCATCACGGCTGACCGGACGGAATGGCTTATCATCCTTATGGGTCACCTGCAGCGGCAGCGCGTCGCCGCCCGGCGTGGTGGTACTGGCATCAACTTCCCAGTACTCTTCCGGGACGAACGCTTTGATTTCACGCTCACGCTCCACCACCAGGCGGACCGCGACGGACTGCACGCGCCCGGCAGAAAGACCACGGGCGATTTTTTTCCACAGCAGCGGCGAAACCATATAACCCACCACGCGGTCCATAAAGCGACGCGCCTGCTGGGCGTTAACCCGATCGATATTCAGCTCGCCCGGCTTTTCGAAAGCCTGACGAATGGCGTTTTTGGTGATCTCATTGAACACCACGCGGCTGTAACGCTGCTCATCGCCGCCGATGACTTCCCGCAGGTGCCAGGCAATGGCTTCCCCTTCGCGGTCAAGGTCGGTTGCGAGATAGATGTGGTCAGCTTTTTCCGCCAACTGTTTGAGTTCGGAAACTACCTTTTCTTTACCCGGAAGTACTTCATAATGCGCATTCCAGTCATGCCATGGGTCCACGCCCATGCGGTTAACCAGAGCACCACGTTCGTCCTTTTTAGGCTTTTTAGCCCCTTTGGTGGCGGTAGAGTCGGTGCTCTTTTTGGAAGCTGATCCACTGGTCGGCAAATCGCGGATATGACCGACGCTGGATTTCACCACGTAGTCATTACCCAGATACTTATTGATCGTTTTGGCTTTTGCCGGGGACTCAACGATAACGAGAGCTTTACCCATATTCACCTTTACCTAATTTGATTCATCCAGGAATACATCGCACATTCATACACCCTCCACTGGCGACTGCCTCATATGTTGCGGCACCGTCGGTGAATATCAACCCAGAACACCTGTTTCAACTCCGTAAAACCAGGCGCTTGAGTTTGCTGACCTTTTTTCGTCAGGTGACATAGCACGAAGAATTTTTGGCCGAATGTCAAGCAAATCTGTTGCCAGATCGCCGAAAGCGTCACACTGTACCTGATAAAATTCGTTACGCAACTTTATTAGCATGCAAAAGCGAATCACGCCAGTAAACGGCTGTTTCTCCACTGGTTACGATTACCCCTGTTTTGTCCATGGAAAATTTGCCCCGCGCCGCCGTGCGGCGTAAACTACGCCCGGAGAAAAAGAGGAGTCCGTTATGCAAGGTACAACCCAACCAATCGATCGCCAGACGCTGCTCGAAAAAGCCAACAAACTTATTCGCGAACATGAGGATACGTTAGCCGGTATCGAAGCCACCGACGTCGTTCAGCGCAACAATGTCCTGGTGTTTAGCGGTGAGTTTTATCTTGATGAGCAGGGTCTGCCGACGCCAAAGAGTACAGCGGTATTTAATATGTTTAAGTACCTCGCCCATGAGCTGTCGGACAAATATCACCTTGTCGATTAAGACCGGAGTAAATTAAGACCGCTCTAAACGAGAACGCGAGGCAGAGCCTCGCGTTTTATCATCTACATCAGCGGCTTCTGTCCGCGCTGCCACCAGCGCAGCAGCAGTCGATCGGCACTCTCCGCCGCGCTACCGGTGAAGCGATCGAGCATTTTCTTACGCTGTTGATAACGCACCCCGATCACCTCGTGGCTTTCCATTAATCCCAGCAGCAGCTCATCGCTGGTTTCAACCGCATCCACCAGCCCTTTTTCCAGCGCCTGTACCCCGTACCAGTGCTCGCCAGTGGCCACCTGCTCAATATCAAGGCCCGGGCGCATCCGATGGACGAAATCCTTGAACAAATGGTGCGTCTCATTGAGATCCTCGCGGAACTTGCGCCGTCCTTCTTCAGTGTTTTCACCCAGCATAGTGAGCGTTCGTTTGTACTGTCCGGCGGTGTGCAGTTCGATATCAATATCTTTGTTCTTCAGGAAACGGTGCAGGTTTGGGATCTGCGCCACCACGCCAATAGAGCCGAGGATCGCAAACGGCGCCGAGACAATTTTGTTCGCCACGCAGGCCATCATATAGCCGCCGCTGGCCGCCACTTTATCGACCGCCACCGTCAGCGGGATCTGTTTGTCACGCAAGCGCTGCAGCTGAGAGGCAGCCAGCCCGTAGCCGTGCACCACCCCGCCGGGGCTTTCCAGACGAATCACCACCTGATCGCGCGCTTTCGCCGCGGCCAGCACCGCGGTGATCTCTTCGCGCAGGCTGGTGACCTCATGGGCATCCATACTACCTTTGAAATCCAGCACCCAGGCGCGCGGCTTGCCTTCCGGCTCCACGTTACCCAGCTTCGCCCGCGCTTTCGCCGCCTTTGCCTCTTGCTTTTGCTTTTTCTTCTGCGACTTATGCCACTGCTTCTGCTGCGGGCCATCCAGCAGGGCCACCGCCAGCGACTCCTTCATCTCTTTATAATGCTCGCTAAGATTCGTCACCCGCAGCTCGCCGCGCTGCTTCTTGCGCTGGGCCAGGTTGACGATAATAGCGGCAATCACCGCGATAGCGACGACAACGGTCGCGATCTTGGCTAAAAATAAGCCATATTGAGCAAGTAATTCCACGTTTTCACCTTGTGTAAAGCACTGACGTTGCTGCACAGTGTACATCAGCCCTTGGCGAGAAGTCTTTGTGCTTTGTGTCCTCTGCGCAGCGGATTCCGTTTTTTTTCAGCGAGGCTGAAATCGTTGCAAGATATTAATTTTGTGAATACTTTCCGCTTCGCCGATTGCAATGGCGGGCGCTTTCAGGCATAACAGCGCAAAAGTGAGATACCAAAGATGAAGCGCGATCGAGAGCCGATCGCCAAAGGAGTCGCCGTGCATTATCAACCGCAACGCCACTTGCTGAAAGATCGCATCATTCTGGTCACCGGGGCCAGCGACGGAATTGGCCGTGAAGCGGCCCTGACCTACGCCCGCTACAGCGCCAGCGTGATTCTGCTTGGCCGCAACGACGAAAAACTGCGCGCCGTCGCCCAGGAGATTGAACGCGAGGGCGGTATTTCCCCCCGCTGGTTTACTCTCGACCTGCTAACCTGCACGCCGCAGGCGTGTCAGCAGCTGGCGCAGCAGATCAGCATGCACTATCCCCGCCTTGACGGCGTGCTGCACAATGCTGGCCTGCTCGGCGATATCTGCCCGATGGATGAGCAGAAACCGGAGGTCTGGCAGCAGGTGATGCAGGTGAACGTCAATGGCACCTTTATGCTGACCCAGGCGCTTCTTCCTTTATTACTCCGTTCTGAATCAGGTTCGCTGGTCTTTACCTCATCCAGCGTCGGTCGTCAGGGTCGCGCCAACTGGGGCGCCTATGCCGTCTCCAAATTCGCTACCGAGGGGATGATGCAGGTGCTGGCCGACGAGTACCAAAGCCGCCACCTGCGCGTAAACTGCATCAACCCTGGCGGCACCCGCACCGGCATGCGCGCCAGCGCGTTCCCGACGGAAGATCCGCTGAAACTGAAAACCCCCGCTGACATTATGCCCGTCTATCTGTGGCTGATGGGCGACGACAGTCGTCGCAAGACGGGAATGACCTTCGACGCCCAACCGGGGCGTAAACCAGGAATTGCCCAATGAGTGATGAACGCTACCGCGAACGCCAGCAGCGGCTGAAAGATAAAGTTGACGCCCGGGTGGCGGCGGCCCAGGACGAACGCGGCATTGTGATGGTCTTTACCGGCAACGGCAAAGGCAAAACCACCGCCGCCTTTGGCACCGCGACCCGCGCCGTCGGCCACGGCAAAAAAGTCGGCGTGATCCAGTTTATCAAGGGGACCTGGCCTAACGGCGAGCGTAATCTGCTGGAGCCACACGGCGTCGAATTCCAGGTAATGGCGACAGGCTTTACCTGGAACACCCAGGACCGCGACAGCGATACCGCCGCCTGTCTGGCGGTCTGGGAGCATGCCCGCCGTATGCTTGCCGACGACCAGCTCGATCTGGTGCTGCTGGACGAACTGACCTACATGGTGGCCTACGATTACCTGCCGCTGGAGGCGGTGCTGAGCGCCCTACGTGAGCGTCCTGCCCACCAGTCGGTGATCATCACCGGCCGCGGCTGTCATCGCGATATTATTGAACTGGCGGATACCGTCAGCGAGCTGCGCCCGGTGAAACATGCCTTTGATGCCGGCATTAAAGCACAGATGGGGATTGACTACTGAGGGCCGGATACGGCGGAAGGAAGTCCGCGTTCCGGCGCAAAACCACCGGAACGCGCAACATTAACCGTTGGTCTTATTGCGGGTACTGGAACGGCGGTTGCTGTTATTACCCTGGCGCGGGTTAGCGCTGCTCTGGCTGTGGCGCTTCACCGCCCGGCGGATCTGATTGGCTTTCAACCGGCGACGATCTTTTTCAACGGCGACCTTAGAGCTGGTTTCCGGAGTGAGTTCCACCAGCTCGCGCAGGTAGTTGGTCTGCGCCAGGTCCAGCTCGGTATAGCCGCCGCGCGGCAGGCCTTTCGGCAGCAAAATATCGCCATAGCGCACGCGGATCAGGCGACTGACCTGCACGCCGACCGCTTCCCACAGGCGACGCACTTCGCGGTTACGCCCTTCGGTCAGGGTGACGTTGTACCACTGGTTAATCCCTTCACCGCCGGTGAATTTAATGGTTTTAAACGCCGCCGGACCATCCTCTAGCTGCACGCCGCGAGACAGTTGACGCAGCTTATCTTCATCCACCTGGCCGAAAACGCGAACGGCGTACTCACGCTCGACTTCACGGCTCGGGTGCATCAGACGGTTTGCCAGTTCGCCGTCGGTGGTGAACAGCAGCAGGCCGCAGGTGTTGACGTCCAGACGACCAACGGCAATCCAGCGTGCGCCGCGCAGTTTAGGCAGACGATCGAACACCGTCGGGCGCCCTTCCGGATCGTTACGGGTGCACAGTTCGCCTTCCGGCTTGTAGTAAGCCAGCACGCGGCAGATCTGCTCGGCGGACTCTTTCACCGAGATCAGATGGCCATCGATACGAATTTTTAAACCGGGGACGATTTCCACACGGTCGCCGAGGGTGGCGATTTTGCCATCGACGCTGACGCGGCCAGCTTCGATTTTCGCTTCAATTTCACGGCGGGAGCCGTGGCCGGCGCGGGCCAGCACTTTTTGCAGTTTCTCGCTCATTGAGCTTCCTTAAGGTGTCGCCTTCCCAGGCGTCTGGTATGCTTTATGAAACAATGAGGCCTTTATCAACAACTCATTGTTACGTATATACTTTTTACGTAAAGTCTCGCTGGCATGCGCAAAACATTCACCGCGAGCCCGTAATCGTGGCCGAACATACTACACTAACTTCGTCGGGAAAGCTTCTGTTCGCCGCATTGCGCCTTGAGTATGGAACAGATTTTGCGCGGACGCTTAGATTTGCGAGCAGCCTGAACCTGAAAAGACCTGGTGGGTCATTGATTATCAATCCGGGAAAGGAAATTTACAGATAACCCGCCTCCAGCGTGGATTGAGCAAGGGGTGGAATGCAGAAGCCATCCTCTGGATTTGATGGATAATTATTTTTTTAACGCCCCCATGACCAGGCGAAATAATTCCGGTGGATTATTGGTCGCGTCTAAAGCGCCATGCTGTTTTGCTTGTTCCTTATGCTGAGCAGCATTGGAGCTCGCATAGATAATGTATGGAATGTCTTTGCCCTTTCTTCTTAGCTCATCCAGGAGAGTATATCCCGCACGATCATCCCCAGGCCTCTTCATATCGGAAATAATCACATCAAACGACTGATTTTTTAGTCTTTCGAGAGCCTCGTCGGTAGATACTACATTAACAAACCTTATGCCCAGAGCTTCCATGGACTGACGTTCAAAGCGATTACCATTGGGTCTGTCATCAACCCACAAGATGACGGCATCACCCGCTCTTCGCAATACTCTCGGCGTTACAGCCTGAGTCACTACGTTGACGTCATCCAGAACGCTTTGCTCTACATTACCCTCGCCTTTAGCAATGGTACCTTTGCTGGCCAATGCAGCGGCAAGATTGGCACTAGACTCAGCCCCTTTATTGAAGGTCTCGACTTCAAAGCCGGGACCTTTAATGGAAAGGCGGCTGAGGTTTTCAAGAAACCGGTTGATTGCAGTTCCAAATCGACATAGAAAAAACAGAACAATAGCGGGCCAAATAACAACATTGATTAACGATATCAGCTCATGAAGCATAACCAGGTTCTCCCATGAGACTTTCAGGAGCCAGACAGGCTCCTGACCTTCGAGCGTTGCTTCAGCCCACTTTTCGTCAGATTACAGAAACGGCCTCACGTCGCCGACGCCTTCGCGCAGCACCACCGGAGCGTCTTCAGTGAGATCGATAACCGTGGTCGGCTGCTGTCCAAGGAAGCCGCCGTGGATAATGAGGTCCACGACTTTCTCCAGACGATCTTTGATCTCTTCCGGGTCGGATTCGGTAAAGTCGCTGCCGGGCAGCATCAGCGAGGTGGAGAGCATCGGTTCGCCTAAGGTCTCAAGCAACGCCTGAGCGATGGGATTGGACGGGACGCGCATACCAATGGTTTTACGCTTCTCCTGCAGCAGCCGGCGCGGCACCTCTTTCGTTCCTTTGAGGATAAAAGTGTAGTTGCCCGGCGTATTGTTTTTCATCAGGCGAAACGCCACGTTGTCCACAAAGGCGTAGGTTGACAGTTCGGACAGGTCGCGGCACATCAGGGTGAAGTTGTGGCCGTCCGGCAGCTGACGGATGCGGCAGATCCGCTCCATCGCGCCCTTGTCTTCAATTTTGCAGCCCAGCGCGTAGCCGGAGTCAGTAGGATAAACGATCACCCCGCCCTTACGCACAATCTCCACCGCCTGGTTAATCAACCGCGCCTGCGGGTTATCCGGATGGATATAAAAAAACTGGCTCATACTTCCCTCTCAATTTTTATTCGGCGGCCGCTTCCCAGCTGTGCCAGACGCCTTCGACGCCGGCAGGGAGCCAGAGCTTACGGCCAAGCTCGATCCACGCGCAGGGTTGATGGAAATCGGATCCCTGCGACGCCAGAAGACCAAACTGCACGGCCAGGGCGGCCAGTTGAGCGCGTTCGTGGGGCGCCTGCTGGCACTGGGCCACTTCCATGGCATCACCGCCCTGCTCGCTAAAGTGGGCCAACAGCCGCTTCAGCCACTTGGCGGAAAGATCGTAACGTCCGGGATGGGCTATCACCGCCTTGCCGCCAGAATGATGAATGACATCAATTGCTTGTTTTATTGTACACCACTGCGGCGGCACGTAACCGGTTTTCCCGCGGGCAAGGTATTTTTTGAAGACCTCCGCCATGTTCTTCGCGTGGCCGGCCTCCACCAGAAAACGGGCAAAATGGCCGCGGGTGACGGCGCCACCGTCCGCCAGCCGCAGCGCCCCTTCCCAGGCGTCGGGGATGCGCGCCTTCTCCAGACGCTCGGCAATCATCTGGCCGCGCTGCTGGCGCCGCGCTTTCTGCTCCTCCAGCAGGGCGGTCATCGCCGGGTGCGCAATATCAATATTGAGACCCACAATATGAATCTCGTGATTCTCCCAGAGGGTGGAAATCTCGACGCCGTTCACCAGGGTCAAGGGTAATCCGGCGCGGGCAATCTCTTCCCGGGCCGCCGGGATAGCCGCCACGCTGTCATGGTCGGTGATCGCCAGCGTGCCAACGCGCATCTCATGGGCGCGATGGACCAGTTCCTGCGGAGTCAGCCGCCCGTCAGAGGCGGTGGTATGGCTGTGCAGATCGTAAATCACTGCGTATTGGCTGTCGCTCAAAAGGACTCCTGCTGGACATCAACGTAAATAAGCGCATTATCATACCGACAGGCAGAGAAAATCTGCAAACAAGGGTTGACTTTATTCCATCGAACTAGTTAACTAGTACGCAAGTTCACATGAAGGGGTATCACGATGAAAATGCACTTTATCACTCTGCACAGCTGGTGGCGCACCTCCTGATAACGGGCGGCGTGATCGCGTTTTGCATTCAGCATACAGATACCCGGCCCGCCAATGAGCGGGCTTTTTATTGGACAAAAATAATACGAACAGGCGAGAACAATAATGCAAACATCCAAACCGGCACTCGAGCTTCTCACCAGCGACGCCATCTACCGGGAGAACCCGACGGCGTTATTCCACCAACTGTGCGGCGCCCGTCCGGCCACCCTGCTGCTGGAATCGGCTGACATCGACAGCAAAGATGACTTAAAAAGCCTGCTGCTGGTCGACAGCGCGCTGCGCATCACTGCCCTCGGTGACACTGTCACCATTCAGGCCCTCTCCGCCAACGGCGCCGCGCTGCTGGAGCTGCTGGACGGCGCGCTGCCCTCCGGGATCGCCAATCAGCGCCAGCCCAACGGCCGCATCCTGACCTTCCCGGCGGTCAGCTCCCTGCTCGATGAAGACGCCCGCCTCTGCTCGCTGTCAGTGTTTGACGCCTTCCGTCTCCTGCAGGAGCTGGTGACCGTCCCGGCCAACGAGCGTGAAGCGATGTTCTTCGGCGGCCTGTTCGCCTATGACCTGGTGGCCGGCTTTGAAGATCTGCCGCCGCTGCAGAGCGACACCGCCTGCCCGGACTACTGTTTCTATCTGGCGGAGACCCTGCTGGTCATCGACCATCAGACCAAGCATACCCGCATTCAGGCGAGCCTGTTCACGCCGCTGGAGAGTGAAAAACAGCGCCTGGAGCAGCGCCTGAGCCAGCTGCGCCAGCAGCTGAACGAGCCGCCGCTGCCGCTGCCGGTCACCACCGTGGCCGAAATGCGCTGCGACGTTGACCAGAGCGATGAAGAGTACGGCGCGGTGGTGCGGAAAATGCAGCGCGCGATCCGCGCCGGGGAAATCTTCCAGGTGGTCCCTTCCCGCCGCTTCTCGCTGCCCTGCCCGTCGCCGCTGGCCGCCTATGATGTGCTGAAGAAGAGTAACCCCAGCCCGTATATGTTCTTTATGCAGGACAACGATTTCACCCTGTTCGGCGCCTCGCCGGAGAGCTCGCTGAAATACGATGCCGTCAGCCGTCAGATTGAGATCTACCCCATCGCCGGCACCCGGCCGCGCGGCCGCCGCGCCGACGGTTCGCTGGATCGCGATCTCGACAGCCGTATCGAACTGGAAATGCGCACCGATCACAAAGAGCTTTCCGAGCACCTGATGCTGGTGGACCTGGCGCGCAACGATCTGGCCCGCATCTGCACCCCGGGCAGCCGCTATGTCGCCGATTTAACCAAGGTTGACCGTTACTCCTTTGTCATGCATCTGGTCTCCCGGGTGGTGGGTGAACTGCGTCAGGATCTTGATGTGCTGCACGCCTACCGCGCCTGCATGAACATGGGCACTCTCAGCGGCGCGCCGAAGGTTCGCGCCATGCAGCTGATTGCCGCCGCCGAAGGTAAACGACGCGGCAGCTACGGCGGCGCGGTGGGCTATTTCACCGCCCACGGCGACCTCGACACCTGCATCGTCATCCGTTCCGCCTACGTGCAGGAGGGTATCGCTACCGTCCAGGCCGGAGCCGGCATTGTGCTCGACTCGGTTCCCCAGTCGGAAGCGGATGAGACCCGAAATAAAGCCCGCGCGGTGCTGCGCGCCATTGCCCAGGCCCATCACGCGAAGGAGATTTTCTGATGGCTGACATTCTGCTGCTCGATAATATCGATTCTTTCACCTATAACCTGGCAGACCAGCTGCGCGCCAACGGCCATAACGTGGTGATTTACCGTAACTCCGTTCCGGCGCAGGCGCTGATTGAGCGTCTGGGCACCATGGACAACCCGGTGCTGATGCTCTCCCCTGGCCCGGGTACGCCAAGCGAAGCCGGCTGCATGCCGGAATTGCTGACCCGCATGCGGGGCAAGCTGCCGATCATCGGCATCTGCCTCGGCCACCAGGCCATTGTCGAAGCCTACGGCGGCTATGTCGGCCAGGCGGGCGAGATCCTCCATGGCAAAGCCTCCAGCATTGAGCACGACGGCCAGGCGATGTTTGCCGGTCTGGCTAACCCGCTGCCGGTGGCGCGCTACCACTCGCTGGTCGGCAGCAATATTCCCGCCGGGCTGACGATTAACGCCAATTTCAACGGCATGGTGATGGCGGTGCGTCACGATGCGGACCGGGTGTGCGGCTTCCAGTTCCACCCGGAATCGATCCTCACCACCCAGGGCGCGCGACTGCTGGAGCAGACTCTGGCCTGGGCGCTGCAGAAGCTGGAGCATACCAACACCCTCCAGCCGATCCTGGAGAAACTGTACCAGGCGGAAACCCTGAGTCAGCAGGAGAGCCACCAGCTGTTCTCCGCCGTGGTGCGCGGCGAAGTGAAGCCTGAACAGCTGGCCGCCGCGCTGGTCAGCATGAAAGTGCGCGGCGAGCAGCCGCAGGAAATTGCCGGCGCCGCCACCGCGCTACTGGAAAACGCCGCGCCGTTCCCGCGCCCGGACTATCTGTTTGCCGACATCGTCGGCACCGGTGGCGACGGCAGTAACAGCATTAATATCTCCACCGCCAGCGCGTTTGTCGCCGCCGCCTGTGGATTGAAAGTGGCGAAGCACGGCAACCGCAGCGTCTCCAGTAAATCAGGCTCTTCCGACCTGCTGGCGGCCTTCGGCATTAATCTCGATATGAACGCCGATAAATCCCGCGCGGCGCTCGATGAGCTGGGCGTCTGCTTCCTGTTCGCGCCCAAGTATCACACCGGTTTCCGCCACGCGATGCCGGTCCGTCAGCAGTTGAAGACCCGTACCCTGTTTAATGTGCTGGGACCGCTGATCAACCCGGCGCATCCGCCGCTGGCGCTGATTGGCGTCTACAGCCCGGAGCTGGTGTTGCCGATTGCGGAAACCCTGCGCGTACTCGGTTATCAGCGCGCGGCCGTGGTGCACAGCGGCGGGATGGATGAAGTCTCGCTGCATGCGCCCACGGTGGTCGCCGAGCTGCATGCCGGAGAAATCAAAAGCTATCAGCTGAACGCCGACGACTTCGGCCTGACGCCTTACCATCAGGCGCAGCTGGCGGGCGGTACGCCGGAAGAAAACCGTGACATTCTGACGCGCTTGCTACAAGGTAAAGGTGAAGCCGCTCACGAAGCCGCCGTCGCCGCCAACGTCGCCATGTTGATGCGTTTACACGGGCATGAAGATCTGAAAGCTAACGCTCAGCAGGTACTGGATGTGCTGCACAGCGGCGCGGCCTATGACAGAGTGACCGCCTTAGCGGCAAGAGGGTAAAGAATGCAGACCGTTTTAGCAAAAATCGTTGCCGACAAAGCGATTTGGGTGGAAGCCCGCAAACAACAACAACCGTTAGCCAGTTTTCAGAATGAGGTCGTCCCGACGCAGCGCAATTTCTATGACGCGCTGGCCGGCACCCGCACCGCGTTTATTCTCGAGTGCAAAAAGGCCTCGCCGTCGAAGGGGTTGATTCGCGAAGATTTCGATCCGGCGGCGATCGCCAGCATCTACAAACACTACGCCTCGGCGATCTCGGTGCTGTGTGATGAGAAATATTTCCAGGGCAGCTTCGATTTTCTGCCGATCGTCAGCAAGGTCGCGCCGCAGCCGATCCTGTGTAAGGACTTCACCATCGACCCTTACCAGATCTACCTGGCGCGCTACTATCAGGCCGACGCCTGCCTGCTGATGCTCTCGGTGCTCGACGATGAACAGTATCGTCAGCTCTCCGCGGTGGCTCACAGCCTGAATATGGGCGTGCTGACCGAAGTCAGCAACGAAGAGGAGCTGGAGCGCGCCATCGCTCTGAAGGCGAAGGTGGTGGGCATTAACAACCGCGACCTGCGCGATATGTCGATTGACCTTAACCGCACCCGTCAGCTGGCGGCGCGTCTCGGCCCGGATGTCACGGTGATCAGCGAATCCGGCATCCATACCTATGCCGAAGTGCGTGAGCTGAGCCACTTCGCCAACGGCTTCCTGATCGGCTCCGCCCTGATGGAGCAGGCGGATCTGGAAGCGGCGGTCAAACGCGTGCTGCTCGGCGAGAACAAAGTGTGCGGCCTGACGCGCCCACAGGATGCCCAGGTGGCCTGGGAGTCCGGCGCCATTTACGGCGGCCTGATCTTCGTCCCGACCTCGCCGCGGGCGGTAAATGATGCCCAGGCCAAAGCGGTGATCGCCGCCGCGCCGCTGCAGTACGTCGGCGTCTTCCGCAATGCGCCGCTGGACGAGGTGGTCGCCCGCGCCCAGGCCCTGGGGCTGGCCGCCGTGCAGCTGCACGGTGATGAAGACCAGGCCTATATCGACGCGCTGCGCGACGCCCTCGCGGATAACGTCCGCATCTGGAAGGCGTTGAGCGTTGGCGAAACCTTGCCGGCCCGTACACTCCGCCATGTCGATAAGTATCTGCTCGACAACGGCCAGGGCGGCAGCGGCCAGCGTTTTGACTGGAGCCTGCTGCAGGGCCAGGATCTGCGCAACGTTATGTTGGCCGGCGGCCTCGGCGCCGATAACTGTGTGGAAGCGGCCAAAAGCGGCTGTGCCGGACTCGATTTCAATTCAGGCGTAGAGTCGCAACCCGGGATTAAAGACGCCAGCAAGCTGGCCTCCGTTTTCCAGACGCTGCGCGCATATTAAGGAGCAATAATGAGCACTTTACTGAACCCCTACTTCGGCGAATTCGGCGGCATGTATGTGCCGCAGATCCTGATGCCCGCCCTGCGCCAGCTGGAAGAAGCCTTTGTCAGCGCGCAGAAGGACCCGGCCTTTCAGGCGGAATTCACCGACCTGCTGAAAAACTACGCCGGTCGTCCGACGGCCCTGACCAAATGCCGGAACCTGACCGAAGGGACCCGCACCACCCTGTACCTGAAACGCGAAGATCTGCTGCACGGCGGCGCGCACAAAACCAACCAGGTACTGGGCCAGGCTCTGCTGGCCAAACGGATGGGCAAAACCGAAATTATCGCCGAGACCGGCGCCGGCCAGCACGGCGTCGCCTCAGCGCTGGCCAGCGCCCTGCTCGGCCTGAAATGCCGTATCTACATGGGCGCTAAGGACGTCGAGCGCCAGTCGCCGAACGTCTTCCGTATGCGCCTGATGGGCGCCGAAGTGATCCCGGTGCACAGCGGTTCCGCCACGCTGAAAGATGCCTGTAACGAGGCGCTGCGCGACTGGTCCGGCAGCTACGAGAAGGCGCACTATATGCTGGGCACCGCCGCCGGTCCGCACCCGTTCCCAACCATCGTGCGTGAATTCCAGCGCATGATTGGCGAAGAGACCAAAGCGCAGATCCTCGAAAAAGAGGGACGCCTGCCGGACGCGGTGATCGCCTGCGTCGGCGGCGGGTCAAACGCCATCGGCATGTTCGCTGATTTTATCGAGGAAACCCACGTCGGCCTGATCGGCGTAGAGCCTGCCGGGCACGGTATCGAAAGCGGGGAGCACGGCGCGCCGCTGAAGCATGGTCGCGTTGGGATCTACTTCGGCATGAAGTCGCCGATGATGCAAACCGCCGACGGCCAGATCGAGGAATCTTACTCCATTTCCGCCGGGCTGGACTTCCCGTCCGTTGGGCCGCAGCACGCGTTTCTGAACAGCACCGGGCGCGCCGACTATGTGTCGATCACCGACGACGAAGCGCTGGACGCGTTCAAAGCGCTCTCCCGCCACGAAGGGATCATCCCGGCGCTGGAGTCCTCGCACGCCCTGGCCCACGCGCTGAAGATGATGCGCGAAAACCCGGAAAAAGAGCAGCTGCTGGTGGTTAACCTCTCCGGCCGCGGCGATAAAGACATTTTCACCGTACACGACATCCTGAAAGCGCGAGGGGAAATCTGATGGAACGCTATGAGACGCTGTTTGCCCAACTAAAAAACCGCCAGGAAGGCGCCTTCGTCCCCTTTGTGACCCTTGGCGATCCGGGACCGGAGCAGTCGCTGAAAATTATCGATGCGTTGATCGAAGGCGGCGCCGATGCCCTTGAGCTGGGGATCCCCTTCTCCGACCCGCTGGCGGACGGCCCGACCATCCAGGGCGCGGCCCTGCGCGCCTTCGCCGCGGGGGTGACCCCGGCGCAGTGCTTTGAGATGCTGGCGGCGATCCGCCAGAAGCATCCGACGATCCCAATCGGCCTGCTGATGTACGCCAACCTCGTCTTCAGCCCGGGTATCGATGAGTTCTATGCCCAGTGCGCCCGCGTCGGCGTCGACTCGGTGCTGGTCGCCGACGTGCCGGTGGAAGAGTCCGCCCCGTTCCGCCAGGCGGCGATGCGCCATAACATCGCGCCGATTTTCATCTGCCCGCCCAATGCGGATGACGATTTACTGCGCCAGATTGCCTCATATGGCCGCGGCTACACCTATCTGCTGTCGCGCGCCGGGGTGACGGGTGCGGAAAATCGCGCTGCGCTGCCGCTGCACCATCTGGTGGAGAAGCTGGCGGAATATCACGCCGCGCCGCCGCTGCAGGGCTTTGGCATCTCCGCGCCGGAGCAGGTGAGCGCCGCCATTGACGCCGGCGCCGCCGGGGCGATCTCCGGTTCCGCCATCGTCAAAATCATCGAACGCCATCTTGATGAGCCGCAGGCCATGCTCGACGAGCTGAAAGCCTTCGTCCAGAGCCTGAAGGCGGCGACCAAAACCGCCTGACCGTCAGCCGCCTGGCCTTGCGCCGGGCGGCGATTTCCTCGCGTTCTCTCCCCCTCCACGTCATCTTGCACGCCTGCACATCAGACTGAACGATGATCGACACCTTGACGCCAGGCGATGCGCTTTAACGTGGAAATTGATGGCGGGCGGATACCGAAGATTTGCACCATGTTGAAAGTAAAAATATCGCTCTCCCTGGTACAGGAGAGCGATAGGTCAGGCAATCAATATTGCCCGTATATCATTGACGTTGGTTAACGTTGGGCCGGTCATTACCAGGTCATCGAGCGCATGAAAATAGCTATAGCTATCGTGTGCATCAAGATAACTAGCCGCATTTAGACCACCCATTTTGCCGCGTGTTAGCGTGTCCGGGAATACCAGCGCACCTGCTGCATCTTCCGTTCCGTCGATACCATCACTGTCGCCAGCGATTGCCCATATACCGCTTTCTCCCTGCAACGCACAGGCCAGACTGAGCGCAAATTCAGTATTACGCCCCCCTTTCCCGTGCTGACCCTGACTTACCGTCACGGTGGTTTCGCCCCCCGACAATAGCACTGCCGGACCGGAAACCGGATGACCATATTGCTTCACGGATTTCGCAATCCCGGCCATAACAATGGCCACTTCACGACTTTCGCCTTCTAACGCATCGCCGAGAATAAGCGGCGTCAGTCCGTGTCTGCACGCAGCCAGCGCGGCAGCCTGCAAAGCCAGCTGCGGCGTGGCAATGAGTTTTACTTCGCTGTTCACTGCGCTTTCAACCGGGCCTGCCGGCTGGCTTAGCAGTTTATGAACAGGTTCCGGGGTCTGAATACCGTAGCGCTGAAGTACCCGAAGCGCATCAAGCGGCGTGCTGTCATCGGCGACAGTAGGACCTGATGCCACATCTGCCGGGTTATCCCCCGGCACATCGCTGATAATCAGTGACACAATACGGGCCGGTTGCGCCATTCTTGCCAGCTTGCCGCCTTTCACCGCGGAGAGATGACGACGTACCAGATTCATCTCTTTGATATTGGCACCGCTGTGCAGTAGCGCGCGGGTAATGGCCTGCTTATCTTTCAATATTAATCCTGGTGCGGGCAGCGCCATCAACGCCGAACCGCCACCGGAAATGAGCGCCAGCACCAGGTCATCAGAGGTCAATCCGCGCAGCGCTTCCACAATCAGCATTGCGGCAACTTCGCTCATCGAATCCGATACCGGATGAGCAGCCTCGATAATGCGGATGCGACCAGCAGGCACCGCGTAACCGTAACGCGTCACCACCACGCCAGACACATCCACATCCGGCCAGGCTGCATCCACAGCCGCTGCCATTGCCGCCGAGGCTTTACCGGCACCGATTACCACGCAGCGGCCACGCGGTTTTTCCGGCAGGTTAGACAGGATCGCAGGCCCGGCTCGGGCGCTGTCGACAGCATGCTGAAAAATATCCTGCAGGATCTCTGCAGGCTGTTCATTTATCATGGTTATACGGTCTCGGCGATATTTGCTCTGGCTTCAATAAATTCCACTACAGCGCGGGTGACGTCCGCGGTACTGGCCGTTCCACCGACATCTGGCGTCAGAATGCCTTTCTCACAAACATATTCGATACTTTCCATAATCATCGCCGCGGCGTTACGCTCTCCCAGATGTTCAAGCATCTGTACCGCAGTCCAGAAGGTTGCTATCGGGTTAGCAATGCCTTTGCCGGTGATATCAAAAGCTGAACCATGGATAGGTTCGAACATGGAAGGGAAGCGGCGTTCCGGATCGATATTGGCGGTCGGCGCTACGCCCAGACTGCCCGCCAGCGCGCCGGCCAGATCGGAAAGGATATCGGCATGCAAATTGGTGGCAACGATGGTATCCAGGGTCTGGGGATGCAGCGTCATGCGGTGCGTCATCGCATCGACCAGCATCTTGTCCCACTGCACATCCGGGAATTCCTGCGCCACCTCGGCGGCAATCTCATCCCACATCACCATTCCGTGGCGCTGGGCGTTGGATTTAGTCACCACGGTCAGCAGTTTACGTGGACGAGACTGCGCCAGTCTGAAGGCATAGCGCATAATGCGAGTAACCCCGACGCGGGTGAAGATGGCCACCTCGGTGCCGACTTCTTCCGGTAAGCCACGGTGTGCACGGCCGCCGTTACCGGAATACTCACCTTCGGAGTTTTCGCGCACAATCACCCAGTCAAGATCGCCGGGCCCGCGGTTGCGCAGCGGTGAGGTGACACCCGGCAGGATTTTGGTTGGACGCACGTTGGCGTACTGGTCAAACCCCTGGCAAATTGGCAGGCGCAGACCCCAGAGTGTGATGTGGTCAGGGACATCCGGTGCGCCCACCGCGCCGAAGTAAATGGCATCAAATTTTTTTAGTGTGTTCAGCCCTTCTTCCGGCATCATCACGCCATGTTTTTTGTAATAGTCCGACCCCCAGTCAAAGGTCTCCACATCAAACTTCAGCTGCGGATCGTGGCGTGTCAGTGCATGCAGCACTTCAACACCTGCCGAGATGACTTCAGGACCAATACCGTCGGCAGGTATGGCGGCAATTTTATAGTTACGCATAGTAAATTCTCCGGTTAATGAGTATGAGGATGAGTGAGTTCTGCCGTTTGCGGTTTACCCGCCCTGGCAGAAAGGATCAGGACAATGAGGGCCGAAATAGCCAGCAGTCCGGCGACAAAGTACAGGCCCCAGGTGTAGCTACCGGTCTGCTCGCGGATCACGCCAATCATCATCGGGCCGACAAAGCCGCCCAGATTGCCGATGGAGTTAATCGTGGCAATACCCGCGGCCGCAGCCGGGCCGCTGAGGAACACGGTAGGCATACTCCAAAGGGGCGGTTTCGAGGCGCTGATGCCTGCGGTGACCAGGGTTAAGGCAACAATCACGGTAAACAGTGTGCTGACGTTACCGGCGTAAATCAGACCGGCTGCTGCCAGCAGGCAGGCACCAATCACATGCCAGCTGCGCTCTCTGGTGCGGTCAGAATGCCGCGCCCACAGGATCATGGCGATGACGCCGATGACCGCCGGGAAGGCGTTGAGGAAGCCAATCTCCAGTGAGGTAGCACCGAAGCTGCGGATGATTTGCGGGGACCAGATGCCAAGTGTGTACAAGCCGGCAGAAGTACCGAAATAGACCAGCGCCAGAGCCAGTACCCGCTTATCCGCCAGTCCTTTCCATGCGCTGCTGTGGTTCTGTTTTGCCGCCCGGGCCAGCTCCTCGGCCTGCATGGTGTTTTCCAGCCATGCACGCTCTTCGTCAGTCAGCCATTTGGCTTTGGCCGGACGATCGGTAAGAAAGAACAGAACCACAACGCCGAGTATCAGCGCTGGCAAGGCTTCCAGCACAAACATCCACTGCCAGCCGGCGTAGCCGAGAAAGCCATGCATCTCCAGCAGGGCGGCAGAAACAGGCGATCCCAATGCTGTAGAGAGCGGGGCTGCGGCCATAAAGATGGCGGTAACCTGCGCGCGTCTGGCTGCCGGGAACCAATAACTGAGATAAAGGATAATTCCCGGGAAGAAACCGGCTTCCGCTACACCGAGTAGAAAACGCAGAATGTAGAAGCTCGTCGTACCCTGCACAAAAGCCATGCAGCCAGAGACCAGGCCCCAGGTGATCATGACGCGGGCAATCCAGATGCGGGCGCCTACTTTATGGAGAATTAAGTTTGACGGCACCTCAAACAGAAAGTACCCCAGGAAGAAGATGCCGGCGCCCAGCCCAAAAACGGTGGGTGAAAAACCCAGATCCTGATTCATGGTCAGGGCGGCAAAGCCAATGTTGACACGGTCGAGGAAGGCAATGAAGTACAGCAGCATGATGAAAGGAATAATGCGCAGGGTAACCTTGCGCATCACCTTCTTTTCGAGGTCGTTTTTCATGACGGATGCTCCATAGTGATGTAGGGTTGTTATCGTTTTGTAATAAACCCAGTATGAAGTTTTGAACCGCTTTATCATCGGCATGGCTTTATATAAATAATTTGCATAATCAGGTTTTGGTGAAAAAATGGATATAAATCAGCTACGTTGCTTTGTGGTATTGGGTGATGAGCTTCACTTCGGCCGTGCTGCCCGTAAACTTGAAATGATGCCTGCGTCACTGAGTCGCTTCATCAAACTGCTGGAAGATGATTTGGGGATAAGACTACTGAATCGATCGACCCGCAATGTGTCGCTAACGCCTGAAGGTGCCGCCTTTTTAAATGAGGCCAAAACGGTCATTGCTGATTTCGATGCGCTACGGCAGCGATTCCGTAAAAATAGCCTGTTGCAGAAAAGGACGTTGCGGATCGGAGCTATCGATAGCGCAGCCAAAGGATTACTTCCTGAACTGCTTAATCTTTTCGTCAGGCGTTTTCCGGAGGCAGACATTCATCTTACGGAAGATAAATCTCACAAACTTATCCCCCGACTCATTTCAGGATGGCTGGATGTGGTCTTTGTACGTCCGCCGGAACATATTGATGCCACGCTGACAACACGTTTTATCGCCAATGAAACCTGCGTGCTCGCCGTGCCCGCTAACCACCGCCTGGTCAGTTATGACGAAGTCAGTATCGATGACTTCCGACACGAGCCGGTTATCGTGCCGGAAAGAGGCACCCGGCGTCACAGCCATGACCTGACAATGAATATTTTCAAGGAGGGTGGCAGCATGCCTGTCATCGCGCAGTATGCCGAAGAGAAGCAGACTATCCTGAGTTTTGTTGCCGCTGGACTGGGCATTGCTCTGGTGCCTGCGTCATATAAAGATATGAATGCGGACGGCGTGAAATACCTTAAGCTCGCGCCCAAAAAACATATCGAAGGCCTTCCCCTCAGCGCGATGTGGCATCAGGGAAATAACACTATCTATTTGCGATCCCTACTGGAGATACTTTCCGACAACATCGACGAGCTGATCCGTGATTTGTGACGGAAAAAGATGATTGTTGCGCCGGGGCGGCAACACGCGAGAATTTAGTTCGGTTGCTTACAGGCGAGCCCCTGGGCTTCCAGTTTCTTCACCTGGCGACTGACGGTGGTGTTATCGCGCCCTAAATGATCCGCCAGCTCACCCCCCCACCGGGCCATGACGCCCTACCGCCATCAGCAGAGGAAACAGCATCTGTTCCAGCTGGATGCCGGCCGCCTGGAGGATCTGCTCATCGCGCACCGGCTGGTTCATCACGCTGATGATATCCAGCAGCACACGGTCTTTACCCTTGGATAAAAATCGCTCCCGCACAAAAGATGGGGTTGATATCTTAAATGAGAAATATTATCTTTCTCATTACTGAATAGTTGAGTAAATAACTCAGGTATTCAGTACGACATTGCTCACATTGCTTCCAGTATTTTTGCCCGCACTTGTGCGGGCTTTTTTTTTACTCACAACACACCTCACGCATCAGCTGCCGCAGCCGGCGGTCAAGCCGCAGGGGCTGCTGGGCGTGATGTCCTCCGGCCAGGGCAGTCTGACGAACAATCTCGGCGGCCAGCGGGAGCTCTACCGCGGAAGTAAAGCCGCGCTGAATATGTTCATGCGCAGCTTCGCCGCTCGCCCCACCTCGGCCTCCCACCCGCTGGTAGTGATGGCTCCGGGATGGATCCGCACCGAGCTCGGCGGGGCCGACATCCCCCTGACCATCGAAGAGACCATCCCACGCCTGGTGAACGTCCTGCTCGACAAGCAGCGGCGCCCGGGACTGAAGTATCTGGCTTACCAGGGCCGCACGGTGCCCTGGTAAGCCCGCCGGGACGCCTGCCTCCGGGCGTCCTCCGGCGTCCGCCCGGCGTCATTGATCCCAGGTCACCACGCCATGTACCGCTTTGTCCCGCCGCCTTTGCCGAGCTAACCCGCCTTTTTTGTTCAAAATTTATGAAATTTGTAAACGGTGGTGAAGAAATCAGTTTAAACGTCAACTTTTCTGTGTAAATATTAAGGCGAATGATAACTATTCTTTTTATCATTTATAGAGTCACGCCGGGTCAGCGCAAGCCAGACGACGAATAACGTCGCTTTTGCGCGGCGTGATATGTGCGAATAACAAAAAATAAGCCTGCATTTATCATGGAAAAAAACGCTTCTCTGCCGTTTGGCAGTTTCAACTCATTGGCATTGTTTACGGGTCTGTGTCTGGGGGCCGCGCCGGCAACCGGCATGGCAGCGGAAAAATCAGTCAAAAATAATGAAGAGACGCTGGTGGTGGAAGCCGCCCCGCCTTCGCTTTATTCTCCCGGGGCCTCCGCCGATCCCAAGTTTAATAAACCGCTGGTGGATACCACTCGCACCATCACCGTGATCCCCGAACAGGTCATTAAAGATCAGGGCGTCACCAACCTGACTGACGCCCTCAAGAACGTCCCTGGCGTCGGGGCGTTTTACGCCGGGGAGAATGGCAGCTCAACCACCGGGGACGCCATCTTTATGCGCGGCGTGGACACCTCCAACAGTATTTATGTGGACGGCATTCGCGATATCGGCAGCGTGACGCGGGATACCTTCAATACCCAGCAGGTGGAAGTCATCAAAGGGCCCGCCGGCACGGACTATGGCCGCAGCGCCCCCTCCGGCTCGATCAATATGATCAGCAAACAGCCGCGTCTTGACTCCGGGATCGACGGTTCGGCCAGCATCGGCAGCGCCTGGTCGCGCCGGGGTACCCTTGATCTTAACCAGGCCTTCGGCGACAACGCCGCGTTTCGCCTCAACCTGATGGGCGAAAAAACCCACGACGCCGGCCGGGATAAAATTGAGAACGAGCGCTACGGCATCGCTCCGTCGCTGGCCTTTGGCCTCGATACGCCCACCCGTCTGTATCTGAACTATCTCCACGTCCGGCAGAACAACACCCCGGATGGCGGGATCCCCACCGTCGGCCTGCCGGGCTATTCGGCGCCTTCGCCGAAGTATGCCGCGCTCAATTCCGCCGGTAAGGTCAATACCAGCAATTTCTATGGCACCGACTCCGATTACGATAAATCCACCACCGACAGCGGCACCCTGCGCTTCGAACACGATCTGACGGACAATACCACCGTGCGCAATACCACCCGCTGGTCGCGGGTGAAGCAGGAGTATCTCCTGACTGCGGTGATGGGCGGCGCGAGCAATATCACCGCCCCCGACATCAATGACGTCAACACCTGGAGCTGGTCACGGCTGGTTAATACCAAAGATGTCAGCAACCGCATTCTGACCAACCAGACCAATATCACCTCGACCTTCAATACCGGCTCGATAGGCCATGACGTCAGCGCCGGCGTGGAGTTTACCCGGGAAAACCAGACCAACTATGGCGTCAACGCCCTGACCGCCCCGGCGGTGAATCTCTACCATCCGGTGAGCAACCTGTCGATTGGCGGGCTGGACAGAAACGGAGCGAATGCCAACGGCCAGACTGATACCTTCGGGATTTATGCCTTCGATACGCTGACGCTGACCGAACGGATTGAGGTCAACGGCGGGCTACGTCTCGACAATTATCATACCAAATATGACAGCGCCACCGCCTGCGGCGGCAGCGGACGCGGGGCTGTCGCCTGCCCGCCAGGACAGTCGACCGGCAGCCCGGTCACCACAGTCGATACCGCCAAATCCGGTAACCTGGTTAACTGGAAGGCCGGGGCGCTGTATCGCTTAACCGAGCAGGGCAATATCTACGTCAACTATGCCATCTCGCAGCAACCGCCGGGAGGCAGCAGCTTCGCGCTGGCCGCCAGCGGCAGCGGCAACAGCGCCAACCGGACCGACTTTAAACCGCAGAAGGCGAAATCCAGCGAACTGGGCACCAAGTGGCAGATCCTGGACAAACGCCTGCTGCTCAGCGCGGCGTTATTCCGTACCGATATTGAAAACGAAGTGGCCGCTAACGATGACGGAACCTGGTCGCAATACGGCAAAAAGCGCGTGGAGGGGTATGAGCTCTCCGCGACCGGGAACCTGACCCCGGACTGGACGATCATCGCCGGCTACACCCAGCAGCATGCCAAGGTGACGGAGGGGCAGAATGTGGCGCAGGATGGCTCTTCCGCGCTGGCCTACACCCCAAAACATGCCTTTACGCTGTGGACGCAGTATCAGGCCACCAGCGATTTGTCCGTCGGCGGCGGCGTGCGCTATGTCGGAAGCCTGCGCCGGGGCAGCGATGGCGCGGTCGGTACCCCGGATCACACCGAGGGCTACTGGGTCGCCGACGCCAAACTGGGCTATCGGGTCAACAGCAACCTCGATCTGCAGCTCAATATGTACAACCTGTTTGATACCGATTACGTGGCTTCCATCAACAAGAGCGGCTATCGCTATCATCCGGGCGAACCCCGTACCTTTATGCTGACGGCGAACGTCCATTTCTGAGTCTGTACGTGGGGCCATCGCGCCCCACCTTTTTGAGAGGACACCGCAATGATGTATCACATTCCTGACGTGCTAACGGCGGACCAGGTGGCTGAATATGCCCGCCTGCTGGCGCAGGCCGAATGGGTTGACGGGCGGGTTACCGTCGGCAGCCAGGGGGCGACCGTCAAACAAAACCAGCAGATCGATACCCGCACGCCGCTGTACGCCCGTCTGCAGGGCGCCGTACTCGACGCGCTGCGCGGCCATCCGCAGTTTTTTTCCGCCGCGCTGCCGCGGACGATTTCCGCACCGTTGTTTAATCGCTACGGGCCGGGGGAGACCTACGGCTTTCATGTCGATGGCGCGGTGCGTCAGAACGGCGAAGCGGGCTGGATGCGGACCGATTTATCGGCGACGCTGTTTCTCTGCGAACCGGAAAGCTATGAGGGGGGCGAACTGGTCATTGAAGACACCTATGGCCAGCATTGGGTGAAGCTCCCGGCCGGGCATCTGGTGCTCTATCCCGCCAGCAGCCTGCACTGCGTCACCCCGGTCACCCGCGGCGTACGCCAGGCCTCTTTCCTGTGGATCCAGTCGATGGTCCGCGACGATAAGCAGCGCGCGATGCTCTACGACCTGGACCGCACGATCCAGTCGCTCAAAACGCGCTTTGGCGACGGAGAAGAGGTGCTCTCCCTGCTCAATATGTATCACAACCTGCTGCGCCAGTGGACGGAAGTGTGATCCGCAGGCGAAGGGGTATCGCAGGGAGGAGTGAGGAGGCAACAAACTGGCCGTCCGCTGGCCAGTTTGCAGCAGGCGTTAGAACCGATAGCCTGCGGAGAACATAAACACCCACGGATCCAGGCGGGTGCTGACTTTCTGGTCCACGCCGCCGGCTTTGAATTTCACATCGGTGTCGATATCCATGTACCACACCGACATATTCAGCAGCCAGTCACGGTTAATCAGGTAATCGAGGCCGACCTGCCCCGCCGCGCCCCAGGAGTCCTTCAGGCTCAGATCGGAAAGCCCGGCCGCCTTGCCGTTATCGTTAAAGTCTTCATTAAAGAAGGTGGTGTAGTTAATCCCCGCCCCCACGTAAGGGCGCACCTTGCTTTGCGCATCGCCAAAGTACCACTGCGCCATCAGGGTGGGTGGCAACTGATGGACGGTGGCGATGGTGCCGGTGGGCCCGGTACCAACCTTATGGCGGAACGGCGTTGCCGCCAGCAGTTCCACGCCGATGTTATCGGTCGCCATATAGGTAAAGGTTAAACCCAACTGAGTGTTGTTACTGACGTTGAAACCGCCCAGGCTGCCTAACACATTGTCAGAGCCCTCCGTCGGTCGGACGGTGGCGGTCCCGGCGCGAATGAAAAATTCACCCGCTTCATGCGCCCAGACGCTGCCGGTGGAAAGAGTGCTTAGAATTAATGCCGCCGCTGCTAACTTCTTCATGTCCACTTCCTCATTATGGTTTTTCAGCGCGGCCAAATATACCTATAACGAGTTACGTTTGATCTGTTTTAGATCACACTAAAACCTTAGATTTAACATTTATTGATCCAGATTAATTTTTGATACCGATCGCAATACGCTGAATCCTTCACACATCAATTTTCACTTTTCGCGAAAAAAATTATTTCTGCCCCTCTTGCCGCCGCTGAGGCGGCTGGATAAGTTAACTGCCGACAATCTGTGTTGATGCGTTTTTTTCAGGTGTAATTATGAGTGAAATCAACCCGTGCATGACGTGCGGTGCCTGTTGTGCGTATTTTCGTGTCTCTTTCTACTGGGCGGAAGCCGACGATGCGGGCGGCCTGGTGCCCTCCGCGCTGACCGAGCCGCTAACCCCTTTCCTGCGCTGCATGAGCGGCACCAACCAACGCCAGGGCCGCTGCGCGGCGCTATCGGGCGAAATCGGCGACGCCGTCCACTGCACTATCTATGAAAACCGTCCCTCGCCATGTCGCGAATTCGCCATGTCCGGGGAAGATGGCGAGGAAAACGACGCCTGCAACCGGGCGCGAGCGCGCTATGGCCTGCCGCCATTGCGGCCTCTTTACAAAGATATACCTGCCCTGACCGGCGCAGAGAGTGCTACGACGGAACGATTTGCGGTACAATCGCCGGCTAGTTAACACCTGCGACACTCAAGGAGAATGCATGTCTATCACGGCGAAGTCCGTCTACCGTGACACCGGGAATTTTTTTCGTAATCAGTTCATTACCATTTTGCTGATTGCGCTGTTGTGCGCGTTCATTACGGTAGTACTTGGCCATGCCTTTTCACCCAGCGACGAGCAGCTGTCGATACTCAGCGAAGGCGACAACCTCGCCGGTAGCGCAGGCCTGTTCGAACTGGTGCAGAATATGACGCCGGAGCAGCAGCAGGTTCTGCTGCGCGCCTCGGCGGCATCGACCTTCTCGGGTCTGGTGGGCAATGCGATCCTCGCCGGCGGCGTCCTGCTGCTCATCCAGCTGGTCTCTGCCGGTCATCGCGTCAGCGCTCTGCGCGCTATCGGCGCCTCGGCGCCGGTGCTGCCGAAGCTGCTGCTGTTGATCCTCTTCACCACCTTCCTGGTGCAGATGGGGATGATGTTAGTGCTGGTGCCCGGCGTCCTGTTGGCCATTGTGCTGGCCTTTGCGCCGATCATGCTGGTGCAGGACAAAATGGGCATCCTCAGCGCCATGCGCAGCAGCATGCGTCTGGCCTGGGCCAATTTGCGGCTGGTGGCGCCGGCCATTATCGGCTGGCTGGTGGCGAAAACCCTGCTGCTGCTGTTCGCTTCCAGCTTTGCCGTGCTGACGCCGAACGTCGGCGCGGTGGTCATCAACACCATCAGCAACCTGATTTCCGCCCTGTTGCTGATCTATTTATTCCGCGTGTATATGCTTATCCGTAGCTAATTTTAACCTGGACCGGGGAATTTCCCGGTCCGTCCTGACAGACGGGATCGATGTATGAAGCAGTTTCTGGATTTTTTACCGCTGGTGGTCTTCTTCGCCTTCTACAAGCTTTACGATATCTACGCCGCTACCACGGCGCTGATTGTGGCGACCGCCATCGTGCTGATCTACAGCTGGGTGCGCTACCGTAAAATCGAAAAAATGGCGCTGATCACCTTCGTGCTGGTGGCCGTCTTCGGCGGATTAACGCTCTTCTTCCACAATGATGAGTTTATTAAATGGAAGGTGACGGTGATCTATGCGCTGTTCGCCGGCGCGCTGCTGTTCAGCCAGTGGGTAATGAAAAAGCCGCTTATCCAGCGCATGCTGGGTAAAGAGCTGACCCTGCCGCAGCAGGTCTGGTCGCGTCTAAACCTGGCGTGGGCGGCGTTTTTTATCCTCTGTGGGCTGGCTAATATCTATATCGCCTTCTGGTTGCCGCAGAATATCTGGGTTAACTTTAAGGTCTTCGGTTTAACCGCTCTCACGCTGGTCTTTACCTTGCTGAGCGGGATCTACATCTACCGCCATATGCCGCAGGACGACCACCACTAATTCCCAGGCAGCCTGCGCCCGCCTCCGCGGGCGCTATCCCCTATTCTCTCTCCGCCGTTTTCATAGTAGCATCCCGCTGATCGTCTTTGACCACAACAGAGTAGAGCATGACAACAACAGATCTCGCCCCGAAGGGCGAAATGGTTTTACGCACCCTGGCAATGCCGGCGGATACTAATGCCAACGGGGATATTTTTGGCGGCTGGCTGATGTCGCAGATGGATATCGGTGGCGCCATTATGGCCAAAGAGATCGCCCAGGGTCGCGTGGTGACCGTGCGCGTGGATGGGATGACCTTTTTACGCCCGGTGGCCGTCGGCGACGTGGTGTGCTGCTATGCCCGCTGCGTGAAGCGCGGCAATACCTCGGTGACCATTAACATCGAAGTGTGGGTGAAAAAAGTCTCTTCAGAACCAATTGGCCAGCGCTACAAGGCGACGGAAGCGCTGTTTATCTACGTTGCCGTCGATAATCAGGGTAAACCACGCCCTCTGCCGGCGGAATAAGATGGCGCCCGGCTAACCGGGCACCTGGCTTAGAGAAAGCCCAGCAGCGAGAAGAAGAAGTAGCCGATGACAATTACGATCACCGGCAGCACGTACAGCGGGAAATACTGCACCAGGATCGTATGTCGCGGCACCACAATGCGTTCGGCGAGCTGCTCGCGAGTTAACCCTTCCGCGCCTTTCGCCTGCTCGAGGATCAGCTGATCCTCAATCCCCTCGCGGAGAAATTTCGCCTGCCGCGCCATCCGCGCGCCGGAGGCCTGCAGCGCCATACCGACGAACACCAGAATGAAGATAATCCAGAAGCCGATGTTCAGGCTGTGGTGAAAATCCGGCAGCGGTGAGTTGTACCAGAAAAAGTTCAGGAACGGCGTGTTAAAGCGCATCATCTCAATCATGACGTGCGCAAAATCCATCATTACCGCGTCAATGCCGGGTTTCTTTTCACTGTGCTCATACATAAATTTGAGGACAGAAATCAGCGTCGACAGCACGGCGGGAATAAAGATGACCCATCCCAAAATACGTTTGATGACCGCAATGCGTCCAGCTTGTTGGTACGTCATGAGTTCCCCTTGTTAAAGACGCGTTTGTGGTTCGCCTGCCGCCCGTTGTGTGGCGCAGGCGCTCCTCGCTTACCCGAATGTGTCGGGTATAAGTCTATCTTCCACGGCGAATTTCGCCCAATAACGCGCGGTATGATATACCATGAATGCCGATTCGTTTATCTGATTACGCAACAGGAGAAGGACATATGTCAGCGAAGCGCCGCATTGAGGCTGCGATTTTTGATATGGACGGGTTGCTGATTGACTCTGAGCCGCTTTGGGATCAGGCGGAGGTCGAGGTCATGGAGAGCCTGGGGGTGGATACCCGCCGCCGCGATGAACTGCCCGACCTGCTGGGTCTGCGAATCGACCTGGTGGTGGATCTGTGGTACGCGCAGCAGCCGTGGCGCGGCGTGGACCGCGCGGAAGCCACCGCGCGCATTATCCGTCGCGCCATCGAACTGGTGGAAGCCTCACGTCCGCTGCTGCCGGGGGTGCGCGAGGCCGTGGCCCTGTGTAAAGCCCAGGGGTTGAAGGTTGGGCTGGCCTCAGCCTCGCCGCTGATGATGCTGGAGAAAGTGCTCAATATGTTCGAGCTGCGCGATCAGTTTGATGCCCTCGCCTCGGCGGAGCATCTGCCCTGGAGCAAACCGCACCCGCAGGTGTATCTCAACTGCGCCGCCGCCCTCGGGGTCGACCCACAGCGCTGTGTCGCGCTGGAGGACTCGGTCAACGGCATGATCGCCAGCAAAGCTGCGCGCATGCGCGCTATCGTGGTGCCGGAAGCGGAGAACAGCCGCGACCCGCGCTTTGTGCTGGCGGACGTCAAGCTGCCGTCACTGCAGGCCCTGACCGTCGAGGCGCTGCTCGGGTAACGCCGCTGGCGGCTGACGCGAACGCCGTCACGCCGCCGGCAATAAAATCAAAACATCGTTTCATTTTAATTGTAATTTTGTTTTCCTGCCTCTATGCTGGGCACAGGTGGCGTCATCGTACGCCTGAAGATCAGCACGCAGAGGTGAATATGGTACTGAACGCCTTCGACCTGACGGGTAAGGTCGCCATCGTGACCGGTTGCGATACCGGCCTGGGACAGGGAATGACGCTGGGCCTGGCGCAGGCCGGATGCGATATCGTCGGCATCAACCGCAAAATTCCCCACGACACGGCCGCGCAGGTTGAGGCGCTGGGCCGCCGCTTTCATGCCATTCAGGCGGATCTCAGCCATCAGGATGATATGACCGTTCTGGTCGACCAGGCGGTGGCGGCGATGGGCCGGGTCGATATTCTGGTTAACAACGCCGGGATTATCCGCCGCCATGACGCCCTGACCTTCACGGAAAGCGACTGGGACGCGGTGATCGATCTGAATTTGAAAGCGGTTTTCTTCCTCTGCCAGGCGGTCGCCAGGCAGTTCATTCGCCAGGGTGAAGGCGGGAAAATTATTAACATCGCCTCGATGCTCTCGTTTCAGGGCGGGATCCGCGTCCCCTCTTATACCGCCTCGAAAAGCGGCGTGCTGGGCCTGACCCGCCTGCTGGCCAACGAATGGGCTGGTCAGGGTATCAACGTCAACGCCATTGCGCCCGGGTATATGGCCACTAATAACACCCAGGCGCTGCGCGAAGATGAAGAGCGTAACCAGGCAATCCTTGAGCGTATCCCCGCCGGTCGCTGGGGGGTGCCGGGTGACCTGCAGGGGCCGGCGGTGTTTCTCGCCTCGTCCGCCGCCGACTATATTCATGGCTATACCCTGGCCGTCGACGGCGGATGGCTGGCGCGCTGAGAATTTGTGACAAAGAGTTACACCGTCACCTCTTCCGTGCACTGTATAAAAACCCTATACTGTATGAATCGACAGTTTAGGGTGTGTTATCATGACGGCGGAAGGCCATCTCTTCTTTTCAATCGCCTGCGCAGTATTTGCCAAAAACGCAGAGTTAACGCCGGTGCTGGCGCAGGGCGACTGGTGGCATATTGTGCCCTCCGCGGTCTTGACCTGCCTGCTGCCGGACATCGATCACCCAAAGTCGTTTCTTGGCCAGCGGCTGAGCTGGATCTCCAGGCCCGTGGCGCGGGCCTTTGGTCACCGCGGCTTCACCCACAGCCTGCTGGCAGTGTTTGGCGCGCTGACGCTATTCTACCTCAAGGTGCCTGACAGCTGGATTGTCCCGGCGGACGCCCTCCAGGGCCTGGTGCTGGGCTATCTCAGCCACATTCTCGCCGATATGCTCACCCCCGCCGGAGTGCCGCTGCTATGGCCCTGTCGCTGGCGCTTCCGGCTGCCGATCCTTGCGCCGCGCAAAGGCAACCAGCTGGAGCGCGCCTTATGCATGGCGCTATTCGTCTATGCCGTCTGGATGCCGCAGACGCTGGCGGACAACAGCGCGATACGCTGGTCTTCCGGGGTGATTAATTCCCTGCAGATCACCTTCAATCGCTTCATAAGTCACCAGAGTGGGCGATAAACCGGCAGAAAACGCCATTTGGTTATAACCCATTCCATTTGAATATAAGTCCTTGATAACGCCTTCTGCTAACCTTGCGGTCATAAGAGCTGGTTATCCACCAGCCCAGGTTATAAAAATATCAGGAGAACGGGGATGAACTTTCCATTAATAGCGAACGTAGTCGTGTTCGCCGTATTGCTGTTTGCGCTGGGGCAAACTCGCCATAAACAGTGGAGCCTGGCCAGGAAGGTCCTGGTCGGCCTGGCGATTGGCGTGATCTTCGGTCTGGCGCTACAGCTGATCTATGGGTCTGACAGCCAGGTGCTGAAAGATTCCATCCAGTGGTTCAATATCGTCGGCAACGGTTATGTCCAGCTGCTGCAAATGATCGTTATGCCGCTGGTCTTCGCGTCAATCCTTAGCGCCGTGGCCCGCCTGCACAATGCCTCGCAGCTGGGGAAAATCAGTTTCCTGAGCATCGGTACTCTGCTGTTCACCACCCTGATCGCCGCCCTGGTTGGCGTGCTGGTGACCAACATGTTCGGCCTCACCGCCGAGGGGCTGGTCCAGGGCAGCGCGGAGACCGCCCGTCTGAACGCCATTCAGAGCAACTATGTGGGTAAAGTGGCCGATCTCAGCGTCCCGCAGCTGATCCTCTCCTTCGTGCCGAAGAACCCATTTGCTGACCTCACCGGGGCTAACCCGACCTCGATCATCAGCATCGTCATTTTCTCGGCGTTCCTCGGCGTCGCAGCCCTGAAGCTGCTGAAAGAGGATGTGGAAAAAGGCCAGCGCGTACTGACCGCCATCGATACCCTGCAGGGCTGGGTGATGAAGCTGGTTCGTCTGGTGATGCAGCTGACCCCTTACGGCGTGCTGGCGCTGATGACCAAAGTGGTTGCCGGGTCGAATCTACAGGATATCATCAAGCTTGGCGGCTTCGTGGTGGCCTCGTACATCGCGCTGGGCATCATGTTTGTCGTTCACGGCCTGCTGCTGGCGATTAACGGCATCAGCCCGCTGAAGTACTTCCGTAAAGTCTGGCCGGTGATCACCTTCGCCTTCACCAGCCGCTCCAGCGCCGCCTCCATTCCACTGAACGTGGAAGCGCAGACCCGTCGTCTCGGCGTACCGGAGTCGATTGCCAGCTTCTCCGCCTCCTTTGGCGCCACCATTGGTCAGAACGGCTGCGCCGGTATCTACCCGGCCATGCTGGCGGTGATGGTCGCACCGACCGTAGGCATCAACCCGCTGGATCCGATGTGGATTGCCACCCTTGTGGGCATCGTCACCGTCAGCTCGGCGGGCGTCGCCGGAGTGGGCGGCGGGGCCACCTTCGCCGCGCTGATCGTCCTGCCGGCGATGGGCCTGCCGGTGACCCTCGTGGCGCTGCTGATCTCCGTCGAACCCCTGATCGATATGGGGCGTACCGCGCTGAACGTTAACGGCTCCATGACCGCCGGGACGCTGACCAGCCAGTGGCTGCGCCAGACCGACAAGTCGATTTTCGATAGCGAAGAAGAGGCCGAACTGGCGCATCGCTAAACGGTAAGCACAAAAAAACCGCTGATAATCAGCGGTTTTTTTATTTCTGCAGCAGATTCAGGCTTCAATCTCACCTTCCTGACGCACCTGGTTAGCCCAGCGCTGCGCCGACTCCGGCACGCTGAACGCCGGTGAACGGCGGAAATGCTCCCCCATCAGCAGAAAGGCGACATACTTCCCGCGCAAAATCCAGACATCGCGAAAATGGTCCATTTTCACGGCATGTTCCGGGGGCGCAGGCTCCACGCGCGGCACGTAGCTAATGACAGGGCGATTTTGTTGGCGCAATGGTTTCATAACAAATGGATTCACTAAGCAAAGCGGGAAACAGAAACCTCTATCATAGCCGATCGTGGCCCCGTTCGTCGCCCCCCTGCCGCCGATGCGCATTTTAGGATAACTCCCTGCCCCCTCGCCGGGCGCAGCCAGCGTAATGTTCTATAGTTAGAAGGGTTTTGGTTTATCAACGACCACTTTTAGCAATGAAAGCAGGAGACGAGCAATGTCTGATAAGCACCCAAACCCTCACCACCAGCAGGCACCGGTTCACGGCAGCGAGGAAGCGCAGCCGGGTCTCGACTCGCTGGCGCCGGATGACCGGGAGTGGCGCCCCACGCCGAAACCCACCGCCCCTGGCGCTGAACCGACCGCCCCTGGCAGCCTGAAAGCGCCTGATACCCACAGCAGCAAACTTGACGCCCTGGAGCCGCAGCGCAAAGGCGGAGAAGACTATCCGCTGACCACCAACCAGGGCGTGCGCATTGCCGACGATCAGAACTCGCTGCGCGCCGGCGCCCGCGGCCCAACGCTGCTGGAAGATTTCATTCTGCGGGAGAAGATCACCCATTTCGACCATGAGCGAATTCCGGAGCGTATCGTTCATGCCCGCGGCTCAGCGGCCCACGGTTACTTCCAGCCCTACAAAAGCCTGACAGCGTTGACCAAAGCCGATTTTCTCTCGGCAGCCGATAAAATCACCCCGGTCTTTGTGCGCTTCTCCACCGTGCAGGGCGGCGCGGGGTCGGCGGACACCGTTCGCGATATTCGCGGCTTCGCCACCAAGTTTTACACCGACGAGGGGATTTTTGACCTCGTCGGCAACAACACCCCGGTCTTCTTCATTCAGGACGCGCTGAAGTTTCCCGACTTTGTCCACGCCGTGAAGCCTGAGCCCCACTGGGCCATCCCCCAGGGACAAAGCGCTCACGACACCTTCTGGGACTACGTTTCCCTGCAGCCGGAAACGCTGCACAACGTGATGTGGGCGATGTCCGATCGCGGCATCCCGCGCAGCTATCGCACCATGGAAGGCTTCGGGATCCACACCTTCCGCCTGATCAATGCCGAGGGCAAAGCCACCTTTGTTCGCTTCCACTGGAAACCGGTCGCCGGCAAGGCGTCGCTGGTGTGGGATGAAGCGCAGAAGCTGACCGGCCGTGACCCCGATTTTCATCGCCGCGACCTGTGGGAGGCCATTGAAGCCGGGGACTACCCGGAATTTGAGCTCGGGCTGCAGCTGATCCCCGAGGAGAACGAATTTGATTTTGACTTCGACCTGTTAGATCCCACCAAGCTGATCCCTGAGGCGCTGGTGCCGGTGCAACGGGTCGGCAAAATGGTCCTCAACCGCAACCCGGACAACTTCTTTGCCGAGAACGAACAGGCGGCCTTCCATCCCGGGCATATCGTACCGGGCATCGATTTCAGCAACGATCCGCTGCTGCAGGGACGTCTCTTCTCCTACACCGATACGCAGATTAGCCGCCTCGGCGGACCGAATTTCCATGAAATCCCGATCAACCGGCCAACCTGCCCGTACCACAACTTCCAGCGCGACGGTATGCACCGGATGGAGATTGACACCAACCCGGCCAACTACGAACCCAACTCGATCAACGACAACTGGCCGCGCGAGACGCCGCCAGCCGCCAAACGCGGCGGTTTCGAGTCCCTTGCCGAACGCGTCGACGGCGAGAAGATCCGCCAGCGCAGCCCTTCATTCGGCGAATATTACGCCCAGCCGCGTCTGTTCTGGCTGAGCCAGACGCCGATTGAGCAGCAGCATATTATCGATGGCTTCAGCTTCGAGCTCAGCAAAGTGGTCCGCACCTGGATCCGCGAGCGGGTGGTCGATCACCTGGCCCATATTGATACCCGGCTGGCGGAAGCGGTCGGGGCGAATTTAGGTATCGAACTGAGCGATGAGCAGCGCAGCCTCACTCTGCCCTCCCCGGTCAACGGCGTGGAGAAAGATCCCACCCTGAGCCTCTATGCGGACGCCGAAGGGGATGTGAAAGGTCGCGTGGTGGCGGTGCTGCTCAATGAGCGTACCTCGGCGCAGGACCTGGTCCATCTCCTGCAGGCGCTACAGGCCCAGGGCGTGCACAGTAAACTGCTCTATTCGCGGATGGGCGAGGTCATCGCCGACGATGGTTCTCCCGTGCCGATCGCCGGCACCTTCGCCGGTTCCCCATCGCTGACGGTGGATGCCGTGGTGGTGCCCGGCGGCGACCTCAGCGCCCTGAGCCAGAGCGGCGATGCGCGCTACTACCTGCTGGAGGCCTATAAGCACCTGAAGCCGATCCTGCTGGCAGGCGATGCGCGGCAGTTAACGTCGGTTCTCCAGGTCCCGGCCCAGGGCGAAGAGGGCGTCATCGTTACCGATGCTCTCGACACCCCGGCGGCAGATAAACTGCTCGCCCTGATGACGGCCCACCGGGTGTGGTCGAGAAGCCCGAAAATCGCCGCTATTCCGGCGTAGCAAAAAGCCCGGCACGGTGTGCCGGGCTTGACTCACTTTCCTTTCCCCCGTCGGGCTTACACGTCGCGGTAGGTTCCCAGGCGATAACCCCGGTCGGCCACCGCCGCTTTCAGCGAGGCAGAGGTCAGCACATCAAGCTCGCCCAGCCGCGGGTAGCAGTAGGCGCTGCCCATGATGGTCTGGTCGACAAAGGCCGGATGACACATCACCTCCAGGGAGCGCTCCTCGCGGGCGATTGAGGCGTCCAGCGTCTGCAGGAACAGCGCCTCAGAGACGGCTTCCCCGTAAAACTCGCTGCTGAAGCCTGCGCTGCTGCGCGCCGCCTGCTGATCGAGACCGCTCTGCGCCGCCACCTGGCGATCGATGCGCAACGCGATGCCCTTGTCGCGGGCAAAAGCGGCGACGATGGGATAGATCGGGGCGATCATATGCACATGGTGATGGCTGTCGAGATGCGTCGGCTCATGGCCGAAGAGATCGATAAAACGACGGTACTGACACGCCAGCTCATGGGCAATCTCCTCCAGCGGCAGGGTATCTTCTTCCGCCTGCTGCCAGATCCATTTGCCCAGCCGGCCGTCGCGGGTTAACCCCGGCATGGCCGACAGCGGTTCGCCCAGCGTCAGCACAAAGTGCATCCCGACCGCCAGCTCCGGCGTACTGCGGCTCAACTGGGCGGCGTGGTCAATAGCCGCGCCGTTGACCAGCGCCGTAGTCGATGTCACCACGCCGTTGCGGCAGGCTTCGATAATGCCATAGTTCTGCCCTTTACTGAGGCCGAAGTCGTCGGCGTTGACGATCAATACGCGTTCCATTTGCCGCTCCCGTTACGCTTTCAGTTTTTCGATCGTCGCCGCAAAGTTCGGCAGCCATTTTTCATGAGCCAGAATCATCTCCCGCGCCAGCTGCTCGGCGTCACGATCGGAATGGATCAGCGGGCTTAAGTTCAGCGCCAGCAGCACGTCGTTCAGCTCGCCGCTGATCGCCGCCTGGCTGGCCGCCACTTCAAACCCTTTGATGGTGTAGATAAGCCCCAGCACCTTCTCGTCGAAATGGGTGATGCGCGGCGTCGGCTTCGCGCCATCGCGACCTAAGGTGCAGCTCATCTCGACCGCCCAGTCCGCCGGGATATTATCGATATGGCCATGATGCGGGATATTTACATAGTGCTCAGTCTGCTTGTCGTTATAGATAGCGTTGATCACTTCGCAAGCGGCATCGGAGTAATAGGCGCCGCCGCGCTGCTCCAGCTCCTTCGGCTTGACCTTGAGATCCGGATTTTTATACAGCTCGAACAGCTGCTTCTCCACCTTCTGCACCACCTGGGCGCGCGCGCCGCCCTTATAGTACTCGCCCATCTCAATCGCCAGCATCTCTTTTGGCTTAAAGTAATAGAGCAGATAGGAGCATGGGATCAGGCGCAGGGAGCGGATCAGCCCCTCGCTAAACGGCAGGTCGAAGATATTTTTTACCGAGTTCGCGGTCAGGCGGCCGGAGGCAACGCCGTCCAGCAGTTCATCGAAGCGCGAGACGCCGTTAACCAGCACGTCGCGGACGAACACCAGGTGGTTCAGACCGAACAGGTCGATGTTCAGCTCATCGCTCGGGCTGAGCTGCAGCACGTCGGTGATGAACATCTTCATGCCGATGGGAATGTTGCACACGCCGATAAAGCGTTTGAAACTGGTGTGGCGATAGACCGCCTCGGTGACCATGCCCGCCGGGTTGGTGAAGTTAATGATCCATGCGTCCGGGCAGATCTCCTGCACATCTTTCACGATGTCGAAAATCACCGGGATGGTACGCAGCCCTTTAAACAGCCCGCCCGCCCCGTTGGTCTCCTGGCCAAGATAGCCGTGGCTCAGCGGGATGCGCTCATCTTTTTCACGCGCCTTCAGCTGGCCCACACGCAGCTGGGTGGTAACGAAATCCGCGCCCTGCAGCGCCTCGCGGCGGTTCAGCGTTTTATAAACCTTCATCGGCACGCCGGCTTTTTCCACCATCCGCTCGCACAGCGCATGGATAATATCGAGCTTCTCCTGGCCCTCTTCCACATCCACCAGCCACAGCTCTGTCACCGGCAGTTCATGATAACGTTTCAGGAAACCTTCCAGTAATTCCGGGGTATAGCTGCTACCGCCGCCAATGGTGACGACTTTTAATTTCTGGCTCATTTTTTTCTCCCTTAGGCGCTGCGCCTGGGCGCAGGCCGCTCTCCGCATAAATGCGGACAGTTAACTTAAATTAGTTACGGTGTAAGCCGGGCGGCTAATACCGCGCGGGTTTAATTAATACTGGTCAAATGTTTGCGATAACTGCTCGGCGTAAACGAGGTCAGCTTTTTAAAGGTTTTAATAAACAGGCTCGGGCTGCTGTACCCTGATTCATAGGCTATATCCGTCACCGAATAGTTGGTAATTTCCAGCTGCTTTTTGGCAAAGTTGATACGGATATCGTTAATTATCTGCATCGGCGTTTTACCATAATAGCGCTGGGTCGCCCGGGTTAAATATTCCTGCGTTTTGCCCGATAGCCGAACCATATTCTCGAGGGCGCTCTCGCCAAACTCCAGTTTATCGTGCATGGCCTCAACGGTATTTTTTAACCATTGTGGGACGACGTCTGCAACCGGCTCTTCGCGATAGTGACGTAAACGGTTAATGACATAAAAGGAGACCAGCTCGATAAATTCGTCAAATTCCGTTTCGCGAAAATTGAGTGAGGCGATGACCGACTCAATATAGCCGAGAAAAGCGCTCTGCACGGCATAGACCTGCGACGCCACCAGGCCAAACGGCAGCAGCGGCAGATAGTGTTTCTCAAAGAAGCGCCTGCTGATGCCGACGTTAAGGATGCGCGTCGCACCAAATTCGTAGAAGCTCTGGTGGTGCGAGCCCATCGGGATAAAGACAAAATCCCCGCGCTCCAGCAGCACCCGTTTGCCATTGATCTCCTGGTAATAGCGCCCGGTTAATACGACGGTAAATTCGTAGTAATCATGCTGGTGGAGCCCGCTCACGCTTTCCGTTTTGTTATAGATGACCACATGAAAGTTCTTCCCGTTGAACAACTGCTGTTCTCTGGCGGTACTGATCTCGGTGGTCATCATCCTGGGCTGCCTCATCGTCGTGATGGCCTATTGTACCTTCTCGTGCAGCTCAATCAATTCCGCAACCAGCTCGCGGGCCAGCATGGAGGTCATCAGGTGATCCTGAGCATGCACCAGCACCAGGCTGACCTTCATTTTCCCTTCGCCCTCGTCGCTTTCGATAAGCTGGGTCTGCACGCGATGCGCCTCGCTCAGCGCCTGACGCGACTGCTCCATCATCGATTTCGCCGCGGCAAAATCTCCCTGCTTGGCCTGTTTTAGCGCGGCATAGGCCAGGCTACGGGCTTGTCCGGAGTTGATAATCAGCCCCATCACCACCTCTTCGAGGTCGTTTTCCGGGGTCTCTACCGCGTCGATGTTGTCCAGATCAAACATAATATTTCCCTCATTTCTCAGGCGGTACGGGACGCTGCCCGTACCGCGCGGTATCAGAATTTCAGTGCGTTGGCGATGTCTTCTTCGCTCTCTTCCTGCTCGATGACGGTCTGCGCTTTATTCGACAGCACCACAAACGGCAGGTAGACCAGGGTGGAGACGCCAAGGTTGAACAGGGCGACCAGCAGAGCGGCGACGCTGCCGTTACTGTTGAAGAACGCCCCCAGGCCAGTTGGCATGGTCCACGGCGCCAGGTTGGTCACCGGTGGGATAATCCCCAGGCTGTAGGCCGCGAGAGTAATGGCCGCCAGAATCGGCTGGACCAGCACGAACGGGATGAACATGACCGGGTTCATGATGATCGGCAGGCCAAACAGAATCGGTTCGTTAATCTGGAAGATGCCTGACGGCAGCGCCAGCTTCGCAACCTGACGATGGTCAGCGCGACGGGAAGCGATAAAGATGGCGATGATCAGACCCAGCGTCGCCCCGGAACCCCCCAGCAGGATGTAGGAGTCGAGCATCGGCTTGGCCCAGAAGTGGAACTGTTTACCCGCTTCGATCGCCGCATCAACCGATCCGTACTGGTTGTACAGCGCGATGTTTTCCAGCGCCCACGGCGTCATGATGCCGTTATCCAGCGCGGTCAGCGCCAGCGAACCGTGCACCCCGAAGAACCACAGCAGGGAGTTAAAGATGACGTATGCCCAGCCGACCACGCTGCCCATCGCCGCCAGCGGCGTAGAGATGGAGTCCATGATGATCTGGTGGAAGTTGCTGCCGTAGCTCGACAGGGCCCACGAGATAATGCCGAAGATGGAGAGGATCAAGAAGCCAGGGATCAGCGCGGAGAAAGAGCGCGATACCGACCCCGGCACGCTGTCCGGGAGTCTGATTACCCAGTTGCGACGGATCACGAAGGTGAACAGCTCCGCGACGACCAGACCGATAATCATGCCGGAGATGATGTTCTGCCCGCCCAGCCAGTTGGCGCCGACGGCATAGGCTTCGCCCACGCTATACGGGGTCACGGTCATGAAGGCCGCGACCGCCAACAGGCCTGCGGCCATCGGGTCGACTTTGCGCTCTTCCGCCAGCGCGGAGCCAATAAAGAATGGCGCCATCAGCGACATAATGCCGAGGGTACCGTTATAGACGTTACCGCCGATAGCCTTAAAACCGTTTAAGGTTTCAATGGTGGAGGCATCCAGGCGAATGCCCATGGAATAAAAGAAAGAGCCTTCGCCGAAGCTCAGAAAAACGTTGTTAATTAATACAAACATGGCCCCGGCGAGGGTCAACGGCATTAATTTAATGAATCCATTTTTAATCGCATTAATATGCGGCTGTTTTCCTATTTTCACTGCAAAAGGAAGGAGTACCTTTTCAAGCGAGTCGATCACTTTACTCATAGTCAATACCCTTAAAAGCCGCAATAAACTATTACGGCGATGATGTATGAAATTACTCTTTGACGGGAAAATAAACTCTTTATTCTTTGACACCCGGCAACGGGATGCCGCCAGGCGTCAAAATATATCGAGTTTTAAAATTTAAAATTATTGTGCTGCAGCTTTCTTAATGGCCGCGACGGCGGCTTTCAATACACCTAAACCATCCACCTTGCCATACAGAAGAGAATCGATGACTTCTACCGGTTTATTCGGCAGCAGGCGCTGAATTTCCGGTAACATATACGCAATTTGTGGCCCTAATAATACAACGTCGGCTTCCGGTCCCTTTTCACCCGCGAGAGTCTCAGGATAGGCTTCAATAATGACCGGGACTTCGTATTTTTCCGCCTGCGCCCGCATTTTGGAGACCAGCAGTGACGTGGACATGCCTGCCGAGCAGAACAGATAAATGTGTTTCTTTTCCATGAACGCTTCCTCAATGTGTGAGACCAGGGCCTTCAGTAACCGCTGAGAGCCGGTAAGACTGGTAACATCCGGTTAATTCTGTTTATGGGTTGAGTATACGGCAACCTGAGCCGTCGTGATAATTCCCTGTTGAACAGAATTGTCTCTCATTGACCTCCGGTTTTGACTACCCTCACATTTTCATCCAAATAATTCGCGCAATTAAATAAGCATCAGGACTCACAAAAAAGCCCGACCAGTGGTCGGGCTTACGTACAACTCAGTCAACAGTAGGGCGCTTACTTAGCGTTGCGCGGATCCGTATCATACTCAGCGCAGGTCTGGTAGCCGGAGTTCATCACGTGCCCCGTTTCGTCGAGGGCCACAAAGTAGGTCTCCACTTTACCATCTCGTTGACCGAGGATATAGGTCTGGCAGGTGCCGCGGGCATGGACCATCGTCACTTCCGTTGAAGGTTTGCCAGCGATCTGCATCACCTGCTCACGCGACATTCCTTTCTTCACATCTTTCACCACCGGCTGGGTAAACTGGTCTTTGGTACGATCGTAAGCGGTACAGCCCGCGAGTAAGGTTAACGCGACGGTGACGCCCAGTATTCCTGCTAAGCTTTTGTTCATTTTGGTTCCTCTCTTCCACTGTGTAACGATAAGCCTGGAATAAATAGTGTTATTTTTCAAGCCGAACAGCGAAATCATGTCTGATTGTGTTATTGCGTAAACAGGATTGACGCTCCGCCGACGACCGGCGCTTTCTCCTGCGCGCGGGCATCTATAATGAAATCCTATGTCATTGATTGCCTTCTTTTCCGGCAGTCAAAACCCCGGTCCTTGTCGTTTCAGCGGCAAAGAGGTAGCTTTAAGCCAACAGGTTGCCAAACAGATTCATTTTCGGAGGGCGCGATGACGCTACAACAAGAGATTATTCAGGCGCTGGGCGCGAAGCCGCAGATTGATGCCGCAGGCGAGATCCGCCGCAGCGTCGATTTCCTGAAATCCTATCTGCAGACTTACCCTTTTATTAAATCGCTGGTGCTGGGTATCAGCGGCGGCCAGGACTCGACCCTGACGGGGAAACTGTGCCAGATGGCGATCAATGAACTGCGCGCCGAAACTGGCGACAGCAGCCTGCAGTTTATCGCCGTGCGTTTACCCTACGGCGTGCAGGCGGATGAGCAGGACTGCCAGGATGCCATCGCCTTTATTCAGCCTGACCGCGTGTTGACGGTGAATATCAAAGCCTCGGTACTGGCAAGCGAACAGGCCCTGCGCGAAGCGGGGATCGAACTGAGCGACTTCGTTCGCGGCAACGAAAAAGCCCGTGAGCGCATGAAAGCCCAGTACAGCATCGCCGGGATGACCAAAGGGGTGGTGGTCGGCACCGACCATGCGGCGGAAGCGATTACCGGCTTCTTCACTAAATATGGCGACGGCGGCACCGACATCAACCCGATCTTCCGCCTGAACAAACGTCAGGGCAAACAGCTGCTGGCCCATCTCGGCTGCCCGGAACATCTGTATAAGAAGCTGCCGACCGCCGATCTGGAAGACGATCGCCCCTCCCTGCCGGATGAAGTGGCGCTGGGGGTCACCTATGAGAATATCGACGACTATCTGGAAGGCAAAACGCTGGACCCCAGCATCGCCAAAACGATCGAAGGCTGGTATCTGAAAACCGAACACAAGCGTCGGCCGCCCATCACCGTCTTTGACGATTTCTGGAAAAAATAGTCCCTCCCCCGCCCCGGCCCGCGCCGGGGTTATTTTTTGCGCTTTTCGCCGCAAAAACCGCCTGCTATACTGGATAGATAGACAGTATCAGGAGTTATTGTGGCCAGAAAGCAATCTGCCCCGCGTCTGGAGTTTGAGGCGGCGGCGATCTATGAATATCCCGAACACCTTCGCCCGTGGCTGGAGGCGCTGCCGAAGCTGCCGGGCGTCTATCAATTTCACGGCGACAGCGACACGATGCCGCTCTATATCGGCAAGAGCGTTAACCTGCGCAGCCGGGTGCTCTCCCACCTGCGCACGCCTGAAGAGGCCGCGATGCTGCGTCAGTCCCGGCGTATTACCTGGCAGCGCACCGCTGGCGAGCTTGGGGCCCTGCTGCTGGAGGCGCGGTTAATTAAAGAGCAGCAGCCGCTGTTTAACAAGCGGCTACGGCGTAACAAGCAACTCTGCGCCTGGCTGCTTGCGGACGACCGGCCGCAGATTGTCTATGCCCGCGAGGTTGATTTCTCTCATCAGCAGCATCTCTATGGTCTGTTCGCCAACCGGCGGGCGGCGCTGCAGATGCTGCAGAGCCTCGCTGACGAACAGCGCCTCTGTTATGGCCTGCTCGGTCTGGAGCCGCTCAGCCGCGGTCGCGCCTGCTTTCGATCCGCGCTGGGCCGCTGCGCCGGCGCCTGCTGTGGAAAGGAGAGCGTGGAGGCGCACCGCCAGCGTCTGCTGGCGCAGATGAGCAAGCTGCAGCTGGTGTGCTGGCCTTGGGCAGGAGCGGTGGCGCTGGAGGAGCGCGGCCCTGATATGACGCAGTATCATGTCATTCATAACTGGCTGTGGCTGGGGGCCGTCGACTCGCTCGACCAGGCCGCTGAGCTCACCCGCCTGCCCGCCGGATTCGACCAGGATGGTTACAAAATTCTCTGTAAGCCTCTGCTCAGCGGCAATTACCCGCTGCACCCGCTTAGCTGAGAAGCCAGAAAGAAAAAACCGCCGGCCCTGCCCAACGCCTGATGGCATTATTGGGCAAGACCGGCGGTCTTGATTCAGTACGCTACATTATTCAGCGGGTGCAGGCATTTTACCTGCCGGCGCGTTGCGTTCTGTCAGATGCTTCTCAAAATTGGCATTGAACTGTTTTTTCTGCTCTGGAGTCAGAATGTTGTAGATCTTGTTCTGCGTTTCCAGGCGGGACAGCGCCATCGCTTTATGCTGCGCCTCCATCTTATCGATCTGCGCTTCCGCTTTCGCCTTGTCGAAGGTATCGCTGGCGATCAGCTCGTGCATCGCGCGGCGTTCGTCAAGGGACGGACGCTTCATGTTTTCGCGCTGGCTCTTCATGATGTCGCGGATCTGCTGCTTCTGCGCATCGGTCAGATTGAGGCCTTTAAACATCATGTCATGCTGACCCGGGCCGCCTTTATGATGCATCATCATCGGCTTGCTGTCGCTCGGCGCGGTGGTGGTATCGGCGGCGTGTGCCAGGTTAGCCGCGCCCAGAGCCAGAGTAGAGGCAACAAACAGTGCAGTGAGTTTCTTCATCATTCAATCCTTACTTTACGTTATTCTTACGGCGCGTTGCCGTGTTGACGAGATTAACTTTACGACGTTAATCGTCAATTAGTCAGAGCAAGAGTAAAACAATGAAAGTGTAAAAAACAGTTTCTCACCAATTATGGAGAAAATAAGGAATTTGAACGAGGAATTGCAATAAAAAATAAATAACCTACTGTTTTGCAGAGAAATTATGGAGAGTATAAAGGAGGGGAGATTAAAAACAAAGCATTTTACCAGGAATAATCCGCAAATTTACGCTGGCGCACGAAAAAATAAGAAGATGTAAAACGACGTGCGAAATTAAGCAGGCCGCCCGGCGGACGGCTTGCCCTCAGGGTAATTTTTCCAGCATCAGGCCAGCGCGCAGCCCCCTCGCCACCGCCGGATTGGGAAACAGAACATACTCCGGCTCAGCCCCCACCACATACCGCATCTCCCCCTCCTCCGCCAACAGCGTGCCTGGGGCGAAGGGGGTGAAGTTCAGCGTCCGATCCGCCATATGCAGACGGAAATCATCGCTATGGCGGGTGATCTGCTGCACCACCCGGTAGCGCAACGGCGCCGGGGCGTCGGCAATGGCCAGATCCCCCACCAACAGCCGGGAGATAGCCCCCTCGGCGGCGGCAAACTGCGTCAGATCGTTTTCCCCCAACGGCAGCGCTTTGCCCAGCTCAAGGGTGCAGGCCAGCGCCGCGAACCGCTCGCAGCTGAAGTGAGTGAAGGTCCCGCCTGGCTGGCGATGAAACACCAACGCCTCAAGCCCGGCGCCGCCCAGCCAGTGAAGAAAATCCTCCTCCCAGGGCGTATCGCGGGCCGGGAGCACCCCGAAACGCGGATGCAGCGACCCGCGGATCGCGGTATGCAGATCGAGGTGCCAGCGCGGACCATCGTGGTCGCGATAGAAGCGGCCCACCGCCTGCTCCAGCCGCTGCGCCCGCTGCGTCTCCTCGCTGGCCGGGAATTGCCGCCAGCGCTCGCCAAACATCCGGTTCATATCGCTGTGCAGATAGCGTTTATTCGCCCGCAGCGCCGGCGGGTTACCGACGATCACCAGCAGCCGCCAGCGCAGGGGGAGTTCCTCCCGAACCAGCCGCTGCACCAGCCGGTCGACAATCTCCACCGGCGCCGTTTCGTTGCCATGAATGGCGCAGGAGAGCACCAGCCCGCGCTCGCAGCGCGCATGCGGCGTCAGCTCAAGGATCCCCTCCCCAAGCCAGTGCCAGCGGAAATGGGCCGTCTCGCCGTGAAAGTGATGGGGCAAACGCCCCGCCAGGGTTAATGCCAGAAAGTGTTCCACCGCGCCCCCTTATTGCTGAAATGGATAAACCGAACCGAGCTGCAGGATCTGGGTCAACCGATCCAGCGCGTCGCGCCCTTCCCGCAGCAGCTGGGGGTCGGCGAGGTCGGCCTGGGTGAGACGATCGCGATAGTAGCGATCCACCCAATCATTGAGGGTGGCAAACAGCGTATCGTTCATCAGGACGTGCGGATTGACCGCCTGATACTCCTCGGCCGTCAACACTACCCGCAGGCGCAGGCACGCCGGACCGCCGCCGTTGGCCATACTCTCGCGCAGATCAAAAACCTGCAGCGCGGCGATGGGGTTATCCCCGGCCAGCAGCTCATTGAGATAGTTCCACACGCCCGGATGCGCCTGGGCTTCCTGGGGCAGGATCAGCGCCATGCTGCCGTCCGCCCGGCTCAACAGCTGGCTGTTGAACAGATAGGTGGCAACCGCCTCTTCCACCGTGACCCGGCTGGCGGGAACCACCAGCGGGGTGAAGCCCGGCACCTGCTGCGCCAGCTGCTGCAAAACCGCGTTCTGGTCGGCAAAGGCCTGCTCATGGCAGAACAGGACCTGACGATTGCTCACCGCGATGACATCGTTATGAAAAACCCCCATGTCTATCGCCGCCGGATGCTGGCGGGCGAAGATCAGCTGGCGGGGATTGACCTGATTAAGGCGCGCCACCGCCTGGCTGGCCTCAAGAGTTTGCCGCGCCGGATAGCGACGCGGCGCCTCTTCGCTTCCCCGGCGGCGGCCATAGACAAAGAGCTGAACGCCGGGGGCGCCATATTCGCCGCCGAGACGGTTATGGTTCGCCGCCCCTTCGTCGCCAAACCATGCCGAGGCAGGCAGCGCCGGATGGATGGCAAATCGCGTGCGGTCCGGGAAGATCGCCTGCAGTAACGCTCCGGTGGTGGGGGCTTCGCTGGCGCGGTGGAATTTATCCTGCAGATTCGCCACCGTCAGGTGTACCAGGCCATCCAGCGAATCGGCGGAGGGACAGACCGTCGCGGCGTTGGCCACCCACATCGCCGAGGCCGAACTCACCGCCGACAGCAGATCCGGATCCTGCTGAGCCGCGCGAGCCACCACCTGTTCATCGCTGCCGCTAAAGCCCAGCTGACGCAGGAGCGGCACGTTGGGCCGCTCCTGAGGGGGGATCACCGCCTGCGGATAGCCGGCGTCGGCGAGGGCTTTCATTTTTTTTAGCCCCTGCTTTGCCGCCAGCTGCGGGTTCGACACCCGAAAGCGGTGCCGCGTGGAGGCCTCATTGCCAAAGGAGAGACCGGCGTAGTGATGGGTCAGTCCGGGCAGACCGTCAAAGTTGACTTCGCGGGCGGTCATGACGCCTCCCCGGCCCGAAAGTCGAGCCCCGGATTGAGACTGGCGGGCAGCGTCAGGGTCGGCGATTCGAGACTGGCCATCGGCCAGGCGCAATAATCGGCGGCATACCAGGCCCCGGGGCGATGATTGCCAGAGGCCCCGGTGCCGCCGAACGGCGCGGTACTCGCCGCCCCGGTCAGCGGTTTGTTCCAATTGACTATCCCGGCCCGCGCCTCGAGCAGCAGCCGATCGAACTTCTCCCGTTCCGGGGAAATTAACCCGCAGGAGAGCCCGAAGCGGGTGGCATTGGCCAGGGCAATCGCCTCCTCGAAAGTGCCGTAGCGCCAGACGCCAAGCAGCGGGCCGAACACCTCTTCATCCTCGACCTGGGCCACGTCGCTCATGTCGACAATCCCCGGCGTCAGTAGCGACGTCCCGGCCTGCAACAAGCGCGGCTCCAGTAGGGTGGCTGCGCCAGCGGCGATCCGCTGCAGCCAGGCCTGATGCACTTTCTGCGCGGCCTGTTCAGAGATAAGCCCGCCGAGAAACGGCTGCGGCTCAGCGTCCCACGCCGCGGGGATCAGCCGTTGGCTCACCGTCACCAGCCTGGAGAGGAAAGCATCTCCCGCCTCTCCGCGCCGGACCAGCAGACGCCGGGCGCAGGTGCAGCGCTGGCCGGCGGTAATAAAGGCGGACTGGATGGTCAGATGCACCGCGGCATCGACGTCCCGCGGATCGTCGACGATCAGCGGGTTATTGCCGCCCATCTCCAGCGCGAGGATCTTCTGCGGCTGTCCGGCCAGCTGGCGATGCAGATGAAAACCGGTGGTCGAGCTGCCGGTAAACAGCAGCCCGTCGATATCCGCCTGGCCGCTGAGCGCCTCGCCGGTTTCCCGACCGCCCTGCAGCAGGTTGAGCACCCCGGCGGGCAGGCCGGCCTGCTCCCACAGCTTCACCACCGCTTCGCCACTGTGCGGGGTGAGTTCGCTGGGTTTAAACACCACGGTATTGCCCGCCAGCAGCGCTGGCACGATATGCCCGTTCGGCAGATGGCCGGGAAAGTTATAGGGGCCAAAGACCGCCAGCACGCCATGCGGCCGGTGACGCAGCGTCGCGGCGCCATCGGGCAGATCGCTGTGCTGTTCGCCGGTGCGGGTGTGGTACGCCTTCACCGAGATCGCCACCTTGTTGATCATCGCCGTCACTTCCCCGGCCGCCTCCCAGCGCGGCTTTCCGGTCTCGGCGCCGATAATCGCCGTCAGCTCCGCCTTGCTGGCCTCCAGCAGCGCGGCAAACTTTTCGACGATGACCTGGCGGTCGGCAAACGGCAGCCGCGCCCAGGCCGGGAACGCCTGGCGGGCAGCCGCCACCGCCTCGGCGACCTGCCCGGCGTCCGCCGCCTCTCCCTGCCAGACAACCTTCAGGTTGACCGGATCCTGTTTGCTGAAGCGCGGCCCATCGCCGGGTCGCCACTCGCCGTTAATCCACAGACTCATGCGGTTTTCTCCTCAGGGATCAAGCGCACCATGCGCACCTGGTCGCCGGCATGACACTTCAGCATATCCAGCTCGCGGGCACTGAGGGTCAGGGTGTCGCCATCCGGGTCGGCATGCACCAGCAGGGCGCGGAACTGGTGGTACTGTTCGTTCGCCACCAGGCACAGCGGCCCGTCGCCGGGCGGCGTTTCGCCGGCCTCGGTGGTCACCAGACGGCTTTTGCGGATCGCCCGCACCCGGTCGATATCGCACTCCAGGGTCGGGCCGCCGTCGAAAATATCGATGTAGTTCAGGTAGCGGAACCCCTCTTTCTCCAGCACCGTCCGGGCCGGGGCGGTCTGCGGGTGGACCTTGCCGATCACCGCCTGCGCCTCGGGGGTGAGGAAATCGATATACAGCGGGTGCTTGGGCATCAGGGCGGCAATAAAAGCCTTCTGTCCTGTGCCGCACAGGTAGTCGGCGCGGGAAAACTCCATGGCGAAAAAGCGTTTGCCCAGGCTCTCCCAGAACGGGGAATAGCCGTGCTCGTCAATCACCCCGCGCATCTCGGCAACCACCTTCTCATTAAAGCGCTCGCGAAAGGCGGCCATAAATAAGAAGCGCGATTTCGACAGCAGATAGCCATTGCCCTCTTTGCGCCACTGCGGGTCGAGGAACAGGGTACACAGCTCGCTGCTGCCGGTGTGGTCGTTACTGAGAAACAGCGTCGGCAGCGCCTGATAGACGTTAAGCTCCTTCGAGGCATGGACCTGGGTGCCGACCCGGTAGTTGTACCAGGGATCGTTGAGCCCCACCGCCACCTCTATCGCGCAGATGCCCACCACTGCGCCGCTCTCGCTCTCTTCCAGCACAAAGACATAGCCCTGCTCGCTTTTCGGCAGCTCGCCGCGCCAGGTTTGCTGTGAGCGGGCGATCCGCGCCGCGAGGGTGGCTTCATCCACCGGCAGCGAGGTCAGCCCGCCGCCGGTCTCCGCCGCCAGCTTCAGCAGCCCGGGCAGATCGCCCGGCTCCACCGGTCGAATAACCATCATGATGAAACTCCCGCCAGGAATCGCGCGCAGGCCCGCTCAACGAGATCCAGCCCGCTGTTCACCTCTTCTTCACTGACGTTCAGCGCCGGCGCGAAACGCACCACGTTGGCGCCGGCGATCAGGATCATCACGCCCTCTTCCGCCGCCAGGTTGCTGAGGGTTTTCGCCTTCCCGGCCCAGGCGTCGTTCAGCACGCAGCCGATCAGCAGCCCCAGGCCGCGGATCTCCTTGAACAGACCATAGCGGGCGTTGATCGCCTGCAGGCGTTCGCAAAACCACTGATGGCGCTGTCTGACGCCGGAGAGCACTTCCGGGGTATTGACGATCGACAGCAGCTCGCCGGCCACCGCCCCCGCCAGCGGGTTACCGCCGTAGGTGGTGCCGTGGGTGCCGACGGTCATCACGCTGGCGCAGGCCTCTGTCGCCAGCAGTGCGCCGATGGGGAAGCCGCCGCCCAGCGCTTTGGCGGTGGTCAGCACATCGGGGGTCACGCCGTAGTGCATATAGGCATACAATTCGCCGGTGCGTCCGACCCCGGTCTGCACTTCATCGAAAATCAGCAGGGCGTTGTGCTGGTCGCAAAGCTGGCGCAGGCCGCGTAAAAACTCGACGCTGGCCGGCACCACGCCGCCTTCGCCCTGCACCGGCTCGACGATCACCGCGCAGGTTTGGTCATTGATTAAGGCCTTTGCCGACGCGAGATTGTTAAACACCGCATGCTGGATCTGCGGCGGCAGCGGGGCAAAATCCCGGGAGTAGGCCGGCTGACCGCCTGCCGAAACGGTGAACAGCGTCCGCCCGTGGAAGGCGTTCTGGAAGGCGACAATGCCGCTTTTCTCGCTGCCAAAGCGATCGTGGGCATATTTACGCGCCAGCTTGAGCGCCGCCTCATTGGCCTCGGCCCCGGAGTTACAGAAGAAGACCCGGTCGGCGAAGGTGGCATCGATAAGCATTTTGGCCAGACGCAGGATCGGCTCATTGGTATAGCCATTGCCGGTATGCCAGAACTTGCCAGCCTGATCGGTGAGGGCCTGCACCAGCCGCGGATGCGCATGCCCCAGCGCGTTCACGGCGATGCCTCCGGCAAAATCGATATACTCTTTGCCCTGCTGATCCCACAGCCGCGACCCGGCGCCCCGCACCGGAATAAAAGCCGCTGGCGCGTAGACCGGCATCATCCATTCATCAAAGTGGTTACGCGTAATTGACTGAGACATATCGACCTCTTCCGGTAAATTAAAAGTAGCAATAATGTTAATAAATATGAGTTATTACGCTGTAAATGTAGATTGCACGGTTCGTGCCAGCCAGCGATAAAAATGCATAAACCGGATGAGATAACGAAATATCAATAAGTTACAACCTGGCGTTATTCACATAAAATGCATACTTAGTGAATAAGTATCCGATAAAGGGGGATGAACAGTGATTAAATAAGATAAGTTATGCAAAGGTAAGATATAATTCTGTAATTGTGATCTTCTGCGAAATTTATCGTAGCTATTTGCCCTTTTTTGGCGCGGCGTGCCCGCAAAAGGGGCACCCACGGCACGCTCATACGCAGCGATTGGCAGAATGACGCATCGGATGGCAGCCAGCCTGGCGAATTTCTGCTACCATCCCTGCACTATTCACCTTGCACAGTGGCAGCGACTATGAAATTCGTCTCTTTTAATATCAACGGCCTGCGCGCCCGCCCACACCAACTGGCCGCCATCGTCGAAAAGCACCAGCCGGACGTGATTGGCCTGCAGGAAACCAAAGTTCACGACGATATGTTCCCTCTCGAAGAGGTCGCCAGACTCGGCTATAACGTCTTTTATCACGGCCAGAAAGGCCATTATGGCGTCGCTCTGCTGACCAAAGAGACGCCGATTGCCGTCCGCCGCGGTTTCCCGGACGATGGCGAAGAGGCTCAGCGCCGCATCATCATGGCCGAGATCCCGTCGCCGTTCGGTAACGTTACGGTGATTAATGGTTATTTCCCGCAAGGTGAAAGCCGCGATCATGAGACCAAATTCCCGGCCAAAGCGGCGTTCTATCAGAATCTGCAGAACTACCTGGAGACCGAGCTCAATAAAGAGAATCCGGTGCTGATCATGGGCGATATGAACATCAGCCCTACCGATCTCGACATCGGTATCGGTGAAGAGAACCGCAAACGCTGGCTGCGCACCGGCAAATGTTCCTTCCTGCCGGAAGAGCGGGAATGGATGGACCGCCTGCTGGGCTGGGGCCTGGTGGATACCTGGCGTCAGGCTAACCCGGACAATCAGGAGTACTTCTCGTGGTTTGATTACCGCTCCAAAGGCTTCGACGATAACCGCGGGCTGCGCATCGACCTGCTGCTGGCCAGCCAGCCTCTGGCCCAGCGCTGCGTGGAGACCGGAATCGATTATGAGATCCGCGGGATGGAAAAACCGTCCGACCACGCGCCGGTGTGGGCCACCTTCCGGCCGTAAGCCACGTCCTGACCTGCCTCCCGCCGCGCGGGGGGCAGAATTTCCTGAGCAAAATCAACAAAGCGACGGTAAACCATTGTGGCCGTCGTCTGAACAGGATACTGTCGCGCGCACTTTTTAATGTCCACCGCGTCCAGGCTGTACAGGAGACCCCTTCATGAAAAAGAAGCCATCATCCGGCCATTGGTAAAGGGCTGGGACTCATCGCGCTGGCGGCCACGCTGGCCGTTATCAGCCACCGCGTCGGTCTCCACGATCTGCTGACTCACCTGCATCTGCTGCAGGAGACCCTGCGCCATCAGGGCGCCTGGGGCTATCTGGTCTATGCAGCGCTGTTTATCATTGCCACCCTGTGCCTGATCCCCGGCAGCCTGCTGGTGATCGCCGGCGGAATACTCTTCGGCCCGCTGACCGGCTCTCTGCTCTCATTTGCCGCCGCCACTGTCGCCTCTTCGCTGTCGTTTTTGATCGCCCGCTGGCTTGGGCGCGATCTGCTGCAGCGCTATGTGGGCCATACCGCCGTCTTCCAGGCCATTGAGCGCGGTATCGCCCGCAGCGGCAGCGATTTTCTGATCCTCACCCGCCTGGTGCCGCTCTTTCCCTACAACATTCAGAATTACGCCTACGGCCTGACGGCGATCCCCTTCTGGCCTTTTACCCTGATCTCCGCCGTGACCACCCTGCCGGGCCTGGTGATCTATTCGGTGATGGCCAGCGAACTGGCTCGCGAGGGGGCGACCTTCGCCTTCGCGCTCAAGCTGAGCCTCGCCGGCGGGCTGCTGTTTGCCCTGGTGCAGATGGGCAAACGGTTTGCCCGCGCCCGCCGTGTGGCAACGCCCGGCGAGGAGGTGCGCCATGACCCGACCTGATCGCCGTCACCTGCGCCGCGCCCGGCTGGCCCTCGCCGTGGTGGCCGTTGCCGCTCTGGCCGCCTGGCTGTGGTTCCCCGGCGGGCGAGCCTTTCTGCAGCAAAGCCTGACGGCGCTAGCGTCGCTGGATCCCCAGCATGTTAAAGACTTTATCGCCGCCTGGGGGGCGCAGGCGGCGCTGGTCTCTTTTGCGCTGATGATCCTCCAGGCGATCGTCGCCCCGCTGCCGGCCTTCCTGATCACCCTGGCGAACGCCGCGCTGTTCGGCGCCTTCTGGGGCGGCGCGCTGTCGTGGTTCAGCGCCATGGTCGGCGCCGGGCTCTGTTTCTGCATCGCCAGAGCGCTGGGGCGCGAGGTGGTGGAGAAACTCACCGGCCGCACGGTGCTGCGCAGCGTCGACGGCTATTTCGCCCGCTTTGGCCCGCAGACGATCCTGGTCTGTCGCCTGCTGCCGTTTGTCCCTTTTGATCCGGTCAGCTATGCCGCCGGACTGACTTCGCTGCGCTTCTGGCCCTTTATGCTGGCCACCGGCGTGGGACAGCTGCCGGCGACCATCGTCTATTCCTGGGCCGGGAGCCTGCTGACCGGAGGCGCCTTCTGGCTGGCCACTGGCCTTTCGCTGCTTTTTGCCCTGGCGGTGGTCATCTCCATCGCCAAAAATATTTACCGTGAACGTCATAAGAGATCGTCGCCATGAGCTTACCCCCGCTGGATACTGTCCCCCTGATCCTTCGTCCGCAGGCCTGGCTGCACCGTCGTCATTACGGCCAGGTGCTGAGCCCCATTCGCTGGTGGGGACGGATCCCGTGGCTGTTTTACCTGGTCTCGCTGTTCGTGGGCTATATTGAACGCCGCCGCTCGCCGCTGGATCCGGTGCTGCGCTCGCTGGTCAGCGCCCGCATCGCCCAGCTGTGCCACTGCGAATTCTGCATCGATATCACCAGCATGACCCTCGCGGCGCGGAGCGGAGGCCGCGACAAACTGCTGGCGGTCGCCGACTGGCGCAACAGTACGCTGTTTAGCGAGCAAGAGCGTCTGGCGCTGGCCTATGCCGAAGCCGCCAGTCAGACGCCGCCGGAGGTGGATGATGCCCTGCGCAGCGCGATGGCGGCGCATTTTGACGCCCGGGCGCTCACCGAGCTGACCGCCCTGATTGGCCTGCAAAATTTATCAGCGCGGTTCAACGCCGCGATGGCGATCCCGGCCCAGGGGCTGTGCAAGATCCCCCCCTCTTCCCCGCACAATAAGGAGTAACGATGCGCCGTTTGCGTGATTTCAGCCTCTGTCTGTACCTGCTGCTGCTCTGGCCGCTGGTGGTGAATGCCGACGACAGCTGGCGGCAGACCCAGACGGAAGCCCGTGGCCAGACCGTCTGGTTTAACGCCTGGGGTGGCGACCCGGCCGTTAATCGCTATCTGGCGTGGGTCAGCGAGGAGGTCAAACGCCACTACGCGATCGACCTGCGTATTGTCCCCATCGCCGACGCCGCCGACGCGGTGAAACGCATCCAGACTGAGGCGCAGTCTGGCCGTCGCCGCGGCGGTTCGGTGGATTTGCTGTGGATCAACGGCGAAAACTTTCACACCCTAAAACAGGCCAACCTGCTGCTCTCCGGCTGGGCCGAATCGCTGCCCAACTGGCGCTATGTCGACCGGCAAAAGCCGGTTCAGGAAGATTTTTCTGTCGCCACCGAGGGCGCCGAGTCGCCGTGGGGCAGCGCCCAGCTGACGTTTATCGCCCGCCGCGAACAAACCCCGCAGCCTCCCACCAGTCCGCAGACGCTGCTGGCCTTCGCCAGAGCCCATCCGGGCAGCGTAACCTACCCGCGGCCACCGGACTTCACCGGTACCGCCCTGCTGGAGCAGCTGCTGATCGCCCTCACCGACCAGCCTGCCGCCCTGCGCCAGCCGCCTCAGACGGCGACTTTCGCGGCGGTCACCGCCCCGCTGTGGCGCTATCTCGATACGCTGCACCCGGCGCTGTGGCGGGCGGGCAAGGATTTCCCGGCGTCGCCGGCGCGGATGGACGCCATGCTCAACCAGGGCACCCTCCGCCTGTCGCTGACGTTTAATCCGCTCCATGCCCGGCAGAAGGCCGCCAGCGGGGAGTTACCGGCGGACAGCTACAGCTTCGGCTTTACCGGAGGGACCCTCGGCAACGTCCATTTCGTGACTATTCCGGCCAACGCGCGCGCCGTCGCCGCTGCCAAAGTGGTGGCCAATTTCCTGCTCTCCCCTGAGGCGCAATTGCGCAAGGCGGATGCCGCCGTCTGGGGCGATCCAAGCGTTCTGGACCCGCAGCGTCTACCTGACAAGCAGCGCCAGGCGCTGGCGGCCACCCTGCCGCAGGATCTGCCGCCGGTGCTTGCCGAGCCGCACGCGGCGTGGGTTGACGCACTGGAGCAGGAATGGCTGCGCCGCTACGGTACCCACTGATCCTGCTGGCCTGGGGGACGATGGCGGCAATCTATCTGCCCTTATTCCCCGCCGCCGCAGGGCTGGTGTGGCCGGCGCTCTCCCCGGTCCACTGGCGGGCGCTGTTCGCCGACCCGCAGCTGGGCCAGGCGCTGGCCGCCACCTTTGTTTCCACGCTGCTGTCCGTCGGCGGCGCGTTACTGATCGCCCTGACCATCGTCGCCGCCCTCTGGCCTTCGGCCCGCTGGCGGCGACTGGCTTCCCGCCTGCCCTTGCTGCTGGCGGTGCCCCATCTTGCCCTGGCGACGGCAGCGCTGCTGCTGTTCGCCGAAGGCGGCTGGATCTGGCAGCGGCTGCCGTTTTTGACGCCGCCGGTCGACCGGTACGGCATCGGGCTTGGCCTGACGATGGCCCTGAAAGAGAGCGCCTTTGTGCTGTGGGTGATCTACGGCCTGCTGGGGGAGGCGCGCCTCGCCGACCAGGCGACAGCGCTAAAGAGCCTCGGCTACGGCCGCTGGCAGTGCCTGCGCTGGCTGGTGCTGCCTGGGCTGCTGCCCGCCCTCGGCATGGTGCTGTTGGCCGCCGCGGCCTGGAGCCTGTCGACGGTAGACGTCGCCCTGGTGCTGGGGCCCGGCAATCCGCCCACCCTCGCCGTGCTGGCGTGGCAGTGGTTAAGCCAGGGCGATGACCTGCAGCAGGCGAAAGGGGCGCTGGCCAGCCTGCTGCTGCTGGCGATCCTCGGCGGGCTGGCGCTGGTCGCCTGGGGCGGATGGCGGCTACAGCGTCGACGTCTGCCCGATCTGCGCGGCGTTCGGCATCCCCATCCTCACGCCCTGCCCGGCCGCCTGCTGGCGAGTGCCCTGCCGCTGAGCGGCCTGCTGTGCGCGCTATTGCTGGCGGGGCTGGCGCGCTCGGCGCCGCCGCAGACCGAGGCATTGATTAACAGCCTTGGTCTGGCGCTGGCGGCCTGCGCCCTCGGCGCGGCCGTCTGCCTGCTGTGGCTGGCCTGCGGTCCGGCGCGGAGAGATGGCTGGGTCTGGCTGCCGCTGGTGCTGCCGGCCCTGCCGCTGGCCGACGGCCAGTACCGGCTGGCGCTGTACGCCTGGCTAGACGGCGAATGGTGGACCGTCCTGTGGGGCCATCTGCTATGGGTGGTGCCGTGGATGCTGTTTATTTTGCGCCCGGCCTGGCGCCAGCGCGATCCGCGGATGGCGGTGATCGCCCGCACGCTCGGCTGGGATCCCACGCGTATTTTCTGGCTGCTGACCCTGCCCTCGCTGACCCGCCCGCTGCTGACCGCCCTGGCGGTGGGTTTCTCGGTGAGCATTGCGCAGTATCTGCCAACGCTATGGCTGGGGGCAGGCCGTATCCCGACGCTCACCAGCCAGGCGGTGGCGCTCAGCAGCGGCGGCGAGGCGCAGACGCTCGCCGCCCAGGCGCTGTGGCAATTACTGCTGCCGGCGGTATGCTTTACCCTGACGGCCCTGCTGGCCTGGCTGGCGGGCCGCTACCGACGAGGACTTCGCTAGTGCTAACCGTAAACCATTTGACCCTGAGCGTGAAACGTCAGCCGCTGCTGCGGGAGGTCGCCTTCTCGGTGGCCCCGGGTGAAGTGCTGACGCTGATGGGCCCTTCCGGCAGCGGAAAATCGACGCTGTTTGCATGGATGATTGGCGCTCTGGCCGGCGACTTCCGCGCCGAGGGCGAGCTGTGGCTCAACGATCGGCGCTGCGATACGCTGCCGACGGAGCGCCGGCGCATCGGCATCCTGTTTCAGGACCCGTTGCTGTTCGACCATTTCAGCGTCGGGCAAAATTTACAGCTGGCGCTACCGGAAAGCGTGCGCGGCGAGGCGCGAAAAGCCGCGGTGGAGCAGGCGCTCAGTCGCGCCGGGCTGCATGGCTTCGCCGCGCGCGACCCGGCCACGCTCTCCGGCGGACAGCGGGCGCGGGTGAGTCTGCTGCGCGCCCTGCTGGCGCGCCCCGAGGCGCTGCTGCTGGATGAGCCCTTCAGCCGCCTGGATGCCACCCTGCGCGCCGCGTTCCGCCGCTGGGTATTTGAGGAACTGGCCCGCCAGGCCATTCCGGCGATCCTGGTGACCCACGATCGCGAGGACTGTCCGCCGACGGGGCGGTGCCTGGCGATGGAGCGCTGGCAATGAAGCGCAATAGCGTGCAAACCTGCGTTACCGCAAAGAAATCAACGCCAGGCAAGCGGAGAATACGCCCTCCACTTTTTACCGTCGGGCATTTCGATGAAACGTGTTTCTCAATTGACCGCACTCGCCCTGCTCATGGGGCTTGCTGCTACCACCACCTGCGCCGCTGAAACCATGCAAGCGCTCACCCTCTCCCACCTGCAACAGCAGCACGGCGTGGCCATCGACACCCGCCTGAGCGCTTATTACAACGGCTGGCCGCAGCACGTCAACGGCCCGGAAGGGCATGAGCCGCAGGCGCTGAACCTTTCCGCCCGCTGGCTCGGCGCCATGAGCGACGAGCAGCTCCACAGCTGGGCTAAGCAGCACCAGCTCCAGCCCGATACCCCCATCGCGCTGTACGGCAGTCCTGAGGATAACGCCAGCGTCGCGGCGCGACTGAAACAAGCGGGCTTCACCCGGCTCAACGTCCTGAGCGACGCTCTGAGCCAGGGCGACCGTCTGCAAAAGCTGCCGCACTTTGAACAGCTGGTCTACCCGCAGTGGCTGCACGATCTGCAGCAAGGGAAAAGCGTGGCTGCCGCCCCGGCCGGCGACTGGAAAGTGTTTGAGGCCGCCTGGGGAGCGCCGAAGCTCTATCTGCTGAGCCATATCCCGGGCGCGGGCTATATCGACACCAATGAGGTGGAGAGCGAACCGCTGTGGAATAAAGTGTCCGATGCGCAGCTGAAGGCGATGCTGGCGAAGCACGGCATCCGCCATGACACCACGGTGATCCTCTACGGTCGCGACGTCTACGCCGCGGCGCGGGTGGCGCAGATCATGCTGTACGCCGGCGTCAAAGACGTGCGCCTGCTGGACGGCGGCTGGCAGACCTGGTCCGACGCCGGTCTGCCGGTGGCGCGCGGCATGCCGCCGACGCCGCAGCCGGCGCCGGATTTTGGCGCGCCGATCCCCGGCCAGCCGCAGCTGATGCTGGATACCGGGCAGGCCCGCGGTCTGCTGCACCGCCAGGACGCCTCGCTGGTCAGCGTCCGCTCGTGGCCGGAGTTTATCGGCACCACCAGCGGCTACAGCTATATCAAACCGAAGGGCGACATCGCCGGCGCCCGCTGGGGCCATGCCGGAAGCGACTCCACGCACATGGAAGACTTCCATAACCCGGACGGCACCATGCGCAGCGCCGACGATATCGCCGCCCTGTGGCGCCAGTGGAACATCCTGCCTGACCAACAGGTGGCGTTCTATTGCGGAACCGGCTGGCGGGCCTCGGAAACCTTCATGTATGCCCGGGCCATGGGCTGGCCGCACGTCGCCGTCTATGACGGCGGCTGGTACGAATGGAGCAGCAACCCGCACAATCCGGTCGCCCGCGGAGAACGCGGCCCGGAAAGCAGTCAGTAACGCGTCCCACCCGCGCGCGTCGCCCCCTGCCGGCGACGCGCGATTTTCCGCTCACGCCACCCGCTTTAAGGTCCGGTAGCCGCTGGCGATACGCGTCGCCGTCGTCAGCCAGCATAGCGCGCCAAACAGCCACGCCAGCCAGGCAAAATGCGCCGGAAACAGGCAGCTGAGGACAAACAGCAGGATAGTCTCCGTCCCCTCCGTCAGCCCCCCGAGATAGTGCAGCGATTTATGGGCATAGCCGGGATTGGCGATCTGGTGCTTTGCCGCCAGCGCGGCAAAGGCGAGAAAGCTGCTGCCGGTGCCGATAAAGGCAAACAGCAGCCAGCCGCCCGCCAGGGCGTTATTCTGCGGATCCGCCAGGATAAAACCGAACGGCACCAGGGCATAGAAGAGAAAATCCAGTGAGATATCGAGAAAACCGCCGGCGTCGCTAAGCCCGCGCCGCCGCGCCAGGGCGCCGTCCAGGCCGTCCAGCAGGCGGTTGAGAAGAATGGCCGCCAGCGCCGCGCCATACCACCCTAATGCCAGAAATGGCAGAGCCAGCGCGCCGATGGCAAAACCGAGCAGCGTCAGCCCGTCTGGCGAAATGCCCGGGCGGTCAAGCGCGCCGGCGGCAGCGTTAAGCAGAGGTTTGAGGCGAGGATGCAAGTGGCTATCAAGCACGGGGGTCTCCAGCAGAGTTGGCGGTTGTCAGTGAAGGTCTATGGCGGTGATAATAGGCCAGTTTGGTCTTATTAACGTTGATGCTTATGCTAAAAATGATTGAAGTTGTCGCCGCCATTATTGAACAGGATGGCAAAATTCTGCTGGCGCAGCGCCCGCCCCACGCCGACCAGCCGGGAATGTGGGAATTCGCCGGCGGCAAAGTGGAGTCGGGTGAAAGCCAGCCGCAGGCGCTGGCCCGGGAGCTGCGGGAGGAGATGGGCATCATCGCCCACCCGGCATGCTATATCGCCAGCCATCAGCGGGAAGTCTCCGGTCGCCAGATCCATCTGCACGCCTGGTGGGTACCGAACTTTCAGGGCGCGCCGCTGGCCCACTATCACAGCCAGCTGCGCTGGTGCCTTCCTGCCGACGCCTTAACCCTCGATCTCGCCCCGGCCGATATCCCCCTCCTGCACGCCTTTATCGCCCAGCGCCCGTCCCTTTCTCCCCGCTGATCCGCTCGCCGCCTCGTCATCGTTTTTAGTTATGACGGGCGGGCAATTATAAATTTTGCTGACGGCTTAATTTTTCCTTGCTTGCCTAAGGATTAGCGGTGTTATAGTCGGAAAATCGGTTTTTTCAAGGACCGAATCATAATAAATACACGCAACCACAACCATAAGGGGAACTTATATCTATGGATCAGACGTGCACTCTGGAAGGCTTTCTCACCCGCGTTCAACAGCGCGATCCTCATCAAACCGAATTTGCTCAAGCCGTCCGGGAGGTCATGACCACCCTGTGGCCTTTCCTTGAGGAAAATCCGCGCTATCGTCAGCTTGCTTTGCTGGAACGTCTGGTGGAACCGGAGCGCGTGATCCAGTTCCGCGTGGTGTGGGTGGACGACCGCAATCAGGTCCAGGTCAACCGCGCGTGGCGCGTGCAGTTCAACTCGGCCATCGGCCCGTATAAGGGCGGGATGCGCTTCCATCCGTCGGTGAATCTGTCGATTCTCAAATTCCTTGGCTTCGAGCAGACCTTCAAAAACGCCCTGACCACCCTGCCGATGGGCGGCGGGAAAGGCGGCAGCGATTTCGATCCTAAAGGCAAGAGCGATGGCGAAGTGATGCGCTTCTGCCAGGCGCTGATGACCGAGCTCTATCGCCATCTTGGCCCGGATACCGACGTACCGGCGGGCGATATCGGCGTCGGCGGCCGCGAGGTCGGCTTTATGGCCGGCATGATGCGCAAACTCTCTAACAACAGCGCCTGCGTCTTCACCGGTAAAGGCCTCTCCTTCGGCGGCAGCCTGATCCGTCCGGAAGCCACCGGTTACGGCCTGATCTACTTCACCGAAGCAATGCTCAAACGTCACGGCCTCGGCTTCGAAGGCGCTCGCGTGGCGGTCTCCGGCTCCGGCAACGTCGCGCAATACGCCATTGAGAAAGCGATGGAGCTTGGCGCGCGGGTGGTCACCGCCTCCGACTCCAACGGCACCGTCGTTGACGAGGCGGGCTTCACCAAAGAAAAACTGGCCCGCCTGATCGACATCAAAGAGCGTGCCCACGGCCGGGTGGCCGACTACGCCCGCGAGTTTGGCCTCACCTATCTCGAAGGCCAGCAGCCATGGTCAGTGCCGGTGGATATCGCCCTGCCTTGCGCCACTCAGAACGAACTGGACGTCGATGCCGCCCGCCAGCTGATTGCCAACGGCGTGAAGGCCGTGGCGGAAGGCGCCAACATGCCGACCACCATCGCCGCGACCGATCTGTTCCTTGAAGCTGGCGTGCTGTTTGCCCCGGGCAAAGCGGCCAACGCCGGCGGCGTGGCGACGTCCGGTCTGGAGATGGCGCAGAACGCCGCGCGCATGGGCTGGAAAGCGGAAAAAGTGGATGCCCGCCTGCATCACATTATGCTGGATATCCACCACGCCTGCGTGCAGTACGGCGGTGAAGCGAAGCAGACCAACTACGTGCGCGGCGCCAATATCGCCGGTTTCGTGAAGGTGGCGGATGCCATGCTGGCCCAGGGCGTGATTTAACCTCCCCTGACGCCCTCCCGGCGGCTGCCCGCCGGGAGGCGTCTCACGACGTCATCGTGATCACCACTTTCCCCAGATGCTGACCACTGTCCAGACAGGCATGCGCCTCGGCAATCTCCGCCATCGGGTAGCTGGCGTAGATCATCGGCTTGCATTTCCCTGCCTCAAGCAGCGGCCAGACGTGGCGCCGCAGCGCCTCGGCAATCTCCTGTTTCTCCGCCGCCGTCCGGCCGCGCATGGTGGAGCCGGTGACGGTGGCCCGCTTGAGCATCAGGGTCTGAATATCCACCTCATGAGCGATTCGCCCGCCCATAAAGCCGATGATCACCAGCCGTCCATCCTTTTTCAGTAGCCCCAGGTTGCGGTTAAAGTAAGGGCCGCCCACGATATCCAGAATGACATCCACCCCTTCATCGTTGGTCAGTTGGTGAATTTTATCTGCGAAATCTTCGGTTTTGTAGTTGATCGCCGTGGCGTAGGGTCGCAGCGCGGCAATTTTTTCGTCCTGGCCGACGGTGGCATAGACGCTCATCCCCAGCGCGTGACACAGCAGGACCGCGGTGGTGCCAATCCCGCTGGCGCCGCCGTGGATCAGAATGCTCTCGCCGGACTGCAGCTTACCGAGCTGGAAAACGTTCGCCCACACGGTGAAGAAGGTTTCCGGAATGGCGGCCGCTTCGCTAAAGCTGAGGCCCGCCGGGATCAGCAGCGTCTGGCCTGCCGGGACGGCGCAGTATTCGGCATACCCGCCGCCGTTGGTCAACGCGCAGACGCGATCCCCGGGGGTAAAGGTTGTGACCTGCGCGCCGACCTTCACGACCACGCCCGCCACCTCGAGGCCGGGCACGGGGGTGACGCCCTCAGGCATAGGGTACAGCCCCTGGCGCTGCAGAATATCCGGCCGGTTGACGCCCGCCGCTTTCACTTCGATGAGCACCTCATGCACCCCGACGGTGGGGATCTCACCTTCGCGGATCTGCAATACTTCCGGGCCACCCGGTTGGCTGATAGCGATATATTTCACGGGTCCTCCTTATCGCCTGGGAGAGAAATGAGCAACAGCATCGGGAAGGGCAATGGGCATCCCTGTTCTGAGGGGGTCGTCAACCCCTTCCCGGCTGTTTAGTGTAGACCATTGACCTGGCGGGGGGAGAAACGGCGGCCGCGGGGAAGCACATCCTCGCGGCCGCCGGGCGGGTTATTGCGGCGGCGGCGCGGCATCGTCTGCCGCTTTTTTGCCTTTCGCTTTGCCTTTGCCCTTACTGAAGGATTTTTTCGCCCCGCCAGGCGCCACCAGACCGCGGAACTGGCGCACCGGCGTGCTGCGCGCCTGCTCGATCAGCTGATACAGCGTCCCCACCAGCGGCTGCATAAAGTCCTGATAGCGGCACTGTTTCTCGCTGATTTGCGTCAATACCGACTCCCAGTGGGCGGTCATGTCCGGTCGCCCGGCCATCTCCGGCAGGGAATGAATCAGCGCCCTTCCGGCCTCCGAGGAGTGAATATAGCGCCCCTTTTTGCTCAGGAAACCGCGCTTAAACAGCAGTTCGATAATCCCGGCGCGGGTTGCTTCGGTGCCGAGGCCGTCGGTGGCGCGGAGGATCTTTTTCAGATCTTTATCCTGCACGAAGCGGGCAATCCCGGTCATCGCCGACAGCAGCGTGGCGTCGGTAAAGTGGCGCGGCGGCTGCGTCTGGCGCTCCACCACCTCGCCCCTCTCGCACAGCAGTTCATCGCCTTTGGCCACCACCGGCAGCGGCGTGCCGTCGTTCTCTTCATCGCGCTCTTTGCTGCCAAGCAGCGTCCGCCAGCCCGCCTCGGCCAGAAAACGCGCTTTGGCGACAAATTTGCCGTTGGCGATCTCAAGGTCAATCTGGCATTTACGGAACACCGCGTCAGGGCAGAACTGCATCAGATACTGCCGGGCGATCAGGGTGTAGACCTTCGCTTCGTTATCGGTGAGTTTGACCTGGCTGCTGCGGGCGGTCGGGATAATCGCATGGTGCGCGTCGACCTTTTTATCATCCCAGCAGCGGTTGCGGATCTCCGGATCCACCACCGGCTGCGGCAGCAGATCCGCCGCATGGACGGCAATCGCATTCAGCACCGCATGGCGGCCGGCGAAATGCTCTTCCGGCAGGTAGCGGCTGTCCGAACGCGGATAGGTGATGAGCTTGTGGGTTTCATACAGCTTCTGGCAGATATCCAGCACGTTTTGCGCGCTGAAGCCGAAACGTTTGGCCGCCTCAATCTGCAGCGCCGACAGCGAAAACGGCAGCGGCGCGGGTTCGGAATCGCGCTTATCGTTATAGCCGGTCACCAGCGCCGGCTGGCCTTCGATACGCTTAACCACGTGCTCGGCCAGCGGACGATGCAGCAGGCGCCCTTCTTCATCCTGGTAAGGTTCGCAGGCTTCGCTCGGCACCCAGGTCGCGACAAAGCGCTCCTCCTGCGGCGTGACGATATGCGCTTTGACGTCGAAGAAATCTTTGGCGACGAAATTTTCAATCTCTTCATCGCGGCGCACCACCAGGCCGAGCACCGGGGTCTGCACCCGCCCCACGGAGAGCACCCCCTGATAGCCGGCGTTGCGCCCCAGCAGAGTATAGGCCCGGGTCATATTGATGCCGTACAGCCAGTCGGCGCGCGCCCGCGCCAGCGCCGACACGCAAAGCGGCACAAACTCGCTGTTGGCGCGCAGGCGGTTGATCGCCCGCTCCACCGCCTGCGGGTTGAGATCGTTTATCAGACAGCGCTGCACCTGCTGGCGCTTCTCCGGTGCCAGCTGCAGGTAGTCGAGGACCTCGTCCACCAGCAGTTGCCCTTCACGGTCGGGGTCGCCAGCGTGGATAACCTCCTCGGCGTCGCCGAGCAGGCGCTTGATCACATTCAGCTGTTTGGTGACCGAAGGTTTGGGCTGCAGCTGCCATTTCTCCGGCACAATCGGCAGGTCGGTGAGATTCCAGCGGGCATAGCGGCTGTCATAGACGTCCGGCTGCGCCTGCTCCAGCAGGTGACCGATACACCAGGTGACCACCTGCCCGTTGCCGCACTCAATATAGCCATCGCCTTTGCGGTGCGGTTTAGGCAACACATCGGCGATAGCCCGACCGAGACTCGGTTTTTCTGCAATAAACAACCGCATCGAATCAACGGATCTCGATCATCGGTCGCCCGCCACGGGCGGTCACCAGCTCGCCGATGGCGGCCAGCTTAATACCGAACTCCGCCGCGGCGGCCTGGACTTCCGCCTCCGCCTCCGGGGTCACCGCCAGCAGCAGACCGCCTGAGGTTTGTGGGTCGCACAGCAGATCGCGCCACGCCGTCGGCATCTCGCCCATCAAATGGCCGTAGCTGGCAAAGTTGCGCCCGGTGCCGCCCGGCACCGCGCCGGCGGCGATATACTCCTCCACCCCCGGCAGTTTCGGGATATCGGCATAGCGCAGTTGCGCCTGCACGCCGGCCCCGCGGCACACCTCGCTGAGGTGGCCGAGCAGGCCAAAGCCGGTGACGTCGGTCATCGCCTTCACCCCGTCGATAGCGGCAAACGCGGCGCCGGCAAGGTTCATCTGGCACATGGTCTCCGTCGCCAGCCCCTGATGCTCTGGCTTGAGCAGCGATTTTTTCTCCGCGGTGGTCAGCACGCCGATCCCCAGCGGTTTGGTGAGATACAGTTTGCAGCCCGCCTGCGCGGTGCTGTTTTTCTTGATGCGCTCGGTGGGCACCACGCCGGTGACCGCCAGACCAAAGATCGGCTCCGGAGCGTCAATGGAGTGGCCGCCCGCCAGCGCGATCCCGGCCTGCTGGCAGGCAAAGCGCCCGCCCTCCACCACGTCGCGGGCGATTTCCGGCGCCAGGGTGTTGATCGGCCAGCCGAGAATGGCAATCGCCATAATCGGTTTCCCGCCCATGGCGAAAATATCGCTGATGGCGTTGGTGGCGGCAATGCGGCCAAAGTCGAACGGATTATCGACAATCGGCATAAAGAAGTCGGTGGTGCTGACGATTGACGTGCCATTACCAAGATCGTAAACGGCGGCATCATCGCTGGTTTCGTTGCCGACAAGCAGGTTCGGGTCGACAAACTTCGCCTGCTCGCTATGCAGGATGGTTTCCAGCACTTTCGGGGAAATTTTACAACCACAACCGGCTCCGTGGCTGTATTGCGTTAAACGAATGGCTTGCTCGCTCATGGACATCTCCTGTCATTGCAATCCCGCTATGTTAGCGCCCAAACGTCAGGGTGGTAAGTACGACAGTCTGAAATCGCGTATGGTTGCTCATTAAGCAGACAAAAAGCCGTTTTTGCGAGACGCGGCAATTTTTTCCCGACCATTTTCACTTTTACTTAAAGATGACAGAAATGTGACAACCCAGGACTGTCTTCTCTGGAATGATTATGACGTAAGGAAATTCTAATGAAAAAGCGTGTTCTTGCCCTTTGCCTGGCCAGTTTCTTCTCCGTTAACGCCTTCGCGCTGGTTCCCCCCGGTAACGATGTCACCACCAAGCCCGATCTCTACTATCTGACCAATGCCCAGGCCATCGACAGCCTGGCGCTGTTGCCGCCGCCGCCGGCGGTGGGCAGTATCGCGTTCTTAAACGATCAGGCGATGTATGAGCAGGGGCGCCTGCTGCGCAACACCGAGCGCGGGAAGCTGGCGGCAGAGGATGCCAACCTCAGCGCGGGCGGCGTGGCTAACGCCTTCTCCAGCGCCTTTGGCTCGCCGATCACCGAAAAGGACGCGCCGCAGCTCCATAAGCTGTTGACCAATATGATTGAAGACGCCGGCGATCTGGCGACCCGCGGCGCGAAAGAGAAGTATATGCGCATTCGCCCGTTTGCCTTCTACGGTGTCTCCACCTGCAACACCACCGAGCAGGACAAGCTGGCGAAAAACGGCTCTTACCCATCCGGGCATACCTCCATCGGCTGGGCCACCGCCCTGGTGCTGGCGGAGATCAACCCGCAGCGGCAGAACGAAATTTTGAAGCGCGGCTATGAGCTCGGCGAGAGCCGGGTGATCTGCGGCTATCACTGGCAGAGCGATGTCGATGCGGCGCGCATCGTCGGCTCCGCGGTGGTCGCCACGCTGCACACCAACCCGGCCTTCCAGCAGCAGTTGCAGAAAGCCAAAGACGAATTCGCCAAAACGCAGAAGTAACGTCATCGCCGTTGAACTCCCGGATACGGCGCCTGGCGCGCCTTGTCCGGGCTACCTTTGGGGCTGAAGGCCGGGTCCGGCGCATGCCGCCGCCCGGCATAGATGCGGCTCCGAGCCTGCTGCCATCGCCCGGCGGCGCTGTGCTTGCGCGGGCCTACATTGAGGGGTAACCGTCTGATATCGGGATGGTTATGTAGGCCGGGTAAGACGCAGCCGCCACCCGGCGAAATAACGGCACAATCGTAAATTTCCCTGCTCGCGCTGCGCTTAGCAGGGCTACCACTCCTGTGTTATGTCCGGGCAGATGGCGCTCCCGATATATCCTCTGCGTTATGTCTGGCATGGCGCAGGGAGCGCACAGGGGGCCGCCAGCACCGGCAGTTTCAGCAACAATGGTGAATAAATTAACGACAGGTCGTAAGAACGTAGGCCGGGTAAGGCGCAGCCGCCACCCGGCGTAACACGCGCTGACTCAGAATCGCGTCACAAACGGCGCGGTATCCGGCAAGGCAATGGTGGTTGAGGCTTTCAGCTGCGGCGTGCCCAGATAGAGGAAGCCGACGATTTTATCCTGCTCGCGGCACCCGAAGCCGGCCCGCACCACCGGGCTCTCGGTCAATGCTCCGCTGCGCCAGATGCCGTTGAATCCCTGGGCCAGGGCCGCCATCTGCATCGCCATCACCGCGCAGCCAGCGGACATCTCCTGCTCCCAGCGCGGCACCTTCGGGTGGTCTTCACAGCGCGCCACTACGGTAATGATCAGCGGCGCGCGAAACGGCGCATTGCGGGCTTTCTCTATGCCCTTCTCATCCTGGCCGGCCTCCCGGGCCCCCTTTTCCAGCAGCTGACTAAAGCGTTCGCAGCCGTCATCGGCGATAATGAAAAAGCGCCACGGCTGCAGGGCGCCATGATCCGGGGCGCGCAGCCCGGCGCGCAGAATGTTTTCCAGCTGTTCGCCGGCCGGGGCCGGTTCCGCCAGGCGGGAAGCGCTGCGGCGATTAAGCAGTAGGTCGAGAGCATCCATCTGTATAACTCCTGTGATGTCATTTTTCATAAAATTAACATGCACAAGGATTTTGTTACAGCGCGGTCGGTGATTCCTGCTGACAACCGACGGCTCACTCTTTAGGATAGCCAGACGCGGCGGCCCCTGCGGCCTGCCCATTTTTAGATAACGTTAGGGAGAATACATGCGAACCCTTTGGCGACTGATTGCCAGCTTTTTTAAATGGACGTGGCGGATACTCAACTTTATTCGCAAACTGGCCCTCAATGCGATCTTCCTGGTGCTGGTGCTGGTGTGTATCGGCATCTGGAGCCAGTTCAGCAGCACCACCAGCGAACATGCCGCGCGCGGCGCGCTGCTGCTGGATATTACTGGCGTGGTGGTGGATAAACCGTCCGCCAGCAGCAAGCTCGGCGTAATTGGCCGCCAGCTGTTTGGCGCCAGCTCGGACCGTCTGCAGGAGAATTCTCTGTTCGATATCGTGCAGACCATCCGTCAGGCGAAGGATGACCGTAATATCACCGGTATTGTGCTGGATCTGAAAAACTTCGTCGGCGGCGATCAGCCCTCCATGCAGTACATCGGTAAAGCGCTGCGCGAATTCCGCGACAGCGGCAAACCGGTGTATGCCGTCGGCAGCAGCTACAGCCAGGGCCAGTACTACCTGGCGAGCTTTGCCAACAAAATCTGGCTCTCTCCGCAGGGGGAGGTGGACCTGCACGGCTTCGCCACCAACGGGCTGTACTACAAGTCGCTGCTGGATAAGCTGAAAGTCTCCACCCATGTCTTCCGCGTCGGCACCTATAAATCCGCCGTCGAGCCTTTCATTCGCGATGACATGTCCCCTGCCGCCCGCGAAGCGGACAGCCGCTGGATTGGCGAACTGTGGCAGAACTACCTCAACACCATCGCCGCCAACCGGCAGATCACCGCCCAGCAGCTCTTCCCGGGCGCCCAGGGCATTATCGATGGCCTGCGTAAGGTGGGCGGCGATACGGCGAAATATGCGCTGGACAATAAGCTGGTGGATGAGCTGGCGACCTCCACGGAAGTGGAAAAGGCGCTGACCAAACAGTTTGGCTGGAGCAAAGCGGATAACAATTACCGGGCGATCAGCTATTACGACTACAACGTGAAGACACCGTCTGACCAAGGTTCCGCCATCGCGGTGATCTTCGCCAACGGCGCCATCATGGACGGCGAGGAGACCCCGGGCAACGTCGGCGGCGACACCACCGCCGCGCAAATTCGCGATGCGCGCCTCGACCCGAAAATTAAGGCCATCGTCCTGCGCGTCAACAGCCCGGGCGGCAGCGTGACCGCCTCGGAAATCATTCGCGAAGAGCTGGCGGCGGCCAAAGCCGCGGGTAAACCGGTGGTCGTTTCAATGGGCGGCATGGCGGCCTCTGGCGGCTACTGGATCTCCACGCCGGCGGACTACATTGTCGCGAACCCAAGCACCCTCACCGGCTCCATCGGCATCTTTGGGGTGATCAACACCGTGGAAAACACCCTTGGGTCGATTGGCGTCCATACCGACGGCGTCGCCACGTCGCCGCTGGCGGATATCTCCAGCACCAAAGCGCTGCCGCCGGAAGTGCAGCAGCTGATGCAGTTGAGCATTGAGAACGGCTATCAACGCTTTATCACCCTGGTGGCTAACGCGCGGAAGAGCACGCCGGAGAAAATCGACCAGATTGCCCAGGGCCACGTCTGGACCGGGGAAGATGCCAAAGCCAACGGTCTTGTCGACAGCCTCGGCGACTTCGACGACGCGGTGGCCAAGGCCGCCGAGCTGGCGAAGCTGAAAACCTGGCACCTCAACTACTATCAGGAAGAGCCCACCTTCTTCTCGATGGTGCTGGACAGCCTGACCGGTTCGGTACGCGCCTCGCTGCCGGCCGCCATTCAGGCCTGGCTGCCTGCGCCGGTGGCCGCGGCAGCCGAGACGGTGAAAGCCGAAAGCGACAAGCTGGCGGCGTTTAACGACCCGCAGAACCGCTATGCCTTCTGCCTGACCTGCGCCAACATCCGTTAATACGCAGCGGCTGCCCCGTCTCCCGGGGCAGCCTTTTTTCCGCACCTGCCAGCGCCGCCACAAAGCGAGCGGCCAACACTGTATTTTTTCCTCCGTCTCTTTATACTGCGCCTGTCTACGACCAACCTAAGCGATGCTATGCAAAAAAAATCGATTTACGTTGCCTACACCGGTGGGACCATCGGTATGCAGCGCTCTGAACACGGCTATGTACCCGTTTCCGGCCATCTCCAGCGTCAGCTGGCGCTGATGCCTGAGTTCCATCGCCCGGAGATGCCGGACTTCACGATCCATGAATACCATCCGCTGATGGATTCATCCGATATGACCCCTGAGGACTGGCAGCACATCGCCGACGATATCCGCAGCCATTACGAGGAGTATGATGGCTTTGTGATCCTCCACGGTACCGACACCATGGCGTTTACCGCCTCTGCGCTGTCATTCATGCTGGAAAACCTCGGCAAACCGGTGATTGTGACAGGGTCACAAATCCCGCTGGCCGAGCTGCGCTCCGACGGCCAGATCAACCTGCTCAATGCCCTGTACGTCGCCGCCAACTATCCGATTAACGAAGTGGCGCTGTTCTTCAACAATCGGCTGTTCCGCGGCAACCGAACCACTAAAGCCCATGCCGACGGCTTTGACGCCTTCGCCTCGCCAAACCTCGCGCCGCTGCTGGAGGCCGGGATCCATATCCGCCGTCTCGGTACCCCGCCGGCGCCGCAGGGCCGCGGTGAGCTTATCGTGCATCCCATCACCCCGCAGCCGATTGGCGTGGTGACGATTTACCCCGGCATCTCCGCCGACGTGGTGCGTAATTTCCTGCGCCAGCCGGTGAAAGCGCTGATCCTCCGCTCCTACGGCGTCGGCAATGCGCCGCAGAATGGCGAGTTTATTCAGGTGCTGGCGGAAGCCAGCCAGCGCGGCATTGTGGTGGTCAACTTGACGCAGTGTATGTCCGGGAAAGTGAACATGGGCGGCTATGCCACCGGCAATGCCCTCGCCCAGGCGGGAGTCATCAGTGGTTTCGATATGACGGTGGAAGCGACGCTGACCAAGCTACACTATCTGCTGAGCCAGCAGCTGGACGTTGACGCCATTCGCGCGGCGATGCAGCAGAATCTGCGTGGCGAACTGACCCCTGACGAAGCTTAAGGAGGACGTATGGCGCATCGAGCGCTGTTACTGGTTGATTTGCAGAACGACTTCTGCGCCGGCGGCGCGCTGGCGGTTCCTGAAGGCGATAGTACCGTCGAGGTGGCCAATGCGCTTATCGACTGGAGCCTGGCGCGCGGCGAGCCCATCGTCGCCAGCCAGGACTGGCATCCGGCGGATCACGGCAGCTTCGCCAGCCAGCACCATGTGGAGCCCTACACCGTGGGCGACCTGGATGGCCTGGCGCAAACTTTTTGGCCGGATCACTGCGTTCAGCACAGCGAAGGCGCGGCGCTGCATCCCCTGCTCAAGCAGCAGGCCATCGCCGCCGTGTTCCACAAAGGGCAAAACCGGGTCATTGACAGCTACAGCGCTTTTTTTGACAACGGTCACCGGCAGAAAACTGAACTGGACGGCTGGCTGCGTGGTCAGGGGATCGTGGAGCTGACCGTGCTCGGCCTCGCCACCGATTACTGCGTTAAGTTCACCGTGCTGGATGCCCTGGCGCTGGGCTACACGGTCAACGTCATCACCGACGGCTGCCGCGGGGTGAATCTTCAGCCGCAGGACAGCAGCCAGGCGTTTATGGAGATGGCCGCCGCAGGCGCCACGCTCTATACCCTCGACGACTGGCGGGAAACCCACGCCTGATCCCGCCCCCGGCGCGCCCGCGCCGGGGCTTCTTCTGCCGCTTCGTTATCGTCCATAAATTGAACTCTCTCGCAGTTTCAACAGGTTATTGCTGGTAGTCTGGCAAGGCTGTTTTTTCGCCACGCCATTTCCGTGGCGCGGTTATTTTTTTTATGTCAAAGAGGAACCACTATGAAACGTTTGCCCTTGCTGGCAGCCTTGCCCCTGCTTTGCGCTTCCGCGCTCTCTGCCCAACCGCTGATGTCCGTCGGCTATTTCAACGGCGGCGGCGACGTCACTGCCGGGCCGGGCGGGGATATCGACAAGCTGGACGTCCGGCAGATCACCCATCTCAACTACTCGTTTGGCCTTATCTATAACGATGAAAAAGACGAGACCAACGCAGCCCTGAAGGATCCTGCTCATCTGCACGAGATCTGGCTGTCGCCGAAGGTGCAGGCGGATCTGCAAAAGCTCCCGGCCCTGCGTAAACAGAACCCGGACCTCAAAGTCCTGCTATCGGTCGGCGGCTGGGGAGCGCGCGGTTTCTCCGGCGCGGCGGCAAGCAAAGAAACCCGGAAGGTGTTTATTCAGTCTGCGCAGGAAATTGTTGAAAAATATGGTCTGGATGGGATTGACCTCGACTGGGAGTTTCCGGTCAACGGCGCCTGGGGGCTGGTTGCCAGTCAACCGGCCGATCGCGATAACTTTACCGCGCTGTTAAAAGAGCTGCGCGCAGCGTTTGGTACCAGGAAACTGGTCACTATCGCCGTGGGCGCCAACGCCGAAAGCCCGAAAAGCTGGGTGGACGTTAAAGCGATTGCGTCATCGCTCGACTACATCAACCTGATGACCTACGACATGGCCTACGGCACGCAGTACTTCAACTCGAACCTGTATGACTCCAGCCACTGGCCGACGGTCGCCGCGGCGGATAAATACAGCGCCGATTTTGTGGTCAACAATTACCTGGCCGCCGGGCTTAAACCCAGCCAGATGAACCTCGGGATTGGTTTTTATGGCCGGGTGCCGAAACGGGCGGTCGAGCCGGGGATTGACTGGAGTAAAGCGGATGCGCAAAAGAACCCGGTCACCCAGCCCTATTTTGGTCCACAGCAGATCGCGCTGTTTGCCTCGCTGGGCTATGACCTGAGCAAAGACACCTACGTGAAATACAATGATATCGTGGGCAAATTGCTCAACGATCCGCAGAAACGCTTTACCGAGCACTGGGACGATGAGGCGAAAGTCCCGTGGCTGTCGGTGCAGTCCGCGGAGGGCAATCCGCTGTTCGCCCTCTCCTACGAGAACCCGCGATCGGTGGCCATTAAAGCGGACTACATCAAGGCGAAAGGCCTCGCCGGAGCGATGTTCTGGGAGTATGGCGCCGATGACCAGAACCAGCTGGCCCGCCAGCTGGCGGAATCGCTGGGGATCAAACACTAATCGCGGCTTTTCCGCCGCATCGCCGCCGCCGGGCGGCGTGACGCAGGCAGCATCGCCGGCAATGCAGGTATATCGCGCCGCCCGGGATAGGTTATGATGCCTGTTATCCGCTGCGCCAGGGGCTGGCGCAGCTTAACCGTTTGACAGGAGGCAGGGGGCCATGGCCTATATCCCCAAAAATTACGCACGTCTGGAAGTGGGTTACCGCGAAAAGGCGCTCAAGCTCTTTCCCTGGGTATGCGGACGCTGCTCACGGGAGTTTGTCTACTCCAATCTGCGCGAGCTGACGGTGCACCATATCGATCACGACCACTCCAATAACCCGGAAGATGGCAGCAACTGGGAGATGTTGTGCCTTTACTGTCACGATCACGAACATTCCAAGTACACCGAAGCCGATCAGTATGGCTCCACGGTGGTAGCGGGCGAAGATGCGCAAAAGAGCGTCGGCGAGGCCACCTACAACCCGTTTGCCGACCTGAAAGCGATGATGAATAAAAAGTAAGCAAAGCGACTGGCCGCCGGGCGCGGTCGTTGACGCTACCCTTGTCCGGCGCCGAATCACCCGACGCCGGAACGTCTCCCCGCCGGCCGGCGGTTTATTGCAACTTCAAGGTGGCGATTGGCTTCGGCACAATGCCGAAATCTTCCTTCAGCTGCTGTTTGCTCTTCATCACCATCTGCCCGCGGGTGTCGATGGTCATATGCTGGGCGTCGGTGTTATACCGGGCCTGCCACAGCATCACCAGCTGCAGGCTATTTTCCTTCTGCTCCGGCGTCAGCGCCACGCCATCCGGCCATTTTCCCAGCTCTACCGCCGTCGCCAGACGCTGATACACTTCCGGGGTCATGCTGTCGATAATTTGCTCAATATCCATCTTCCGCTCACCTCCACCTGGAATAATTTGCTGAATCGTTTCTTCAACCCTTGATCTGCTCGCCGTTCTGCTCATCGGTGAAGCTGAGCGACGCCGAATTGACACAATAGCGCTCGCCGGTCGGCTGCGGGCCATCCGGAAACACGTGACCGAGATGGGCATCACAATTTCCGCAGCGGATCTCAATGCGCTGCATGCCGTGGGAGCTGTCGTCCAGATAGCGAATGGCCTCTTCGCTTACCGGCTCGTAGAAGCTCGGCCAGCCGCAGCCGGAGTCGTATTTGGTCTGGGAGTTGAACAGCGGCGCATCGCACACCAGGCAGTGATACACGCCATTTTTCTTGTTGTGCAGCAGCCGTCCGGTGAAAGGCGGTTCGGTGCCATGATGTTGGGTCACGTAAAACTGCATTTCGCTCAAGCCGTTTTTCAGCTCTTCCGGGGAGGGTTTATTCGCCATGGGCTTACATCTCGCTTTGCAATGGACAACTTTCGCCCCAATTCTAACAAAACATTAACAATGAAGCGTACACTTTTGTTCTAAACTTATCCGGTGCCCACAGGCAGCCAGATAATTGTGACTTAAATCACGTTTTTATCTTAAATGCCCTTTAAAATTCCGCGCGCAGCCCCCATATGGAATTGGGCTCAAAGGGAGAGTGAGGCAAATCAATCGCGCAAGGTGTGCTCAGGATTGATTTGTCGCAATGATTGACACGATTCCGCTTGACGCTGCGTAAGGTTTTTGTAATTTTACAGGCAACCTTTTATTCACTAACAAATAGCTGGTGGAATATATGACTATCAAAGTAGGTATCAACGGTTTTGGCCGTATCGGTCGCATTGTTTTCCGTGCTGCTCAGAAACGTTCTGACATCGAGATCGTTGCAATCAACGACCTGTTAGACGCAGAGTACATGGCTTACATGCTGAAGTATGACTCCACTCACGGTCGTTTCGACGGCACCGTTGAAGTGAAAGACGGTCATCTGGTCGTTAACGGTAAAAAAATCCGTGTTACCGCTGAACGTGACCCGGCTAACCTGAAGTGGGACGAAGTTGGTGTTGACGTTGTTGCTGAAGCAACCGGTATCTTCCTGACCGACGAAACCGCTCGTAAACACATCACCGCTGGCGCGAAAAAAGTCGTTCTGACTGGCCCGTCCAAAGACAACACCCCGATGTTCGTTCGCGGCGCTAACTTCGACACTTACGCTGGCCAGGACATCGTTTCCAACGCATCCTGCACCACCAACTGCCTGGCACCGCTGGCTAAAGTCATCAACGACAACTTCGGTATCGTTGAAGGCCTGATGACCACCGTCCACGCAACCACCGCTACTCAGAAAACCGTTGATGGCCCGTCTCACAAAGACTGGCGCGGCGGCCGCGGCGCAGCTCAGAACATCATCCCGTCCTCTACCGGCGCTGCTAAAGCAGTAGGTAAAGTACTGCCAGAACTGAACGGCAAACTGACCGGTATGGCGTTCCGCGTTCCGACTCCGAACGTATCCGTTGTTGACCTGACCGTTCGTCTGGAAAAAGCAGCGTCCTACGAAGAAATCAAGAAAGCTATCAAAGCCGCTTCTGAAGGCGCAATGAAAGGCGTTCTGGGTTACACCGAAGACGACGTTGTTTCTACCGACTTCAACGGCGAAGTTTGCACTTCCGTGTTCGATGCTAAAGCAGGTATCGCACTGAACGACAACTTCGTTAAACTGGTTTCCTGGTACGACAACGAAACTGGCTACTCCAACAAAGTTCTGGACCTGATTGCCCACATCTCCAAATAAGTTGAGATGAAAAAGTAATCTGTAAGAGCGACTTCGGTCGCTCTTTTTTTTGTCTGCAGAGATAGGATTGCACAATGATAAATAAAATTTTTGCTCTCCCGGTGAATGAAACCATTTCGCCCGTTATCTCCCGTCGCCAGCTGGACGACCTGGAGCTGATTGTCATCGACCATCCGCAGGTGAAAGCCTCTGTGGCGCTGCAGGGGGCGCACCTGCTCTCCTGGAAACCCGCCGGTGAAGAAGAAGTCCTGTGGCTGAGCAACAACACCCCATTTAAACAGGGCGTCGCCCTGCGCGGCGGCGTGCCGATTTGCTGGCCGTGGTTTGGCCCATCGGCGCAGCAGGGCCTGCCGTCGCACGGCTTTGCCCGCAACCTGCCGTGGACCCTGGAAGGGCATGATGAAGACGACAGCGGCGTGATGTTGACCTTTGCGCTGCAGAACAGCGCTGAAACCATGAAGCTGTGGCCGCATGAGTTCACCCTCTATGCCCGCTTCAAGCTGGGCAAGACCTGCGAAATCGAGCTGGAAGCCCACGGCGAATTCGAGACCACCTCTGCCCTGCACAGCTACTTCAACGTCGGCGATATCGCGGCGGTGAAAGTGAGCGGTCTTGGCGAGCGCTATATCGATAAAGTGAAGAACGCCGAAGAAGGCGTTCTGAACAACGGCGTGCAGACCTTCCCGGATCGTACCGACCGCGTCTATCTCGACGCCGAAGGCTGCAGCGTGATCCACGACGACGCGCTCAGCCGCACGATCGACGTGGTGCATCATCATCAGCACAACGTGGTGGCCTGGAACCCGGGCCCGGCGCTGTCCGTCAGCATGGGCGACATGCCGGACGATGGCTATAAAACCTTCGTTTGCGTCGAAACCTGCTGCGTGACCCAGCCGCAGAAAGCCAGTGAAGAGACCCCGTCTCGCCTGGCGCAAACCATCAGCGTGAAAAAACGCTAACCGCAAAAAGCCCCGTTTGTCACGGGGCTTTTCTCTTCTCCACCTGGATGCTCTGTGGGTTAAACCATATCCAACCGGGTTTTCCGCGGCGGCGGCGGATAGAGGCGGTCCAGCTGCGCAAGCTCTTGCGGGCTGAGAACGATATCAAGCGCGGCGGCATTCTGCACCACATGCTCGATAGTCGCCGCTTTCGGGATCGCCAGCATTCCCGGATGACGAATCACCCAGGCCAGCAGCAGCTGCGCCACCGTCACGCCCCGCGCGTTAGCCATATTGATGATATCGGTATGCTGAAAAAGTCCATCGCGTAAGCGCCCCGCCTGCGCCAGCGGGCAATAGGCCATCACCGGCAGGGTGTGCTGCTGGCACCAGGGCAGGAGATCGTATTCAATGCCCCGCGACGCGAGATGATAGAGCACCTGGTTGGTGGCGCAGCGTTCGCCGCCCGCCGTGCGCCACAACGCCTGCATATCGTCGGTGTCCAGATTGGAGACGCCCCAACGGCGGATTTTGCCCTCGGCCACCAGCCTTTCCATTGCCTCGATCGTCTCCTGCAGGGGGATATCGCCCCGCCAGTGCAGGAGATACATATCCAGATAGTCGGTCTGCAGCCGGCGCAGACTGTTTTCACAGGCGCGGCGCATCGCCGCTCCGCCGGCGTGCCAGGGATAGACTTTAGAGACCAGCGTCACCCGGTCGCGCAGGCCGCGGATCGCCTGGCCCACCACCTCCTCCGCCCCGCCGTCGGCATACATCTCCGCGGTATCGATTACCGTCAGGCCATGGTCGATGCCCGCGCGCAGTGCAGCCACCTCCTGCTGACGCTGCGCCGCGTTCTCGCCCATATACCAGGTTCCCAGCCCGATGGCCGGAACTGCCGCCTGCTCGCCAAAGCATACTGTTTTTTTCACCATCGTCTCCTTCTTCGCGCCCTGCACCACCCTAAAGCAAAACAGGGCGCGAAGCCCTGTTTTGATGCATAAAGCGCACTGTAATAATGCACAATCAGAAGGTGTAGGTGATCCCGGTTGAGATCAGACCGCTCCAGGATTTGTCCACCATCGGGCTATCGGTAATTTCATCCGACAGACGCGTGTAGCGCGCAATACCGTATACGCTCCAGTCGCCGAGGAAGCGATAGTTGGCCGCCAGCTCCAGATACGGGTTCCAGCTGCTATCCGGATCGTAGCTGCGCATCCCGCTGCGACGGGACTCATGCTGCGAGACGCCATAGTAGTATTCGTTCTGATTGTCGCTGTTCCACTCGACGCCAATGCCCGGCGTCAGCGTCAGGTTCCCGTTGGTGTAGCGGTACAGCCAGGCGAGATCCCAGTTGATACCGTTGCTGTTATCCAGCGTATCGCCGGCAATCGTCGTGCGCAGGAAGCCATAGGGCGTGTTGTGGACATAAGAAAGACCGGCCATCACGGTCGATTTACGTTTATCCAGGCGACGCATTTGTTCGCTATCGCTGTCGCCCGGCTTGAAGTACATCGGCGACCAGTAGGCCGTTATCGACAGCTTATCGTTGGTGTCATTCCACAGGTAGTAACCCCCGCCCAGACCGTGGAACCAGAAGTTATCGCTCTCATAACTAATGACCGGCACCGGATAAACATCCGCATCATACTGCTTGTACGGATGCTCAACGATGCCGACGCCAGCCCCAAGCGTGAACTTCCCATCGGCATGCGCCGCGCTGGCGGAGGTCGCAATCAGCACGCCGAGTGCCAGAAGTTTGATTTTAGTCACAATCCATATTCCCGTTGTCAAATAATCAGCCCGTGCAGTTTACCGTCGTAGGTCTCATGCCTCAAATTCTTTACCCGATATGACACAAATCGTTCACTTTCCCACCCTTCTCTTACCATCTGGTGACAGCCCGATGACAGCTTCACGTCCCGGCGAATCAAAAAGCGTCTTTTTCAGGATGAGTTATTGATATGTCATTGAAATTGATTTTCTGCGGCATGCAAGATTTCTAAATGCATCTACGCTTAAATTTAGAAGGTGTAATTGCAGGGCACATTCACGCTACCCCACCCGCAACCTGGCATAAGGGTTGCTGGATACCAGGAGAGCGATGTTCAGCTTATGTCTTCCGGGGGCCCCCACTATTCATATGAACGGCTCTCAACCTGTGCTAAAAAACGAAAGGACGGCATGCCATGAATATATTCGATCACTATCGCCAGCGCTATGAAGCTGCCAAGGACGAAGAGTTCACACTGCAGGAGTTTCTTACCATCTGCCGGCAAGATCGCAGTGCCTATGCCAATGCGGCAGAACGTCTGTTGATGGCCATTGGTGAACCCGTCATGGTTGATACGGCTCTCGAGCCGCGGCTATCCCGTCTCTTTTCAAACCGGGTCATCGCACGCTATCCGGCGTTTGAAGAGTTTTACGGTATGGAAGACGCCATTGAGCAGATCGTTTCCTACCTCAAGCATGCCGCCCAGGGGCTGGAAGAGAAGAAACAGATCCTCTATCTGCTGGGACCGGTGGGCGGTGGTAAATCATCGCTGGCTGAACGGCTGAAAGCCCTGATGCAGCGCGTGCCTATCTATGTGCTGAGCGCCAACGGCGAGCGCAGCCCGGTTAACGATCACCCGCTGTGCCTGTTCAATCCGCAGGAGGATGCGCAGATCCTTCAGAAAGAGTATGGCGTCCCTACCCGCTATCTCGGCACCATTATGTCGCCGTGGGCGGCCAAACGCCTGCATGAGTTTGGCGGCGATATCACGAAATTCCGCGTGGTCAAAGTCTGGCCATCGATTCTTGAGCAGGTCGCCATCGCCAAAACCGAACCGGGCGATGAGAACAACCAGGATATTTCGGCGCTGGTGGGTAAAGTGGATATCCGTAAGCTGGAGCACTATGCGCAGAACGACCCGGACGCCTACGGCTACTCCGGTGCGCTGTGCCGCGCCAACCAGGGGATCATGGAGTTCGTCGAGATGTTTAAAGCGCCGATCAAGGTGCTGCATCCGCTGCTGACCGCGACCCAGGAGGGTAACTATAACGGGACCGAAGGGATCTCCGCCCTGCCGTTTAACGGGATCATCCTTGCCCACTCCAACGAATCGGAATGGGTGACCTTCCGTAATAACAAAAACAATGAGGCCTTCCTCGACCGCGTCTATATCGTCAAAGTGCCTTATTGCCTGCGGATCTCCGAAGAGATCCGTATCTATGAAAAACTGCTCAACAGCAGCGAACTGACGCATGCGCCATGCGCCCCGGGCACTCTGGAAACGCTGGCGCGCTTCTCGATTCTGTCGCGCCTGAAAGAGCCGGAAAACTCGAGCATCTACTCGAAAATGCGGGTCTATGACGGCGAGAGCCTGAAGGATACCGACCCGAAAGCGAAATCCTATCAGGAGTATCGCGACTATGCCGGGGTGGATGAAGGGATGAACGGGCTCTCCACCCGCTTTGCCTTTAAGATCCTCTCAAGGGTGTTTAACTTCGACCATGTTGAAGTGGCGGCCAACCCGGTGCATCTGTTCTATGTGCTGGAGCAGCAGATTGAGCGCGAACAGTTCCCGCAGGAGCAGGCCGAGCGCTATCTGGAGTTCCTCAAAGGCTATCTGATCCCGAAATACGCCGAGTTTATCGGCAAAGAGATCCAGACCGCTTATCTGGAATCCTACTCCGAGTACGGGCAGAACATTTTCGATCGCTATGTCACCTACGCTGACTTCTGGATCCAGGATCAGGAATACCGCGATCCGGACACCGGGCAGCTGTTTGACCGTGAATCGTTGAATGCCGAGCTGGAGAAAATTGAGAAGCCGGCCGGGATCAGCAACCCGAAAGACTTCCGTAATGAAATCGTCAACTTTGTGCTGCGCGCCAGAGCCAACAACAGCGGACGTAATCCGAACTGGACCAGCTATGAGAAACTGCGCACGGTTATTGAGAAGAAAATGTTCTCCAATACCGAAGAGCTGTTGCCGGTCATTTCGTTTAACGCCAAAACCTCAACCGATGAGCAGAAAAAACACGACGACTTTGTCGACCGCATGATGGAGAAAGGCTACACCCGCAAACAGGTTCGCCTGCTGTGCGAGTGGTACCTGCGGGTTCGTAAATCGTCCTGATGCGTCCAGCCCGGCGGTGCGCCGCCGGGCCAACTGTAGCTGAATGATGATAAGTAAAGTTGGCTAATGCAGTACAGGAGGGCATATGACCTGGTTCATAGACCGACGCCTGAACGGGAAAAACAAAAGCGCCGTCAATCGTCAGCGCTTTTTGCGCCGTTATAAGGCGCAGATTAAACAGTCGATCTCCGAGGCCATCAACAAGCGCTCGGTGACTGATATTGAGAGCGGAGAATCCGTCTCGATCCCGACGGACGATATCAACGAGCCGATGTTTCATCAGGGTCGCGGCGGGCTGCGCAACCGCGTCCACCCGGGCAACGACCATTTCGTGCAAAACGACCGCATCGAACGCCCGCAAGGGGGCGGCGGCGGCGGGGGCGGCGGTCAGGGGCAAGCCAGCGCCGATGGCGAAGGGAAGGATGAGTTTGTCTTCCAGATTTCGAAAGATGAGTACCTGGATCTGCTGTTCGAAGATCTCGCTCTGCCGAACCTGAAGAAAAATCAGCACCGGCAGCTGAACGAGTTTAAAACCCATCGCGCGGGCTTTACCTCTAACGGGGTGCCGGCCAACATCAGCGTGGTGCGTTCGCTGCAGAACTCGCTGGCCCGCCGGACGGCGATGACCGCCGGCAAGCGCCGTGAACTGCGCGCCCTGGAGGAGGATCTGGAGACCATCAGCCGCAGCGAACCGGTGCAGCTGCTGGAGGAGGAGCGCCTGCGCAAAGAGATTGCCGAACTGCGGGCTAAAATTGAACGGGTGCCGTTTATCGACACCTTTGACTTGCGCTACAAAAATTACGAAAAACGGCCGGAGCCCTCCAGCCAGGCGGTAATGTTCTGCCTGATGGACGTCTCAGGCTCGATGGACCAGGCCACCAAAGACATGGCCAAGCGCTTTTATATCCTGCTGTATTTGTTCCTCAGCCGGACCTATAAAAACGTCGATGTGGTCTACATCCGCCACCATACTCAGGCGAAAGAGGTGGATGAACACGAGTTCTTCTACTCTCAGGAGACCGGCGGCACCATCGTCTCCAGCGCCCTGAAGCTGATGGATGAAGTGGTGCAGGCGCGTTATGACCCGGCGCAGTGGAACATCTACGCCGCCCAGGCGTCGGATGGCGACAACTGGGCCGACGACTCCCCGCTGTGCCACGAACTGCTGGCGAAGAAAATTCTGCCAGTGGTCCGTTATTACAGCTATATCGAAATTACCCGCCGGGCGCATCAGACCCTGTGGCGCGAGTATGAACACCTGCAGGCGACCTTTGATAATTTCGCCATGCAGCATATCCGCGACCAGGAGGATATCTACCCGGTATTCCGCGAACTGTTTCACAAACAATCGTCTAAAAGTGAAGCGTAGTGAAATACTCAGCCAGTGAGTCGAGTGACTTGCTGGCTATTTTCCTCAGACACAAGGCCCGATGGCACAGCCATACATCATGTAAAACGGAAACAACGGGGCCATGGCGACGGCGCCAAGCGAGCTAATCGTTTTGGTCTTATCATTGATTGATACCACAACGGGGTGCGCTAACTGGTAGGCGGCGGCCAGATCTGACGCGTCCGATGCCGTCCAAAATCCTGTCGCTTTAAACAACACCCCGAGGCGATCGTTATCAATCTGCACCGCATGATACTGATTCACCAGCTCGCTATGCTGCCCGGCATCCAGTTTGCGCTGATCCATCACCACCAGATATTCCGCCGTCACCTCATGTTGTTCCACGACAAAGTTAACCCGCACGCCGGAAGCCTGTTGGTGAAAGCGCTCATAAAAGGTCTTATAACGCTGATATTCCTCAGGCACACCGTCACGGACAAAGCGGTAACTGTATTTCGCTGAGCTGGCGACAATACCGGACTCTGTGGGTTTCATCGCCACAATGGTATCCCGAGGCGGCAAGTTTGGCGCGCTGGTACAGCCTGCGAGCATCGCCACTACGACCAGCGATAAGATATATTTGACCATTTTCAGCCGTTCCTGTTCGCGGTTTTTTCTATGACATCTGGCGTTTTTTTTAACACTACAGGTACAAATCCCTAACCCTGTGTATCATAACTGCCTAATCTGCTTCAAACATTCGCGCGATCGTCAGCATTGAACTGTTTCTACTCTCAGGAGCCTGCTATGACCCCTTTTTATCAATTGACGGCTACCCGCCTGCGCGGACAGCCCCTCTCCATGGCTGACTATGCTGGCAAGGTGGTTCTGGTGGTGAATACGGCCAGCCATTGTGGCTTCACGCCGCAATATGCTGGCCTTGAAGCGCTCTACAAAAAGTACGCGGCTCAGGGGCTGGTTGTGCTTGGGTTCCCCTGCAACCAGTTTGGCAAGCAGGAACCCGGCGGTGCGGATGAAATCGAGCAGACCTGTCACGTTAACTACGGCGTGAGCTTCCCGATGTTTGAGAAAGTGGACGTCAATGGCCCCGCCGCGCATCCGCTGTTTCGTTATTTGAAACAAGCGTTGCCCGGCGTGCTCGGCAAACGGATCAAGTGGAATTTCACCAAGTTCCTCATCGGTCGCGACGGCACTCCCCTCACGCGTTTTGCGCCGTTCACGACGCCGGAGAAAATGGAAGCCGCCATTGTTGCCGCACTCAAACGCTAAGTGTTCCTGTCATTCCACGCTCGCCCAACGGTGGCTGGCTGCCCATGCAAGATAGAGGTCGATCTCACGCGGCCAGCAACCGTCTGTGGTTGGCCTAACTTCCGCCTGCCCGACACGCAGCCTACAGCGGCGACACGGCCTCAACCTCATGCTGAAACACGTAGGGGTCGGAGAGCAGTTCGAATACTTCGTCGTCCGGATAGGTGACCGCGACGTGATAGTCTTCGCCTGCGAAGGCTTTGACCGCCGCGAGATCCTGCCAGTAGGTGGCGAGAAAGAAATGCGCCCATTCGCCCTGGTTTTCCCGGCGCACCAGCGCGCCCCTGTTGCCGGAGATACCCCGGGCGTGTTCCACGCCGGTCCGCTCAAGGTGCTTTGCAAACCCCTCGGCATGTTGCAATGGCACACAGCCGTGCCAGGTCCTGACAATCATTTGCGTTCTCCTGTGGTAATCAACCTCTCACCCTAACATCGACAGGCATTTTTGGGGGAGCGCAACAAGGCGGCGCTGGCAACAACACAAAATTATTTTGCCGGACGGGGATATCCCCTCACTCTGCAGTATTTTCGACTGCGGCGCAGCATTGGGCCGAATATTGCGCGGTGAGTATGACTGTTAGCGGGCGCGGAAAAAATCGTGGCTCGTCAGCCCCGGGGGGTCTTATCGATACACGCCCAAGCCGCGTCCCTTCAGGGCATCGCCAGCCGCTCTTGATGATCCGCAAAGAGAGCGATGAGATGGTCGGCGAGAACCCGCACGCGTCTTGACCCGGCCAGGTCGGAATGCATCACCAGCCAGAGGGGCTGATCCGCGCCGATCTCCGGCTGCAGGCACTGCAGGCCGCTGGCCCGCGCCATAAAGTGCGGCAGGACGCCCAGTCCGAGGCCCGCGGATACCGCGGAAACCTGGGCCACGAGCGTATTGGCTTCGACTTTACACGGCCGGCCGCGCAGGGTGCGCGTGATCCATTGGGCGGCCGGCAGGTGCTGGTGAGTTTCCGGCCACCCCACAAAGTCCGCCTCGCTCAGCGACAGGCCGTCCGCCCCGGGCAGATAGCCAGCGGCGCCATAGACGCCAAACCCCACCGTCCCCAGACGCTTTAACGTCAGATGTCCGGCCTCAGGCTTGACCATGCGGATCGCCAGATCGGCATCCCGACGGTGCAGGTTCACCGGCTGCACGCCGCTCAGCACCTCCACCCGCAGCTCGGGATATTGGTCCAGGAGCCCTTTCAGGGAGGGCAGAATAAAATGCGTGGCCAGGTTGTCCGCGGTGGCCAGGCGGACAACCCCGGCGACATGCCCCTGCAGTTGCGCCGCTTCGCCGAACGCCAGGCCTGCGTATTCCAGCGCCTCAGCCCGCGCGAGCAGGGCTTCGCCATCGTCGGTCAGGCGATAGCCGCTCTGATGGCGGCTGAAGAGCGGAACGTTAAACGCCTGCTCCAGCCGATCCAGCCGGCGGGAGACCGTGGCAATCCCCATGTTCATCTTGTCGGCGGCGCCGCTCAGCGTTCCCGCCCGGGCGATGGCGAGGAATATGCGCGCATCATCCCAGTTAAATTCTGCGGTCATCTATTTTCCATTTACGGAAAACGACTCTCCGTTTTCCGCTCTTTTTTATCAGTTTCACAGGGATGATACTGCACGCCACTCGCGGAGACAACCAGGCCATCCGGTCGCCTGCTCGCTCCTCACCTGAACGTCCGCGCACCGCGCGGAACGCACCTTTCCTAAGGATACGCCTGATATGAAAGAGATTGCTTTACCCCTCCACCCGGCGCCGGCGCGCGTCTGGATAGCCGTCGTTGCGCTCGGGATCTGCGCCTTTTCGATCGTCACCAGCGAACTGGCGCCGGTGGGCATGCTCAGCGCCCTGGCGGCGGATTTTCACCAGACGGAATCCGGCATGGGCCTCGCCGTCACCGCCTATGGCTGGGTGGGCGCCCTGGCGGCTCTGCTTTCCGGCGCGATACCGGCGCGTATTTCCCGCAAGGCGCTGCTGGTCGGGCTGATGCTGATCCTGGCGCTTTCCTGCCTCGCCGCAACCCGGTCTTATTCGATGTTCGCCCTGATGAGTGCCCGCATGATTGGCGCCCTGGCCCATGGCGCCTTCTGGGCCTTAATTGGCATCGTCGCCGCGCAGCTGGTGCCGCCGCACCGGCTGGGGCTGGCCACGGCGATCATTTTTGGCGGCGTGTCGGCGGCAAGCGTAGTGGGGGTACCGCTGGCGAGCTTTATCGCCACCCTGGCGGGCTGGCGACACGCGTTTATGGCGATGGCCTTGCTGTCACTGGCCGCCGCTGCGGCGCTGTGCTCAACGCTGCCCCCGCTGGCCGCCCCTGCCTCCGTCAGGCTGCGTGTTTATCGCGATATTTTCCGCAATCCGCTGCTCGTTGGTCTGTATGGCGCCACGGCCTGCATCATTACCGCACACTTTGCCGCCTTCACCTACATTGAACCGCTGCTGATAAATCTGCAGGGAGTCCCGGCGACCGCCCTCTCCGGCCTGCTGCTGCTGTCAGGGGTTTCCGGGCTGCTGGGTAACGTTATCGCCGGTAAGCTTATCGATCGTCATCTGAAGGGGCTGATTTTCGCTGCGCTGCTGCTGAGCGGGGGCGCGCTGGCGATCCTTGGCGCCGCCCGTCTTGCGCCACTGCCGTTCTGTTTTAGCGGGCTACTGTTAGCCCTGTGGGGCGCCGGCATCGCGATTGTGTTCGTCGGCTTACAGACCTGGCTGCTGCGCAGCGCGGGCGCGGTCGCCCAGCCGGCGTCAGCCATTTACGTGGCCATTTTTAATGCCGCCATCGGCACCGGGGCGCTTGTCGGCGGCCAGCTGATCGCCTCAGCTGGCCTGTCGGGAATGGTGTGGCTGGCGGCGGGGATCATGGTGGGCAGTACGCTGCTGATCGCCCTGCTGAAAGCGCCCTCGGCCCGCTAAACGCTGCCCTGTAAGACCGCGTTTTCACGGTCCAGAGTGAAGACCTGCCACACGACGCGGGTCGCGCTCAAGGTAAAAATGGCCGTCGCCAGCGTATTTTCCTCATCCGGATCGTCGGGAGACAGCCGGTAAATCGGTAACAGCGGATCCTGCTGGTCGGAGAGCATCGCTTTCGCTGTCACACCATCCAGCGGCGGGTTCGTCGTCAGCCACGCGTCCAGGCGCCGCTGGCGCGAACCGGAGCTCCCGGTCACGATCTGTTCAATGGCCGCAAGCTGGGGATGGATCAGATGGTTGGCATGCCCGCCGGTGGCGGACAACTCGCGCACCGAGCTGCCGGAGCCGGTGGCTTCCACGCTAAACAGACGGCTATCGCCCATCTGGCCCAGGGTGTGGTGAAACGCGCCCGCGCGCGGCGTGGCGCTCAGCAAAGTGACGGCTTCCTCTAAGGTGGCGGCGTTCAGCGATGCGCGGGCCACAATCTGGCGCGGCATGCCGTCCGGACGATGCACGGCGCGAATATTGTTGACCGTATTGACTATCCCCTTCTCATTCACCGCGAAGGTGTGCCCGCACAGGGAGCCGGGATAGGCAAAGCTGGTGAAGGCGAGGCCCACCTCCGGGGTTACGCTGACGATGGCGCACTCTTCACGCAGCTGCGGGAAGCCGTCTTCATTGTGCGCAATGATCAACGCGCCCTCCGGGCTTCTCCCCGCCAGGGTGGTGCAGCCATCTGACGTCGAACGTACCAGATCGCCGCGACAGTTCCAGGCGAACACCTCATCCACCGGCGCCTGCAGCCCCTCCGCCATGCCCTCCAGCTCCTGCCAAATCAGCGGGAACTGCGCCTGCACGGCTGCGCGCATGCGCTGGGTCTGTTCCGCCGTTTTCAGGGCGGTTACGGTTTGCCACAGCGCCGTTTGCCTGATTTTAGTATGCCAGGCCTCACGACCAAACGCGCCAAGCTGCTGACCGACCGCATAGGCGGAACCACGGATTGCGATTGTTTTCATATTGTCATCATTCACTTATGTTCAGGATACGTGTTGCAAAAACTCTTGCAGACGCGGATTGCTGCTGGCCGTGAGCAGCGCCTCAGGTGAACCATCTTCGGCAATGGTGCCGCCATCAATAAAGATCAACCGGGAAGCCACCTCTCTGGCAAAGCCAATCTCATGGGTCACAATCACCATCGTCATGCCCTCTTCGGCCAGGGATCGCATGACCTTTAACACCTCATGCCGCAGTTCGGGATCGAGGGCGGATGTTGGCTCATCAAATAACATCATTTTGGGTTTCACCGCCAGGGCGCGCGCTATCGCCACGCGCTGCTGCTGACCGCCCGAGAGCTCTGCCGGATAGTGGTTGGCGCGTTCATGCAGCCCCACGCGGTCCAGCAACGCCAGCGCCTGCTCCCGCGCCGCGGCCTTGCTCTGCTTGCGCACGCGAAGCGGACCGAACATAACATTCTCCAGGGCGGTCAGATGCGGGAATAAATGAAACTGTTGAAACACCATACCGGCTTCGCGGCGAATATCACACTCATTCGCGTGCGGATCCGTAATGTGCATGCCCGCCACCAGCAGCGTTCCCGAAGAGATCGCCTCCAGCTTGTTAATACAGCGCAGCAGGGTCGATTTTCCCGAACCGGACGGGCCAATGATCACCACTACCTCGCCCGCTTCAATCTTTAAATTGATATCGTGCAGCACCTGAGTGGCGCCGAAGTTTTTCGCCACCGCGCTAAATTCAACCATGCTCATAAAATATGGATCCTTTTCTCAAGTTGTTTCAGCAGGAAGCTCAGGCACAATGTCAAAAACAGATAAATCATCGCCACCGCCGTCCACACCTCCAGCGCCCGAAAATTGCCGGCAATAATCTCTTGTCCCTGACGGGTTAATTCTGCCACGCCAATGACAATAAACAGCGAGGTATCTTTAATACTGATAATCCACTGATTGCCTAATGCCGGGATCATCCGCCGAAAAGCCAGCGGCATAATGACATGCCACAGGGTGCTGCGCGGCGATAATCCCATCGCCAGGCTGGCTTCTTTAAATCCTTTATTAATCGACAGAATCGCCCCCCGGGTGATCTCCGCTATATAAGCCCCGGAGTTAATCACAATGGTGATAATGGCGGCGGGAACCGGGTCAATACGCACTGGCAACACCATCGGCAGGGCGAAGTAGATAAACATCACCTGTACCATAATTGGCGTCCCGCGGATGACTTCCACAAACACCAGCGATACCGTTTTGGATATTGTTCCGCCTAATGCGCGGCAGGTCCCGGCCAGCAAGCCAATGATTAATCCACCTAATAAACCTGATAACGAAATAATCAGCGTCAGCTGCAAGCCTTGCATCAGCAGCGGCAATGCATCCCAAATATAGCGACTGTCAAAATTCATGCTTCTACCCGTAAAGAAAATATGAGGTCGGATCGCTCCGACCTGGCAGGGTTATTTCGGCTGTTTAGCAAACCACTTTACGTAAATCTTGTCGTAGGTGCCATCGGCGCGCAGGGCCTGCAGGGCCTGGTTGACTTTTGGCGTCAGGCTGCTGTTTTTCTGCATCGCAAAGCCATACTGCTGTGGCAGAATGCTGTCCGTCTCACCGGTGGATTTGACCTTACCGTTACCCGCCGTCTTCACGTAGTAAAGGACATTCGGTGAATCATGAACCACGGCATCGAGATTACCGGCCTGCAGGTCAAGGTAGGCGTTATCGATATTCGGGAACTCGATATAATTCGCTTTATATTTGCTTTTCATAAAGCTGGCTGCCGCCGTCCCCTGCTTAAGGCCGACTTTTTTCCCGGTCAAATCGCTGAATTTAACAATGGAGTTGTCGGTACTTTTCACGGCCATGAGCAGGTCGGCATTATAATATCCTTCGCTGAAGTCCACGACCTGCTTGCGCGCATCGGTAATCGTTATTCCCGCCATCGCCACATCCAGATTACGCGACTGCAGACCGGGGATCAGGCCGCCGAAATCCATCGGCCTTAATTCGTAGCTGATATGCATTTTCTTCGCAATCGCGTCCCACAGATCGATATCAAAGCCGACATATTTATCGCCTTGTTTAAATTCAAATGGAACAAAGGCAGTATCGACACCCACCGTTATTTTATCTTCTGCTGCTGTCACAAAACTGGCTGAACAAATAACTAATGCCAGCGTCAGCTTTAATTTCTTAAATAATCCACTCATAATTACCCTCAGCGTCAGTGAAATAGCCTACAACGAACGTCATCCTGCGAAATATCTCGCCGGAAGAACCAATAATAAGAGCTGATATGCCGGGCGCAGTTTTATGCGCCCGAATAAAATCGATAACTTATTCAGAAAACAGAGCGTCAGAGGTATCCGGTACTGGCGTTTGCGCGCTGTTCATCACCATGGAGAGAAAACTGTAATAACCGTTTATTCCAATCAGATCCACCACGCCCTTCTCGCCCCATAACTCAATGGCTTGTTGCCAGGTCTCATCGCTGACCTTTTGCTGTTGATGCAGCTGCTGACAGAAGTCATAGATCGCCTGCTCATCGGGCCGCAGATCCGCGGGCCGGCGCCTTTCCTTAATCGCCTGCACCGCCGCGGCAGAGATCCCTTTCTCGCGGGCTATCGGCGCATGGATCGCCCACTCTACCGGCTGCGACCAGTGCCGCGCGGTCAGCAAAATCGCCAGTTCAGAAAGACGCTGGCCCAGCGCGCTGCGATAGCGCAGGTACTCCCCCATACGCTGGGCATGGGCCATCAGCTCGGGACTACGCAACAGCGGCTCAAAAGGCGGCAGTAAGGCGCCGCGCGGTCCGTTGATGATCTCTTCCGCTAACTGACGCTGCCGATCGTCCCATTCCTGTTCCGCCAGGGGCGGTAAACGATTGATCATAATTTCCCCGTCTCTTCGCGGATCACGCAGTCCAGGGTATCGACCACAAAATCGAGCTGCGCCGGGGTGATGATAAACGGCGGTGCAATCAGGATGTGGTCGCCAGACTGGCCATCGATCGTGCCGCCCATGGGATAGACCATCAGTCCGCGCGCCATACAGTTTGCTTTGATCGCGGCGTGCAGCTTCAGGGCAGGATCGAATGGCGTTTTGTCGTCTTTATCGCGCACCAGTTCGACCCCCGCAAACAGGCCGCGTCCGCGCGTATCACCGACATGCGGTAACTCCCCCAGCACCTCGCGCAGCGCCTTGTGCAGATAGGCGCCCTGCTGTTTGACGGCGTCCAGTAAATTATCGCGCGCGATCACCTGCTGCACCGCCAGGGCTGCCGACGCGGCGGTGGCATGACAAATGTAAGTGTGACCGTGCTGGAACAACCCGCTGCCCGTCTTCAGCGCGGAGACGATGGTCTCACTCGCCAGTACCGCCCCAATCGGCTGATAGCCTCCGCCGAGTCCCTTGGCGATGGTCACTAAATCGGGCACCACGTCGTCCTGTTCAAACGCATGCAGCGTCCCGGTCCGCCCCATACCGCACATCACCTCATCCGCGATGTACAGGATGCCGTATTTGTCGCACAGGCGGCGGACCCCTTGCAGATAGCCCGGCGTCGGCGGCGTGGCTCCCGTCGTCGCTCCCACCACGGTTTCCGCACAGAAACCGATGATCGTTTCCGGGCCGGCCTCAAGGATGGCTTGCTCCAGCTCATTGAGCAGACGTTCGGTATACTGTTGCTGGGTCTCGTCAGCCCGGCGATCGCGGTACTCATTGCAGGCGGAGACGCGGATAACATCCATTAATAAGGGGGCAAACTGGCGACGGCGCCATTCGTTACCGCCCACCGCCAGCGCGCCCAGCGTATTGCCATGATAGCTCTGTTGACGGGCGATAAAGCGGGTGCGCGATGGCTGGCCGATCTCCACAAAGTACTGCCGCGCCATCTTCAGCGCCGTCTCTACCGCCTCAGAACCGCCCGAGACAAAGTAGGCGTAGTTAAGCTCGCCGGGCGCCGTGCGGGTGAGATGTTCGGCAAGCTGCTCGACGGCATCGCTGGTGAAAAAGCTGGTATGCGCATAGGCCAGCCGATCGATCTGGCGGTGCATCGCCGCCAGCACATCAGGATGCGCGTGTCCGAGGCAGGAAACCGCCGCCCCGCCACAGGCATCAAGATACGGTTTTCCCTGGGTATCAAAGATATAGGCCCCTTGCGCACGTGAGGCCACCATCGGCGTGCTACGCAGGCTGCGGTGAATGACATGACTCATAATGGGTTCTGCTCCTGAATCCGCTACATTAATTGAGCGTATCTTGCAGGATCCATTTGGATCACGTCAACGAATTAAAGATATAAATGCATCCATTATACTTATAACTGATACATTTGAATCATTTATCAGGACTTACCGGGGATCACGTAGGCGCCAGACTCAATGAGATAGCGTTCGGCACTTTCAATTTTTCTCACCGCCTCCCGGCCGTGGCGCACCACCAGCATCGCCAGCAGACACTCCGCCAGCCCCATGCCGGAGACCACGGAAGGGAAAAATGACGGACTGTCGATGGAGAACAGCAGCGTGCAGTCTGCCGCCTGCGCTAAGGGGGAAACCGGCGAATCGGTAATGGCGAGGATCTTCGCCCCGGCCTGCCGGGCTGCCCGTAAAACATCCAGTGATTCGCGCGAATAGGGCGCAAAGCTGGTGAGTAAGACGCAATCCCGGTTGGTCAGTTCGCGGGTGAAAACTTCGATATTGCTGGCCAGGCCATCGATTAACGATACCTGGCGGTTGAACAGTCGATAGACATAAAATAGCGACCACGCGATCGGAAAGCTGGCGCGGAATCCGCAGATATAGACATTCTCCGCGCTATCGAGCAAGGTCACCGCCTGCTCCATCTGCTGGGCATTTTCGTTTTGCGTAAAGGTCAGGTTCGCCTGATGCGCCTGAAATACCTCTTTATACAGCTGCGTTTGCGTGCCGCGGGCCATCATTTTTTCCGCTTTTGATACGTATGTATCATTGCGCAGCCCCAGGTCGTCAATGAAATCGCTTTTTAGCTCGCTCCAGCCGCGGTAGCCCAGCCGCTGCGCCAGACGCAGCAGCGTCGCCGGTTTTACCCCGGCTTCCGCCGCGAAGGCGCGCATGGATAACACCACCAGCTGACTGGCATTTTGCAGTGAGAACTCGGCGGCGCGTTGCAGCTCGGGCGACAACCCGCCGAATTCATTAATGATTTTTTCCCTGAGATTCATGGCAGCCACTGACTGGTTTTAAGTGAAAGCTATCTAATCATATTTGAGATCAAGACTCTATAGGTGGCTAACGATCCCGCGGGTCACATCCGTTCCCCCTTCTCATTGCTGGCGTGCTTTACTTCAAATATGGCACAAGAGGAATGTCACTGGCGGGTGGGAAAAGGTATGCTCTTATCAGGGGGCGTTGCACATCAAAGCCCTGTTCACTGCTGGAAATCTCACCATGGCACGCAACCGCACTTTTTCTCTCAATCTCCGTTGGCGAGCGCTGCTCAAAGACGCAGGGATGGAGCCTGAACATCTTCTCCGCCAGGCCGGTTTGCCGGATGACACCTTTTCAGACATCAATCGCGGTCTGACTACCGATGAGTATCTGCGTTTCTGGCGCGTGCTGGAAAAAGAAAGCGACGATCAGGCCTTTCCTTTGCCCTTTGTAGAAAGGGTCTCTGCGGAAGTGTTTGATCCCCCGCTGTTCGCCGCCTTGTGTAGTACCCACATGATGCAGGCGGTCCAGCGGCTGGCCAGGTATAAACTGCTTATTGCCCCCATGGTGCTGGAGACGACGGTCGTGCAGAACGGCACGCTGACAGTGTCTCCGCGCTGGCTGGGAGCAACAGAAATCCCTGCCTCTCTGGAAGTGGCAGAGCTGGCATTTTTACTTCGTCTGAACCGACTGGCCACCCGCGAACCGGTTCAGGCCGTTAAAGTAACGCTCTCACAGCCCCTCACCCGCCAGCAGACCCACCACTTTTCAGCCTTCTTCGGCACGACCATACAGCGTGGAAAGCGGGCGACCATCAGCTTTGCCGCCGCTGATGCCCTGCGGCCCTTTTTGACGGTGAACGAGGGTATGTGGCAGGTCTTTGAGCCGGAGCTGAAGCGTCGTCTCAGCCAGCTTAGCGATCAGGCCTCAACGGCTGAACGTGTTCATGCAGTCCTGCTGGAGCTTCTGCCGGGCAACGACGCCTCAATCGACAATACGGCGCAACGTCTGGGAATGAGCAAACGCACCCTGCAGCGCAGGCTGGAGCAGGAGGGAGAGAATTATCGCGCCCTTGTTCACGCTTGTCGCGAAGCGCTGGCTCGCCACTATCTTCTCAATACCACGCTTTCCGGCTATGAAATCGCCTTTCTGCTCGGTTTTGAAGATCCAAATTCCTTCTACCGGGCTTTTATGGCGTGGACCGGCCAGACGCCAGAAACCCTCAGAGACATGATGCGCCTCAACTAAGCGCGCGTCATGGCGCGCTTTGCCAGTATTGTGGCGCACCGTGCCAGCGACACCGCGCCTGACAGCAGGCACACTCAGCGCAGTCTACTTGCCGAGGTGCTTATGTTTATTCAGGAAAATAAAACCGCGCTGGTCACCGGCGCATCGTCAGGGATGGGGAAAGCCATTGCCCGTCGTCTTATCCAGGAGGGTTACCAGGTTTACGTTGCTGCCCGGCAGCTCGGGAAAATGGAAGATCTGGCTTCGCTAGGGGCCCAATGCCTGCAGATGGATCTCTCACGGCAGGACGATCGGCTGGCGGTCGTGAACACCATTCTGTCTCAGACCGGAGGGGTCGATGTACTGGTCAATAATGCCGGTTTTGGCCTGTATGGCCCGGTCGAAGAGATCGGCATCGATGAGGCTCGCTACCAGTTTGAGGTCAATCTCTTCGGCGCGGCACATCTCACGCAACTACTGCTTCCCGCGATGCGCGCCCGCCGTCGCGGATATATTGTCAATATCTCTTCCATGGGCGGGAAGATGTATAGCGTCCTCGGCGCATGGTACCACGCCACCAAACATGCACTTGAGGGGTGGTCAGACTGCCTGCGGCTGGAAGTTGCCGACTTCGGCATCAAGGTGGTTATCATCGAACCTGGAGTGATTGAAACCGGCTTCGGCGATGCGGCCAGTGAAAGTATTGTCAAACGTTCGGCCACAGGACCGTATGGTCAGTTGGTAAAAGGGGTCACCCTGTCGATCCAAAAAACGTACGGCCATGGCACCGGCAGCGACCCGCAGACGATCGCCGAGGTGGTCCTGGTCGCGGTGAATACCTCAAATCCACGCCCCCGTTATGCCGTCGGTAAGTATGCCAAATTGCTTATCCGGATGCGTGTCTGGCTGGGTGACCGTCTTTTCGATCGTATTATCCTCAGCCAGATGCGCTGAGGTCATGTTCTGCTCACTTTCGCCTCGCGCTGGAGGGGGATGACTCTTCCAGCCAGTCGATAAAAAACGCCATAAACGCCGATACCTGAGGGGGCTGCAGCTTTCGCTGGGGAAAGACAAACTGCAGCCCAACCTCCTTGCGGTCTAAGGGGCTGAATCCGGTGAAGCGGTCGGCAAACAACACCTGAAGCCGCCCCTCCTCAACATCCCTCTTCACATCCCACCATGATTTACCGGCGATCCCCGCCCCGCTGAGCGCCCACTGCCGCAGCAGTGCCCCATCGTCGCAGACCATCGCCGGCGTCACCCGGATGACCTGCTCTTTTCCCGCCTCCTCAAAGCGCCACTCGTTCATCACCACGCCGTGCCGCTCCAGCGCCAGGCAGCGATGATGATGCAGCGCCTCGGGCGAAGCAGGCGTTCCACGGGCGGCAAGGTAAGCCGTCGAGGCCACCAGCACCCGATGGTTAGGACGAATGTGGCGGATGGCCAGGCTACTGTCCGGCAGGTTACCGACGCGGATGCTCATATCCAGCCGGTTGGCGACCAGATCCTCCACGCGCTCGCCTAAGTAGACGGAAAAGGTCACTTCCGGGTGACGGCGGGTAAAGTCGACGATGGCCGGGCTAAGGTATTGTCGGCCAAAGTCGGAGGGGGCGGAAAGGCGAATATCGCCGCTCAGGACCCCCTCTTTTTGCGTCAGCAACGACTCGGCGTGGCGCGCCTCCTCCAGCACGCGCCGCGCGGCATGATAAAAATCTTCCCCCGCGTTGGTCAGAGTGATAGCCCGCGTGGAACGATGGAACAGGCGGGTCTGATAACGCTCTTCCATCGCCTTCAGACGGGCCGTCATGGTGGCCGGCGAGAGCGACAACCGTCTGCCGGCGGCGGAGAGTCCCCCCGCCTCGGCGACGGCCACCAGCAGCGCCATATCTTCCAGTTTGCCCATTTTTCGCATTTCCCGAAAAGTGAATCTGTTTTTCGTCTAATTATCAAAATCAAATCCCGACTGTAAAGTGATTTCCATTCCACTCGCAAGGGACACCATTATGAACACGCTCTCACTTTTTGATCGTCATCGCATCGGTACGCTGCCGCTGAAAAACCGCATCGTCATGGCCCCCATGACCCGGGCGCGCGCCCTGCAGCCGGGAAATATCCCCTCCGCGCTGATGGCGGAGTATTACCGCCAGCGCGCCAGCGCCGGATTGATCGTCACGGAAGCGACGCAAATCTCTCCCGAGGGACAGGGGTACTCCTGGACGCCCGGCCTGCATTCCGCAGACCAGATTGCCGGCTGGCAGTTGACGACCCGGGCCGTACACCAGGCCGGCGGCGTTATTTTTTCTCAGCTCTGGCACGTGGGACGCATGTCGCACGCCCGTTTTCATGCGGATGGTCAACCCGTGGCCCCCTCGGCGCTGGCGCCGGACGCCCAGGTCTGGGTGGTGGATGAGCAGGGCCGGGGCCAGATGGTGGACTGCCCACCGCCGCGGGCGCTCTCCCGGTCGGATATCCAGCGTATTGTCGCCGATTACCGCCAGGCGGCGCGCAATGCGATCGCGGCGGGGTTTTACGGCGTGGAGGTGCACGGCGGCAACGGCTATCTGATCGACCAGTTCCTGCGGCGTACCGCCAACCAGCGCACCGATGAGTACGGCGGTAGCCTGAACAACCGGATCCGTTTTGCCCAGGAGGTGCTGACCGCCATCGGCGACGCTATCGGCCGCGAGCGGACGGGCATCCGCCTTTCCCCCTTCATTACCCAGCGCGGGATGAACGATCCGCAGGTGATCGACGCCATCCTTGCCCTGGCGGCCTGGTGCGAACAGCAGGGTATCGCCTTTATCCATCTGGCGGAGGCGGACTGGGACGATGCGCCAGCCGTTCCCCTGCACTTCCGCGACACGCTGCGCGCAACCTTCAGCGGCACGCTGATCGTGGCCGGCAATTACGATCAGCAGAAGGCGGAGCGCATTCTTGGCGCCGGTCTCGCCGACCTCGTGGCTTTCGGCCGGCCGTTTATTGCCAATCCCGACCTTCCGCAGCGGCTTCAGCACCGCTGGCCGCTGGCGACCGTCAGCGATCCCGGCACGCTGTTTGGCGGAACGGCGGCGGGCTATACCGACTATCCCTTCTATTCGGAGCATAAAGAGTGAAATTGATCGACAAAATGTTACCTGCCGGGCGTGGTGTCGCTGTTGCCCGCACGCGCCGTCGCTGCGCCACCGCGCTGCTGCTTGCCGGAATGTCCGGCTCCGCGTTTTCAGCCCCGCAGGATCTGCTGAAGCCGGCACAACTCATTGCTGACGGCAGCCTTCCCGCTGCCACACGCGCCGCCAATGAATATGTCGCCAGGCAATACGCCACGTTTTGGAATACCGGCGATGAAGCGCTGGCCAGGGCGGCGCTGGCGGGGAATTTTATCGATAAAACGCCCCCGGAAGGGCGCCAACAGGGGCCGGAAGGAGCGATCCTCGCCTCCAGAGCATTTCGCCAGGCGGTGCCGGATTTACGCTGTGATGTCGAACAAATGATCGTGGCCGGTGACCGGGTGGTCTCACACTTACATTTTCATGGCCACTTTACCGGGACCTTCGGCACCCGGCAGGGTAAAGGACAAAATATCGATTTTATCGCCACCGATATCTATCAGATCAGCGGCGGTAAAATTGCCGCCAACTGGCATATTGAAGATAACCTGACGCTGATGAAACAGCTGGGCGCGCAATAAGCTGCCCACCCGGATGACGAGTAAGCGATCGGCAAAACCACGAGCCGCCCCGGACTCCGCCAGGACGGCTCGCCTGGCGGAGTCCGGCGCTTAAATTTGCGCCAGCCCGCCGTCGACATAGATCTCCGCGGCGTTAATAAAGCTCGACTCATCCGACGCTAAAAACACCACCGTCCTGCCAATCTCCTCCGGCTCGCCCAGCCGTCCGAGCGGTACGCTGGCAGCCAGAGCGTCGAACAAGCCCTGGCGGTCCGCCTCCGCCACCAGTCCTCCCAGACCAGGGGTACGCACCGGCCCCGGGCTGACGACATTGATGCGGATCCCGCGATCGTTCACCTCCAGCGCCCAGGAGCGCGCCAGGCTGCGTACCGCAGCTTTACTGGCGCTATAGATGCTGAAGTTCGCCGTCCCTTTGACCGCCGCCGTAGAGCCGGTCAAAATCACCGAGGCGCCGTCGGTGAGCAGCGGCAGCGCTTTCTGCACGGTGAACACCACCCCGCGCACGTTGGTGGCGAAAATCCGCTCGACGTGCGCTTCGGTGATGGCGCTCAGCGGCAGCATATCCCCGCCGCCAGCATTGGCGAACAGCACATCCAGGCGGCCGGACTCGTCGGCAATGGTCGCAAATACCGCGTCAAGGTCGCTTAACACGGCGGCGTCGGCGCGGATCCCGCGGGCGGCGGGCCCGATGAATTTTACCGCCGCATCCAGCTCCTCCTGTCGGCGGCCGGTGATATACACCTTCGCGCCCTGCTCCGCCAGCGCTTTCGCCGACGCCAGGCCAATCCCGGTGCTGCCGCCGGTCACTAACGCCACTTTATCCGCAAGTTTTTTGCTCATGGTGCATTTCCTTGGTTAGAGTATAAACAGGCCAGGCTCGCGAAAGCGTCCCGCCGGGTATGGAAAGCACTGTAATCGCCTCAGAGAGGCGGAAAAATGGCCTAATCTGAAAAACACTTTTCCCCTCCGTGGATAATGGACGCCCGCTAACCAGGATACTGCGAATAATGGACCGGTTTTCAGCCCTCAAAGCCTTCACCCGCGTTGTCGAAGCCAGCAGCTTTACCCGCGCCGCGGACTCGCTGGATATGCCCAACGCCACGCTCAGCAAAACCATCAAGCAACTGGAAGCGCACCTGGGGGTTTCCCTCCTGCAGCGCACCACCCGGCGTATTACCGTAACGCCGGAAGGACGGGAGTACTATGAAAAAGCTCGCTGCCTGCTGGAAGACCTGGAAGAGATCGACGCCTCCTTCAATACCGCCCACAATAAGCCGAAGGGCCATCTGCGGATCGCCATCGGCGGGTCGACCGCGCGCGATGTGCTGATCCCGCTGCTGGCGGACTTTATGACCTCCTGGCCGGATATCCGTATTGATTTGCAGGTGGCCGATAAACCCGCGGACCTCATCAGCGGCAATATTGACTGCGCCATCCGCGGCGGGCCGATGGAAGACTCGACGCTGATCGCCCGTAAAATCGGCGAGGCGACGCTGGTCACCTGCGCCACCCCTGGCTATCTTCAGCGCTGCGGCACGCCCGCCTCGCCGGATGAACTCCATCATGGCCACCAGCTCATCAGCTATCTGTCGCCGGCCAGCGGCAGAGCGTTTCCGTTTCGCTTTACGCGTCACGGCGTCAGTACCGAGCTCAAGACAGAGCCCCATCTCGGCATCAATGAGAGCAACGCGCATATTGCCGCCGTCGAGGCGGGCTTAGGCATTGTGCAGACCTTTACCTATTCGCTAAGACCGGCGCTGGCAAGCGGCAAACTGGTGGAGATCCTCGCCGCCTGGCGCCCGGCCCCCTATCCTTTTCACGTCGTCTATGCCCGGCACCGGCACGTCCCGCCCCGGCTCCGCGTCTTTATTGACTGGCTGGCGGCAGTTTTTCCGGACGCGGTGCAGGGATAAAGCGCGTTATCTGACGCGGAGCAGGTCGCCGTATCGCGTGGTGTAGCGCGGCGATAGCATCTCTCGCTTCATCTGCCACTGCTGCTGGATCCCCTGGCCGGCAAAATAGAGCGCCCCCCTGCCGTTTTTCGCATTCAGCTGGTCGAGCACCTGCATCAGCCTGGCGCTGTTCTGCCGCGGGGCAAGCTCGTCGAACAGGTTCAGCTGGGCGACGCCCTGGCTGTAGAAATCGCCGAGCATCACCCCGGCCTTCTGATAGCGGTGCCCCGCTTTCCAGATGCCGTCCAGGCAGCTTGTCGCCGCGGCGATAATATCCCGGGAATCCTGCGTCGGCGTCAGCAGCTTCAGCGAGGCGCTGTTGCCGTAATAGGGTTCATTCAGCGCGAAGGGGCTGGTTTTGACAAAGGCGGAGACGAACCGGCAGTACTGATGTTCACCGCGCAGCTTTTCTGCTGCCCGCGGGCGAAGGCCGGGAAACACCATCGCTTTTAATGAAAGGTGTTGTAACTACTCTTCTTCATCGCTGTAAGGGGTGCTGTCGTGAGTTCAGGGGGTACACGCTCATAAGCGCCTGAACGGCGCTAACGCGGAGATATTCCCCGACTGCGTACAGAAGCGTCTGAGACGTTTTGAGCGGGTATGGCTTTCCAGGGAGGGGGTGGATAAGGCTGAATCTATCAAAATGGTAGCCGGCTACACCGGGTCCCGGCGGACTGAGTTCTGAGCCTTGTTTTCATCCAGTGTCCGCCTTTTATGCCGCCTGACAGCATACTCCGGTAATAATAATTTTTATTCGAAAATAAAATTTTAATGGATATTTAATTACAAATCGTTACATTAGATTTCATAACAATTCAAAAAACGGAGTTTTTGATGTTGTATATGCCCTCTGCCAGGTACGGGCTTCTGCTGACGGGTCTGATATCAGCAGGTCTCCCGGCAGCACCACTGAGTCCAGCTGACCAGAATATTGTTGAGCAGAAACAGAAGGCATTGCTGGAACAGACGCAACAGCAGCGCGACATGCTCCGCTATACCACACCTGCCCCCTCACTCCCGAAAGCCGCCGGAGATAATTAGCTTTGCTACATCTCTGACAGGTGGCATCCCATTTAAAGAGCAGATTCTTCCAAGCGGTAGGCTGATGTATGCAAAAATAAATGATAATCAAACAATCAATTTACGAAATTTTTCAGCTTCAGCAGAGGACACTGGGGCAAGGTGGACAATTGATATCATTGGGAATTCCGATATTAAAGCTGCCTCCAAAACCTCATTAAACAGATTTGAAGTTAAATTTAGGTAGGAGACGAGATAACGTGATGTATTTAACCGAAAAAAAATACCAAGAAAGGAAAGAGTTTCTTCGAGGGGCTTCTACTACCATGCTATGGAAAAATATCGACCCCGAAAGCGTTGATGGCACCTATAAGCTAACATATGAAGAAGAAAAAGCGCTTTATATCCGGTTTATTAGGCGTTTGCTGGAAGATGGTGAGATCAAACTTGCTCGCCATGGAAAGTTCCTCTCAGGAAGCATCGACAAGCAGATCGAAGCTTTTGAAATAGCATTTCCCAAAACTGAGGATGATATGGATTGCGATGCATTTGAAGGATTTTGGTTTTTGAGTGAAAACTGCCCAGCGGGTATTGTCTGGATTCACGAAAACGGTTACCAGGATTGGACTTAGATAATGATATTTTAACATTCTCCTCGTCATTTAGGACGGGGAGAATGTGTGCGCCCAGCATGGGCGCGATCTTAGAGGTGAAAGTCCTCCCGTGAGTTGACCACAGCGAGCGAAGATAAAAACCGGGTGGGCCGCATCATGCAACTGAACCGGATTAAAGCTGCACGCGGTTATAAATCACCAAATCGTATCGCCGGCAGACCTGCAGTGGTCGCTCCTCATCGCGTGTAGCGGCAGTTTACCGTTGTCCGGGCCAATCAGGTCTGGGTTACCAATATTACTTATATCCACACCTGGCTGGGATGGTTATATCTGGCAGAAGTTAACGATCACTTCGCCCGTAACGTGGTCGGCTGGTCGATGAAGCCCACTCTCTCACGCAAACTGGCACTACAGGGTCAATATCGGCTCCAGCTATCAATCGCCAGCACTGAAATAACTCCTTGATGTCACTAAAGGTCACCGTCGTCGGTGGCGAACCGTTTGCTGCTTTTGCGCGCAGCCCCTCTCCCGCGCGAGGTGGCGGATGCGCAGCGCCGCGGCAATCGCTTGACACTGTACATTAATACAGTAAAACTATCGCCCGCGATCAGCATACAGAGGACAAAAGATGTTTGTGGAACTGATTTATGACAAGCGCAATTTTGCCGGGCTGCCGGGCGCCAGAGAGACCATTCTTAACGAGCTGACCAAACGCATGCAGCGCATTTTTCCGGAGGCGGAAGTGCGGGTGAAGCCGATGATGACGCTCCCGGCGATCAACACCGACGCCAGCAAGCATGAAAAAGAGCTGATCAACCGCACGGTGCAGGAGATGTTTGAAGAGGCGGACATGTGGCTCACTGAAGAGTAATGCCGCCCGTCCCTCGCGGCACCCCCCTCTTTAAGAGCTTTCCCGGATGTGGCAGAGCAACGGGCAACAGTACAATAGCGGCGGTTGCAGACTGGCAATGCAACCTTCGCTCACCTGCTGGCTCTTGCATACGGCCAGCAGGTGAGCCTCCCCTCATCGCCTCACAGCGTCTCCGGCAGCGCCGCCATTATCCGATCCACCAGCTCGCGATGCTGATGCACCTTCCCGCATTTAACGATAACCTGCCTGGCGTTGTCATAGCCCGGCGCCCACAGACGGTTGTTGAGCAGAACGTCCTTGTAGACCGCGATCAGCGGTTTGTTCCACGCCGCCGCCATGTGCACCACCGAGGTGTCCGGGGAGATAATCAGCTCCGCCTGGGCAATCAGCGCCATCGCATGGTGCAACGTGTTAAATGGATTAACCACCACCTCCGGCGGCAGCGGGATGCGGATCTCGCGCCGGTGATCGAGCAGAATCACCGCGATCCCCGGATGGCGAGCCAGCAGCTTGTCGAGGAGTTCGGCCAGCTGCGTCTGCGAGAGACTCCGGTCGGCATGGCCGGCAAAAATATTAATCACTACCGCTTTTCCGCTCAGCGACGCCAGATACTGCGCCACCTCCTGCATAATCGGCCCGGGAATCGCCAGGTCGTAAGCATCCAGCCCGCAGGTGTCCAGTTTGAGATAATCGGCGATCAACTCGAACGTTTTCGTCACGTGCCAGCGCTGGCAGTCAAAATCAAAAGAGTGGGAGTAGTGCTTAATCGACGGCCATTTATTAAACCCGAGCACCGATTTCGCTTTTATTTGTCGGAAAAGCCGTAGACGATGCACGGGAATATCGAACAGCGAAGGGTCAATAATAATATCGTACTTATTATTAGCCAGTTCATTAATAACGTCGCGGGGAACGTTATGATTAAATTTTCGCAAAAAATCGGCGGACGTGACCGGGTCAGCTTCATAAATATGGCGGATCCGCGGGTTATAACGCATCACCTGGCTATTAGAGGTCGTCAGCAGGAAATCAACGATATAGCCTGACTGATGCAGGCATTTCACCAGCGCGGAATCCACCACCACATCGCCGACCGCCCCCTCGTTGCGCATGAGTAAGACGGTTTTCGCGGACGACAAATCCACCGGCTGACGGCGTCGGCGGTCCCAGAGCGCTTTCGCCACTCCCACCCGCAGGGCATTACGTACTTTCTTAGTAAAGTAATTCCGCCGTCTGTTGAGCTCCCTTATTTTATTAAACTTCTTGCGTGGGGAACCCTGCATGGTTGCATCGTGCATCATCCTAACCTCATTACGGCAATCATTAATATTCTGTGTCGTCCGATAAAGACTGAGCGAAATAAAAAAAGTTCGATTGAAAATGAAAATCATTCTTTTTTTTATTTACAAAACTCATCCAGCCCTGCGGGATTGCAACACAGCACTGTGAAGCAATAATGAGCGAATGGTGAATTTCCCGGCCCACCGTTGGCAGGCTGGCGCAACAGCGCTAAGCTGGCTGCTTTATGCTGTCAGGAGGACGCTATGCTTGAAGCAGTAGAAGGTAATATCCACCAGCGACTGTGCGCGCTGCTCGACGAACACCAGGCGCGCTACCGGGTGATGGCGCACGACGCGGTTGGCCAGTGCGAAGCCGTCTCGGCGATCCGCGGCACCGCGCTTGGCCAGGGCGCGAAAGCGTTAGTCTGTAAAGTAAAAGGAAACGGCGTCAACCAGCATGTGCTGGCGATCCTCGCCGCCGATCAGCAGGCCGACCTCGCCAGCCTGGCCCGGCATATCGGCGGCGGCAAAGCCTCGCTGGCCAGTCCGGCGGAAGTGGAGGCGCTCACCGCCTGCGTGTTCGGCGCCATTCCCCCCTTCAGCTTCCATCCGGCGCTGCGCCTGGTGGCCGACCCGCTGCTGTTTGAGCGCTTTCCACAAATCGCCTTTAACGCCGGGCGCCTGGACCGGTCGATCATTCTCGATACCGAAGACTATTTACATATCGCCCGACCGGAGATCGCGACCTTTCGCCGTCTTAGCTAACCGGGCATCGGCCCTGATTTCCGCCGCATGGCGCAAAAATCCTGTTTATTCACGCCACGATGCGTAGAGTAAGCGGGATATTTTTTGGCTTTCTTTTTTTGGCAAGGACCTCTGTACATGTTTGATACCACCCTGTTGATCCTGATGGGTCTGGCGGCGCTCGGCTTTATCAGCCATAACACCACCGTAGCGATCTCTATCCTCGTGCTGATTATCGTGCGCGTCACGCCGCTGAACGCCTTCTTTCCCTGGATTGAGAAACAGGGACTGACCGTCGGGATCATCATTCTGACTATCGGCGTGATGGCACCCATCGCCAGCGGCACGCTGCCGCCGTCGACCCTGATCCACTCCTTTATGAACTGGAAATCACTGCTGGCGATTGCGGTCGGGGTGTTTGTTTCGTGGCTCGGCGGGCGCGGCGTCTCGCTGATGGGCTCCCAGCCGCAGCTGGTGGCCGGACTGCTGGTCGGTACGGTGCTCGGCGTCGCCCTGTTTCGCGGCGTCCCGGTCGGGCCGCTGATTGCCGCCGGGATCATCTCGTTGTTTATTGGGAAGTCGTAGCCAGGCTGCCGTGATAGCGGCCCGGCGTCTGTCCGAGCCCTTTCTTAAACATGGTGATGAAGGCGGTGGTGGAATCGTAGCCCAGCGCCTGGGCCGTCTGCTGCACCGTCTGCCCGCGGATCAGCTGCTGCAGCGCAAGGATCAGCTGCAGCTGATGGCGCCAGCGGCGAAAGCTCAGCCCCGTTTCACGCACTACCAGCCGCGCCAGATTGCGCTCGCTCATCGCGAACTCCGCCGCCCACTGGCTCAGGGTCTGCCAGCGCGCCGGATCCTCGGCCATCATCGTCACCATCTGGCGAATTTTCGGGTGGTTCGATACCGGCAGTTGCAGGTGCTCCTGCGGCTGCCGGGGCAGCTCATCAAACAGCACCTGCACCAGCCGGGCCGTGGCAGGGGCGGCCAGCGACTCGCCGCCGCGTTCCGCCAGGGTGAGGATCAGCTCACGCACCAGCGGGGAAATCTTTAACGTACAGCAGCGGTCCGGCATCGGCGCGGCGCCCGGCTCGATGAACAGGAAGCACACCTGGGCGCCGGGGGTGGCGCGGTTACTGTGGGAAAGCTGCCCCGGGACCCACACCGCATACTGCGGCGGCACCATCCACATCGCGTTCTCCACCTCGCAGGTCAAGGCGCCGTGCAGGGCGAGGATCAGCTGCCCCTTACGGTGGGAATGCGCCGGAATATACTGCTCCGCCTCCACCACCCGAATACGAAAGGCAATAGCCGATTCGTGGCCACTGTCCGGTTCATAACCATCCAGACCCAGTCCAATCATCATGTTGTCCGATATTAGCGATAATCTGTCATTTTAGCTTGATTTAAACAGGGGACAAAGTCGCTATCGTAACCCCCTCGTTAGTTACCTTGAGAATGATATGTCTTCTGTGATCTCCTCCACCGGCCGCCGCCCCGCGCTGCTGATTGCCGGTATCCTGCTCATCGCCACCACCCTGCGCGTGGTCTTTACCGGCGCGGCGCCGCTGCTGGACGCGATTCGTAGCGACTATGGCCTGACCACCGCGCAGACCGGGCTGCTCACCACCCTGCCGCTGCTGGCCTTTGGCCTTGTCTCGCCGCTGGCGGCTGGGGTTGCCCGCCGGTTCGGCATGGAGCGCAGCCTGCTGCTGGCGATGCTGCTGATCTGCGCCGGCATTGCCCTGCGCTCCCTGCCCTCCGCTGCATGGCTGTTTATCGGCACGGCGGTGATCGGCTGCGGCATTGCGCTGGGTAACGTGCTGCTGCCCGGGCTGATTAAACGGGATTTCTCGCAGCATGTCGCCCGGATGACCGGCGCCTATTCCCTGACGATGGGCGGCGCGGCGGCGCTTGGCTCGGCGCTGGTGGTCCCCGTGGCGATGGCCGGATTCGGCTGGCGCGGGGCGCTGCTGCTGCTGATGATCTTCCCGCTGCTGGCGCTCGTCAGCTGGCTGCCGCAGTCCCGGCGTCAAGCGGAGGCGCCGCTGACCGGCTCAGGCGCCATGCATAACCGGGGGATCTGGCGGTCGGCGCTGGCCTGGCAGGTGACGCTGTTTCTCGGCATCAACTCGCTGGTCTATTACGTGATTATCGGCTGGCTGCCGTCGATTCTGCAGAGTATGGGCTATAGCGAAGCGCAGGCCGGCTCGCTGCATGGCCTGCTGCAGCTGGCGACCGCCGCGCCCGGCCTGGCGATACCGCTGATCCTGCATCGGCTGCGCGACCAGCGCGGGATCGCGGTGCTGGTCGCCCTGATGTGCGCTATCAGCGCCGCCGGGCTGTGGCTGCTGCCAGGGCTGGCCATCGGCTGGACGCTGCTGTTCGGCTTTGGCTCCGGGGCCACGATGATCCTCGGCCTGACGTTTATCGGCCTGCGCGCCAGCTCGGCGCACCAGGCCGCGGCGCTGTCGGGGATGGCGCAGAGCGTCGGCTATCTGCTGGCCGCCTGCGGACCGCCGCTGATGGGCAGGATCCACGATGCCAATGGCGACTGGCATATTCCGCTGCTGGCGGTGGCGCTGATTTCGCTGGTGATGGCGGTCTGCGGCGCCCTCGCCGGGCGCGACCGGGAGATTCATCCCTGAAGATGACCGGCAGCGCCCGCTGCCGGTAGGGTTATTGTGCCGCGGCGCGCAGCAACGCCTGCACCAGCGGCGCAGGACGCCCGTCCAGCGCGTGGCGTTCATGTTGAAACAAGGTGGCGACAAAAAACGGGTGCGTCACCAACTCGACGGCGCGGATCTCGCCCTCTTCATCCCAGCCGGTGACGCGCAGATCGCCCTGCTCCAGCTCCGCGGCAAACGCGCTATCCACCCCGTAGCGGCAGTGGTAGCCCTCTTCAATGCTCTCCCGACCATAGGCGCGGGCAATCAGCGTATTCGCCCGCAGCTCGACGACGGCAGAAGTCTCCACCAGCGAGCAGCTGAGGGGAGCGATCACCATCCGCCCTTCACTGTCGGTTTCCGCATGACCCGCGTCCTGCCAGCCGAGCACGTTACGGGCGTATTCAATCACCGCATGCTGAAAGCCGCCGCAGGTGCCGAGGAAAGGAATGCTGTTTTCACGGGCATAGCGGATAGCGGCAAACGCGCCTTCCGGGTGATGATACGGGCTGCCGGGAACGACCCAGACGGCATCGTACTCCGCCAGCGCGTCGCCGGAGGCGATCGACGGGGTGGCGAGCCAGTCATATTTCACCGGCTGCTCCAGCACGGCGGCAGCATCGTCTATCGCCAGGGGAATGGCCTGATGGGCAACAATATCGGGGTGATAATCGCCGACGAGGGCGAGGCGTAAAGGGGTTTTCATAGCAGGTTCCTTATGTCTGGACGAGACGAGCAGCACAAGGCACGTCAGGATAGCGATCCCCTCCGCGGAACACAATCCTTATTTTCACCCCACCGCCGTGGCCGGTGGGTGAGGTATACTGGAGCAAGCGCAAAAGGGAGAGAGGATGAAAAGTAAGCTTTTGGTCAGCGCCTGCCTGATGGGATTCCAGGTGCGATATAACGGTAGCGAGAAAGCGCAGCTGGCGGCGACCCTGTCCCGCTGGCAGCAGGCGGATCGTCTGGTGATCCACTGCCCGGAGCTGGCGGCCGGTCTGCCGACGCCCCGCCTGCCGGCGGAGATCCTCGGCGGTGCCGGCGGCGATGTGCTTGCCGGACGGGCGCGGATAGTGGAAAGCGACGGCCGCGACGTCACGGGACATTATCAGCTGGCCGCCTGGCTGGCGCTCAGCGCCGCCCGGGAAGCGGGATGTCAGGCGGCATTACTCACCGACGGCAGCCCCACCTGCGGCAGTCAGTTTATCTATGACGGTTCCTTTCGCGGGCGGCGCAAAGCGGGCGCCGGCGTGGCCGCCGACCTGCTGCGCGCTCACGGCATCACGGTATTTTCCGACGGGCAGATCCCGCAGTTGCTCGCCTGGATGGCACAGAGGGAGCAGGATGATGATTCAATGTAAACGGGTGTACGATCCACAGGAAAGCAGCGACGGCTATCGGGTGCTGGTCGACCGTCTCTGGCCGCGGGGGATTAAAAAAGAGGCGCTGGCCTGCGATGAGTGGTGTAAAGAGTTAACGCCGTCCGCTGAGCTGCGGAAAGCCTTTCACGGCGAGGCGATCGATTTCGACCACTTCAGCCAGCGCTATCGTCAGGAGCTCGACGCCCATCGCGAAACGGGCCTGCGGCTGGCGGCGCTGGCGCAGCGCCAGCCGCTGACGCTGCTGTACGCCGCGAAGAACACCGAGCAGAATCATGCCCGGGTGCTGGCCGCCTGGCTGGCGGCCCTGCCGGTTACGATTTAGCCGGATGGTCCCGGCGCCATAGCGCCCACTCATCGATGGTTTCGCCGCTGGGCAGCTTGCACTGGGTGCTGACGCCCTGCGGCGTTTGCACCGGCACCCGGGTGCCGCCGGATTGCTGGCAGTAGACCGACGCGGGATTGGCCATGCCGATGGTTTTCGTCGGCGCGGTGGGCTGCGGCTGGGCGCAGCCGGCCAGCGCCAGGGGCAAAATAGCCAGTAACTTTTTCATCTTTTCTCCCTTTCTTCAATTCCCGGGGATTTTAGCCTGAATCTCCACGTTTTCTCCATCTTGCCTGCACTTTTCCCCCGTAGATTAACCCTTGTTCTCGAACTGACCAGAGAACAGATCATTCCATAATCAATGAGTTTTTCCCCGTCGCCCCCGACGGGGCTTTTTTTTGGGATTTAATAAATTGAAATAAAAGGATTTATTTCAAAAGTGTCCACATATCGACCACATTGACAAGAATAGCCCCCTTCCAGGGGGGCTATTTTTATACTGCAAGACTAAGTTGACTGTTCCCGTAATGAGAAGCCGGGAAAGCGTCGCCGGGGATGAATCCTGGCGGCAATGGATCTGCGCTGGTTGAGCGCTTCGTTACTCTGCGCTCTACGGTGTTAAGTGTCGTGAATGACTCACTGCATTCAAGATTCTGGCATTGATGATATTGCCGGATGGTGAACTCGCTTAACCGGCGGCTGGTGCGGGTACGGGCGTTTGCGCCGCAGTAGGGACAAACAAACATGATGATCTCCCATAGGGAGTTGAACTCACGCCTATTATGGCCGCTACTGTTCAGTTTCTGCAATCCAGTCGCTTATTTTCGCCTCAAGCTCCATTTTCGTGGTAAATCCGTTATCACCGATCACATGTTCCGCTCTGGCAATTATCCAATCCTGAGTATCGATTTCAGGCTTAAAGCCCGACACGGTCAGATGCATACCCGGGTATAAATCGGCGCGGCCGCGTGCCAGGGTTATCGAAAACTGTGCTGCGCCTTTCTGGAGTTGTATCCATTTTGCCGCAGCTGCGCGCCTGGCCGCCGTTTCGTTCTGATAGGTTTTACGCAAAACATACACGTTACCTTCAGCGCCTTCCATGTAATCCCCCTCCGGCCGGCTGCTTTTCTCCTCAGCCTTTTTTCTGGCAGTATTTGTTTTGCGCTTAGTGACCTTGACCGGTTTTTTCTTGCCGAAATTAAGATCCAGCCAGTACGCCCTCACGCCGGTGTAAGCATCGCGATCGGCAATGCGGAACCTGTGACGATCTCCGCTGGCACGGGTTATCTCAGCCGATGGCAGCGCCCTACCGGATGCACTGACGCCTCCCCCAGGCAGGATAAACAGCAGACAGCCATTTTTCACGGTGGCAATGGCCCCCAGCATCCCCGCCATGCGCGTTAAAAACGACATGTCGCTCTCTTCGGTCTGATCCGCATGGTCGATCTCAATGTCGATTAGAGCCTCGCTAATCATCGGCTTCAGGTCATAACGCCGGGCTATGGCTGATACCACCCGCTCTATCGTCACATCATGCCAGGACACCTCCCTCCTGACGTTCATCTCTTCGCGAAAATCAGCGCTGTGCGCGGTGATGTCGATAACATCCGGCGGCCCGTTATGCCCCACCTCGTCAACGGTGTAGAGACCTTTGTAGATCAACGCCTCACCCAGCCAGCCGATGGACACCGCCAGCTCCGCACCACGTGGGGGTAAATCTGTTACCCCGTCAGAGTCATCTACTGACAGGGTGAGCTGGTCAGCATCAAAACCGTTGTTATCTGTCACAGATAGCGAGGTGATGCGGTCGGCCAGTTCGGTCAGGGCAACCCCACCCAGCGTGATACTAAAATCCGGTGTCTTTACGACCTCACTTAATTTTTCTACATGCGCTTCGGCTGCTGTTGTCAGCGTGTCTGCTATCGACATAACTCCCCCGTTTTTTGCTGATGATTCCATGCCCGCGCGCGGGGCTGAATCCCTTTTTGTTGTCAGCGAACGGGCAGACCGGCAACCAGGCGACGCCAGCAGACTTAACGTTGAATATTGCCCTGAACTCAAAGAGCAACATGATGGTGAACTTATGTCTGAAACTCGTTTTCACGGCGTCCGCTCTCGCGAAAATACCGACCTACAGCAGGCAATCAATGACATTGATTCCAGTGTAATCGGTATTGTTGCGGTTGCTGATGACGCCGATCCGGAAACCTTCCCGCTCAATACGCCGGTTCTGCTGACACGGGTGCGTAACGTCCTCGGCAAGGCAGGTAAAACCGGGTCACTTTACAAAACCCTCAAAGCCATTTCCGATCAGTGCAGTCCGCGTGTTGTGATTGTCCGGGTGGAAGAGGCTTCCGGTAACGGCCCCAGCCAGTCTCAGGCCGTTATTGGCGGAACAGATGGCGACAGCTACACGGGAATGTATGCCCTGCTGACAGCGGAAGCCAAAACCGGCTATCGGCCGCGCATCCTGGCGGTGCCGGACTACGACACCGAGGAAGTGACGTCACAGCTTTGCGTGATTGCCCAGAATCTGCGGGCTTTTGTTTATGGCGGTTGCAACGGCTGCGCGACCATGGCGGAGGCTATCGCTTATCGCAAAACCTTCGCTTACCGCGAGCTGATGCTGATCTGGCCGGACTTTATCGCTTACAACCCCCTGACGGATGATAACGAAACGTTTCCCGCCCCGGCTTACGCCTGCGGCCTGCGCGCCGCTATCGATAACAGCCAGGGCTGGCACAAATCGCTGTCGAATGTTGTGGTGAATAACGTTCTCGGTATTTCGAAGGATGTTTTCTGGGCATTACAGGCAGAAGACAGCGACGCGAACGAGCTTAACAACAACGAAATCACAACGCTTATCAAGCGTGACGGTTTCCGCTTCTGGGGTAACCGCACCACGGACACTGAAACCTACACTTTTGAGGTTTTTACCCGTACTGCGCAGATCCTGGCGGACAGTATTGCGGAGGCGCAATTTACCACGGTTGACAGCCCGCTCACTCCGGCCAACGTGAAAGATGTTGTGAGCGGTATTCGAGCGGCTCTCAGCAAAAAAGTCACTGCCGGTCAGCTTATCGGCGCTGACTGCTGGTATGACACGCTGGACAACGGCACCACGGATTTGCGCCAGGGAAAACTGATTGTGCGCTATAGCTACAGCCCGGTCCCACCGCTTGAAGATCTGACGCTATACCAGACCTTTACTGATGATTTTTACGAACCGGCGTTCGCGTCGCTCGGGGGTGAATAATGGCTATTCCTCACAAACTGCGGCTTTTTAGCTGCTTTGTTAACGGCGACAACTATCTAGGAAAAGTGACCTCTTTCACTCGCCCCAAACTGTCACGAAAGGTAGAGGACTATCAGGGCGGTGGCATGCTGGGTGCGGTCGGTGTTGATCTCGGCCTTGAGGCTGGCGCGCTGGATTCCACCATTGTTTTTGGCGGCCTCATTAAGGCTCTGTTTCTCGAATACGGAGCAGAAATTGACGGCACGCGGCTGCGCTTTGCGGGTGAATATTTCACTGATGGCGAAAGCCAGCTTGTCGAGGTGGAGCTGCGCGGGCGATTTACTGAACTCGACGGTGGAGATTCAAAACAGGGAGAAGACACCGAGGAAAGCTACACCTTTAAATCCACCTACTACAAATTCTCCATAGATGATCAGCCCATTATCGAAATCGATCTGCTGAATTTCATCTACAAAAAGAACGGTCAGAACATGTTCCCGGACCGCATCACCTCCGCCCTTGGTATGGGCAATTAATAACCTTTCAGAGGGGTGGCAAAGATGCCGCCCGGAGATTTTTAACATGGCTAAAAAAACTAAAAACCTGTTCACGCTGATGCAGCCGGTAGTTCGTAAAGACAGTGAGATCGGTCAGGTGGAAATCACCGGTGCCATCAGTCAGGCCGGATCGTTGCGCGGCCTGAATCTTATCCGCGTTGCCAATATGGATGCAGACTCAATTTCCACACTGTTGACGCGAGTCACCGCGCCTGCGCTGACACAAAAAGAAATCAACGAAATGCACACTCTGGACTTTATCGGGCTGGCAGAGCTTCTGGTCCCTTTCTTGAATCCGCCGGAGCCTGGAGCGTCGAACGTGGCGGAGACGGAGAGCGAGTAATCACCGTTGCGTTTGACCAGATCGATGATCTGGTTGCTGATATTGCCGTTATTTTTAACTGGCCGCCCTCTGAAGTTTTCGGCATGGCTCTTGGCGAGGTGATAGCCTGGCGCAAGCGGGCGGCGCTTCGAAGTGGTGCCAGTGATGAAGAGTCTTGATATACGCGTTGCTTTCAGCGCTATCGACAGATTTACCCGCCCCGTTAATGCTGCCCGCCAGAGTGCGGGTGGCCTTTCCGACTCCCTCAGAAAAACACAATCCACCCTGAAAGGGCTCGATAAGAGCAGAGCCACTTTTCAGCGAATGACCGCGGCCGTCGGCAAAACCGATCGTTCCATCTCACGTGCCCGCGCCCGCTTTGATGGCTTGTCAGAAGCGCAACGTAAAAACGGGACGCTGACGGAAAAACAGCAAATACTGATGTCGCGACTGGGTGAGCGGCTTGATCGGTTGACCGCAAAACGTGTGACGGAAGTGGCCCGCCTTCGTGAGAGTGCATCAGCCCTGCGCCAGCATGGCGTCATGCTTTCCGGTAGTAGTGCCACCATCGGTAACGCGATACGCCGCACAGAACAATACAACCAATCCCTTGAACGGGAAAAACGGCAACTTGCTGCGGTCACTCAAGCTCGTAAACGTTACGAGGGTGCGCAGCAGATGGCCGGGAAGTTGCGCTCTGGCGGTGCCATAGCATTAGGTACAGCAACCGCTGCCGGGTACGGCGCCGGACGCTTCCTGTCGCCTGCGGTTGGTTTTGATGAGGAAATGTCAAACGTCCAGGCGCTGACGCGGCTCGATAAAAGCGATTCGCAGCTGGCCGCCTTGCGCACTCAGGCAAAAAAACTCGGTGCTGAAACCGCCTTCACCACACGTGACGCCGCCAGCGGCCAAGCCTTTCTCGCGATGGCTGGCTTCACGCCAGATGCTATCCGTGCCGCACTGCCCGGTGTGCTCAATATGGCGCTGGCAGGCAGCATGGAACTGGGCGAAACGGCAGACATCGGCTCAAACATTCTTTCTCAGTTTTCCCTCGATGCCGGAGAAATGGACCGCGTCAGCGATGTGCTGACAGGTACATTTACCCGTACCAACACCACGCTTAGCAGCCTCGGCGAGACAATGAAAGTTGTCGGGCCGGTAGCGGCGGGGCTTGGGATTAGCCTGGAAGAAGCAGCAGCGATGACAGGCACGCTGGCGCGCGTGGGTATTCGCGGTAGCGAGGCCGGTACTGCAATGCGTCGCTCCCTCTCCCGCCTGGCCTCCCCTACTACGGCAGCCAAAAAGGCACTCAAAGAGCTGGGAGTGGAAACTGCCGACGCGAGCGGAAAAATGCGACGTCCGTTCGATATTCTTCTCGATCTACAAAAACGCGTTTCCCGCTTTGGCGAGGTGGATCAGGTTTCATTTTTCAAAGATATCGCCGGAGAAGAGGGTTTTACGAGCCTCCAGTCTTTGGTCAACGGCGCAGGTGATGGCTACCTCCAGTCACTCTATGAACAAATTGCAGAAGCACATAAAAATCAGGAGGCCTTCGCCGTCGCCAACAAGAAGAAAGACAACCTGGGCGGCGATTTGAAGGAGCTGGACAGCGCGTGGGAGGCGTTCCGTATTTCTGTGGCTGAGACAGTAGACGGCCCATTGCGCAGGCTGACACAGGGGCTTAGCCGGGTTATTGGCACTGTTCAAAGCTGGATAGAAGAAAACCCCAGACTTTCACAAACGTTGTTACTCGCCGGCGGGACTGCACTGGCACTGACCGCTGTAATTGGCGGTATGTCATTAGCTGCTGGTCTGCTGATAGGTCCGCTGGCGAAGCTCAGACTGGGGTTTGCGCTTCTGTCCGGCGGGAGCGGAATCAGAGGTACGGTATCAGCGTTCCGCATGTTGAGTGCTGCGGGCGGTAGCTCACTGGTAAAAATTAGCGGATGGCGTGCTTTACTCAGCGGCCTGGCAGGACGCATCGGCGTATTAACCAGAATGATGGTACCCCTGCGCGGTGCGTTACTTGGAGCCTTTACCTCTCCGGGGACTGCTATCAGCGCCCTGTCAAAAAGCATTGGTGGGCTGGCATTGCGGCTAACCGGGATCCCTGCTCTCTTCGGCATTGTAAAAGGCGGTATTGCGGCACTGGGTGGCGGATTATCAATGCTCTTGAGCCCAATCGGTTTAGTGGGTACTGCGTTTGTAGCTGCGGGAGTACTGATCTGGAAATACTGGGGACCAATTAAGGCCTTCTTTAGCGGTTTTTTTACAGGCGTCATCCAGGGGTTAGCGCCAGTTTATAACGCATTTTCCCGGCTGGCGCCCGTTTTCGGGGTCATTGGGGATGGCGTCAAAAACGTCTGGAACTGGTTTAAAAAAGTATTAACGCCCGTTGAGGAGAGTCGCGAGGCGCTAAACAAATGCGCCAGTGCCGGGCAGACTTTTGGCGAAGTCCTGGGGACCGCACTTAGCGTTCTGCTTTGGCCGCTTCAGAAGTTAATGGAAGGCGTCGGCTGGTTACTGGAGAAGCTCGATCTCATCCCCGATGGCATTGAAAGAGCCAGGCTGGAAGCGGCCAGACTCAGGGCTATTCCGGTTATGTGGGAATGGGATGAAAAATCCCGGCGCATGGTTAAAAGGGAGTGGCAATGGTCATCTGAAAAGCCTGCAAGCAAAGGCAGCGCCCCGCCGCCCAATGTGCTCGGGGGCAACTCTGGAACAGAGCGGCGGCTGGGCCAAATCGCGGATAACACCAAAGGCCTTTTAGATGAGGAAAAGCGCAAACGTATCGGGCCGGGTGACATTGTATTTAAAAATCTCCCTCCAGCCCTTGCAGTACGTGGTGAATGGCAGGAGTCGAGGCTTGTCCGCCAGTCTATCAGCGCTCGCCCGGTTATTGCCGCTGGCGAACCATTGATAAAACAGACGCAGGCATGGCAAGCGGTACGCCGAAATCAAAGCACCCACACGGCGGCTGCGGCTCAAGGTAATAGTTTTTCCGGTGATATTCACATCCATCTGCACGGCATTCAGAACAGCAATCCGCGCGAACTGGCGCGACTTGTTGGCGAAGCGATACGCGCAGAAATTGACAAACAGCAACGCGCTGCCCGGGGTTCGTTCCGGGACCATGATTAACAGGAGTTATAGCTATGATGATGGTATTCGGGCTCTTTGTATTTGAACTCAGGACACTGCCCTATCAGCAATTGCAGCTGTCCCGTAACTGGCGGCACGTTAAAAATGATCGTGTGGGCCGTAGTGCAAAATGGCAGTACGTTGGTGCAGGCGAGAACCAACTGACACTGGGTGGGTTGCTGTATCCAGAAATCACTGGTGGCAACCTGTCTTTGGGTGCCGTCTCGACAATGGCTTACACCGGGCTTGCCTGGCCGCTAATTGATGGCGTTGGCTCCATCTACGGAATGTATGTCATCACGGGTTTGCAGGAAACGCATCAGGAGTTCGATCGCTACGGAAAAGCTAAAAAGATAGAGTTCACGCTTTCATTGCAGCGGGTTGATGAAGATATCAGGGAGCATCTGCAAAGTGCATCTGTTAGCGATTTGCAGATAACTCTTAAGTCCGGGACTGAAACGGCTATGAATACGGCCAAGAAAACGCTCGGCAGCCTATCCTCTTGAGCTGAAGCAATATTAGTTTCGTTAGCAAACAATAGGCGTTTAACAATTTAGCAACATTAACAATGCGAAAATAATGAAAATTTCTGAAGAAAAAGAGTTTTAATTATCTTTAACATCAATAGCAAAGCACACACTAAATAATGTCTAATAAAAAGAAATAAAAAAGCCTCCCATAGGAGGCTTAATTTGAATTAATAATAAATTTTTGAAATAAACTCCGGCAGAAGAACTTTAAAGTCATCTCGATACATATCCATATCACTTTGGAAGCGAGTTATTATCTCCGATATGTCTTTTCGCTTAGAAAGTCTACCTGCTGTTGCTGGCTCAAGTAATGCAGATCTCGTTAACACTCTTTTTATTACCGGCAACCAGAGCTCTTTTGCCTGGTCTCTTTTTACGCCTTCCTTGAAGGATAAAATATATTTATTGGGAATTGCTGAACCAAGTATAATTTCCATTATACTGGCGATGGCGTGTATCATTAATAATGACACACCTGGCTGAGTTAATAACTTATGTTTAATAGCATCTACTTCAGGGAGTTGATTATGCCTGTACTGCTCATTAAACTCCGATTTGGTTTGACTAATTGCTTCATTTAGAGAATAAACAAAAATTATATGACCCATGGTTATGGTATCGTCAAAAGCTTTTTGATACAGTTCTTCATCATCCCAAATATCTTTTTTCCTATGATATGCACTAGTAGGATGTTCGTGAAATGCTATCAATATTTGAGCTACTGTATCCGTGGGAAGGAGAATTCTTTTCTGCGCTGGCGTTAAAACTTGGCGAAGCCCACCAGTATATAAAGACTCTTTGTTTTGACTAAAATCTCGCCTTAATCTTTTTTGAATTGGATCACTAGAGCGAAAATCTGAACGCAACACTTTATTTTGTGAGTTATTGGCCAGGGTGATTTCGTTAATTAACTCAGGATTTTCCACCTTAATGAATCTAATAGCAATTTTTAAATCATCATCAGGTTCTGTATCAATATTAGAAATACTTCCAGTTGTTTGAGCGCCATTAACAATAGATATGCCCGTCACACTTTTTAATTGCCCTAAGATTGGTGAGTCAGCATATAAATCCAGTTCAAAGTCGTGTACTAATGCCGTAATGCCATTATTAAAAACAAAAAAGTTTTGAGGGTGAGACTTAGCCGTATTCTGAATTTCCTTATTAATTGATAGGTCTTTTTTATTGCTACCCAAATAAGATCTAACATTTGCACTAAATAAACGATCCTCACCATAACTACTATAGAGATCTTTGATAAACTTACCAGTTACAAATGTGGAAAAGGATGCCCAGTGTGTATCTGAACTCTGATAAAACCCATGAATATCTGTTAACGATATCTTATCAGATATCAAAATCGGGCTATGCTGGGAATTATAAAGCTCATCAAGAGAATTCAATCCCATTTGCTTAGAACTAACTCTCAAATTTTCAATCTGATAGATCGCTTTTATTTTATCCATAATGGCACGACCGATCGAATGTAAAGGTCTCTCACATTCTTCGGTTTCTGGACAATTATGAATAAACCATACATTTATTTTATCAACTTCCTTATTTCTCAAAGCTTCTCTTGCATCACTAACCTGTTCCCTGATTCTTAGTGGGATATTATCAATATCAGCCGAAAGTAATGCTGTCTCAGCATAAGATGTTTCTTGAGCTTTTGAGGGCTTGGCTCCTTGAGGTCGAAATATGGCAGACTGATAAGATTGTATTAGATAAATTTGCTTACTTTCCCTATCCGTCATTAATATGTCAATGTTTTCGTCATCTCCACCTTCAGTTATGATATCAGGCGCTATCAAATCAATACTATCTATATTGTTATGTAATTCTATTGCATATAAAGCGCAATTTAGATTGCCATACTTTTCCAAATCCTTCCTTTGTTGTAGAGCTAACCAGAAGGAACTATCCGTAAGTTGAGAATATTTCATAATAAGCCCTTGTTATAAATTCATTACCTTAAGTCTTCGTTCTTTCACTTCTACCAATCTCGAATTGTATGAGTATACTAAAAAACAAACAATATAATTTGAAACTTTCTTTGACAAGCAGAGTTAACATTCATTACTAGTGAGTATTTTCTTAGGTCATGCGTTTCCACATACACAGGCAAACAAATTCGTTAGTCACATCTACCGCTTTGTTTTGAGTTTGTGTCAGTCCATAGGCATCTACGTAAGTCCCCTCCGTAAGAGCTAGAGGGCCACTTTTTTGGTTATCTGTTCCGTGGGTCGTGTTAGGGTCCCATGTTGCCCCTGGTGACCTATCACCAGAGCGGTGCCAGTGTGGAGGCAGGTTATCGGCTTCGAGTTTCACATTGTTGCTGCCGCCGATCATGCCGTAATGAGAGCCGATCTGCACAACCCTTCCATCAAAGGTTTCGCTTAAATCAGCCCATGTCTGCCAGGGAAAGCGAGTCGCCGGGCTTTGTTCTCCAGAGATGATGATCCCAACGTAAAAAATGGCGTCAACAATAGCCTTGTATACTACTCCATCGCTGTCTAGCCCCAGCGCCTTAAGGGCTTCGGATGTATCGCTCAGATCGGAAAGATTATTTTCTTTCTGAAGTGCACCGGTGATCCGCGAGTCATCCCCCGCAGCTACCATTCCCGTCTCGGTGCCCACGTCCCGCGTAGCTGAGTTACCCAGTTCAAGATTATCCCTAGCCTCTTTGGGATCGTTTAAATCAGAAAGATTTTGTGCTCGCCGCAGATAGCGTTTATCACCTGTTTCCTGCGTGAGTGTGGCAAGCGCCGGATCGATAACAAGCTGCACGCTTGAGCTGTGCGTCAGCGTCAACACCAGCGTCAGAATGATCTCTTTGATGATGGAATCAGATTGTGCCGGGAGGTATGTCGCCGGGTATGTGCCGTAAGCGATGAGCGTACCCTTAGCGCTGACCAGCCCCGCTTCTCTGAGCGTTTTACCCGGATAATCCTGGCAATTGATAACGATCTGACCGCTGATAAACCCCTCATAGCTTGAATCAGAGTCAAAGGTTTCACGGCCAAACTGACCAAAAAGCGCCGTCACCGCCGCCAGCTCATCGGGATCGGCCGGCAATGTCACGCCGCCACCATCACCGATCAGTACAGCGGTAATATCCACAACCTCCCCCGCCTGATACGCGGCCTCAATTTCGGCGGCGCCCGCCGTGGTTAGTGTCAGTCCCGTGGCCATTATGCCTCCTCATTTTTCGTTTCTGGCTCAATGCCGTACACACTGGCAAGTCGATCATAAAAATCATCACTCACAGTCTTGCGCTCAGCATCGATATCGCCTTCATCAAGATAAATCACGCCAGCGATCTGAAGCCGGTTCAGGTGTTCCAGGAAAAACGCATCGGTCTGACAAAAGTCGATCAGGCTTTTTAATTGATTGAATGTTTTCATAGTTTGTTCGTTATCCAGTTGCCGGGTAAATCGTCGTAATCATCCAGGCCCGCACAGGCATAAAACGCGTAATAGTGCGCGGTGACGTTCGGCACTTTGCCCATAAATACCAGGCCTTTGCCGGCGAGTAATGCGCAGCTCCTGAATATTGCCGTTGTGGTGACAATCTCCGGGTAACTCGCAAGATTAAATATCGTGTTAAGGTCGCTGTGTAATGACGCGCAGCCGTCAAACAGATAACCCACCGTCGTTACCGCCGTGGTGTTGAGTAATCCCGCCCCGACGACTTCCAGCGCACTGCATTCCGAAAAGACATTCGTGAATACCGTGGCACTTATGCTGGCGGCAAAAAGACCGGCTGGCACTGAGCGCAGGTTTTTACAGCCCCTGAAAGTCTGGCCGTAAGAGGTCACCAGCGGGTTGCCGCTGAACAGGTTTTCCGGTATTTCCTCCACGCCGGTATTCTGGAACGTGGCGCCAAACGAGGTAATAAGAGAGCAGGACGCGAACAGCGTCGGCGGAATATTTACCAGTGAGGTGCAACCGTAAAACGTCGATCCGGCGCCGGACAGAAGAATGTTGTTTTTCAGCAAATCGCCAGGCAATAACGCCAGTGAGGTGCAGCCCGAGAATGTCAGCGTTAACGAAGTGAGATTGATGCAACCATCAAGCAGGCCGGATGGTAGCGAGATGAGTGCAGTACAATCCCGGAAAGTCGATCCCATGCCTTTCAAGGACACCATGTCGCTGAATAGCTCTTTTGGCAGTTCAACCAGCGCGGAGCACTTGTCGAATAAGAAATCGACGGCTGTCACTTTGGCGCAACCGGCAAACATATCTCCCGCGAGAAAAACCAGAGAGCGGCAACCTGAAAACGTATAGCCCAGGCTGGTTAACGCGCTACATCCCCGAAATGCGCCGTCCTCCACAGAAACCAGCGAAGTACAGTTTACAAAAGCGTATGTGAATGTCGTGACCAGCGCTTTAACAGCAAAAGCATCTGCATCAATTTTCGTGAGCGATCCGCAGTTAGCAAAAGCGTATGAGAAAGTGGTGACTTTCGCGCAGTCAGTAAAAGACGGGAGTGCCGTCAGGCTGCTGCACCCATAAAACGTACTGGCAAAGGTCGTCACCTCTACGCAGCCGCTGAAAATATCTTTCGCTACAGTTTCAAGAGAGCGGCAGCTGTAAAATGCAGAGGCGAATGTCTGCGCCTGGCTGCACCCGGCAAATAAACCCGCGCCGACCGTTTTCAGCGAACTGCAACCAGAAAAGACCGTGCCGAAATAGGTCACTTTCGACAGACCAGCAAACAGACCGGCAGGAACAGAAAGAAGCTGCGAACAGCCAGTGAATGCACCGCCAAAATGATTCGCTTCAGAACATGTTTTAAACAGGTTGGCGGGAATTGCCGTCAGTGCCGTGCAATTCTGGAATACGCCGGTGAATGCGCCGCCCGGAACATCCGCAAACATATCAGCAGGCAAGACAAGAAGATTTTTACACGCCCTGAAGCTATAAGAGAATGTCCCTGCTGAACCGCATCCTGTAAATATTCCCGTGCCGATATTTGCAAGCATTGAGCAACCATCAAACGCGTAACTGAAATTCACCGCAGATACACAGCTGTGGAACAGATTATTGCCGATACTGATCAGGCCGGTGCAGCCTGCAAATACAGATGAGAAGTCGATCGCATCGGGCTGGTTTGCAAATAGCCCCGATGGAACCTCAGTAAGCGATGTACACCCTCTGAATGCGTCTGAAAAATCCTCTATCTTCATGCGAGAAAACAACGATGCCGGAATACCTGTAAGCGACGAGCAGTTGGTAAAAATATTTTTGCAGTTATTCACGTTTGGCAAATCGTCAAATGCTCCGGGACGAATAGCCATTAATCCGGTGGTATCCAAAGCGAACCCTGAAAGATGACCTCTTTCCCCTGTAACACTAATCAATTCCACAACAGGGTTCAGTTTCGAAGAATAGTTAGATAAACGGCTGCGCAGACAGGCGGTTTCCGTGTTCTTAACCGTGATGGTGTATTCCTTTCCCTGTACTAATTCACGTGTAGGAATAACCCAACCTGAAGCTTCACTGGCGGGATCGAAACGGTAGTCCCGGCTGTCAATGCCGTCGCCATAGTCAACCGTGAAACCCTCGTCCATATGAGCAAAGAATATTGGCCTGGTTGCACTGTCGATGCGGGTAATGAACTTCATTACCGCGACCACTTTTATGCTGATCACCGCACTGACGCCATTAGTCGTCGTAACGGTGACCGAACAGGTACCTCGCTTCATGCCCGTAACCAGAATATCGCCGTTTACTATCCGGGCGGTCGCGATTGTTTGATCCGATGTAGTTACCGTAAAGGTTTTATCTTCCGCGTATTCGGGGAGAATTGTCACCGTGACCGTTTCCGCGTCCCCGGGGGCCAGATTCAGCTCGTAGCGGGATAAAACCACCTGCAACGGGACAAAGCGCGGCGTGATTTTCTCCGTGGCGTACATGTAACCGGCCGCATACGAGGTTCCCTGAAGTCGGCCAAATACATGAACGGAAAACCAGCTGCGCAGATTCCTGGCGCGCAGCACCGCCAGTTTTAGATCCTGCTGGTCGTATTCCGTCACCGGCAAATCGTTCTGATACACGTTCAGGCGAAAGGTATACGGATCCCCTTTCGGGTTCTGATTGAACCATTCAACAATATCCGTCCCGAAAGGACTGTCCACCAGGGCATGACGGACGGCGGCGACCGTACCACGATGGCGGTGGATGTAGTGGGCGCGCTTGATCGCATCGCGTTTCTTTTGTTCTGACCAGTTAATATTCCAGGTATCAACCTGATATTCCCACGCCAGCCACGGCAGCAGCGCCAGCGGGCAACTGTCCGGATCTTTAACCCAACGGATCAGATATACCGGCAACCTCTCCAGTGCGGCGGCGCTGGCCCTGTCTATGGCCCGTTCCACGGCGGTGGCGTTGGGTGGCAGAATGCTGGCGGGATAATTAGCGGTCATAGTCCATCACCACAAGATTGATTTTCACAGAGGTGCAATGAGGCGCTTCGCCCATCGTCGCAACGACGTCGGAGGCCGGTGAATGCAAATCGACGGTAACAACGCCGTCCTGATGCAGCGCCCCGTCTATGCCCGACCGTGCAGCGGTGGCGTTGATAAGATGCACAGAGGCGGTGTATTCGTTCAGTGCTGCGGTGGCTTTTTCCAGCACCGTGGCGGTGTCCACGCCGTAAGGGACGTAAATGTCAGCAACCACCTGATAATTCAAAATCACGGCGGAACGGACATAATCAGCCACATAATCCGTAATCGGGCGCACGTCCTCCGGGTTCACCGCTGCGAGGACTTTATCGAGCAGAGCCTGCGGGGCGGTTCCATCCCCGGTGCGTGACAGCACGTAGAGGAAAACGCGGCCCTCCTGGTTATGTGTTTCAGGGCCATAGGCGTGCACGTCGAGCACATCCGCATCAGCCCCGCGCGCAAAATAGTGATAGGCATTACGGGCACCCGCCGTGCTCAGGCGCGCCCATGAGAGCAGCGCGCGGGCGCGCAACTCTTCGTCGCTTTCGTATACGGCGTCTGCCTCGTCGGTGGCTTCAGTAATCAGCAGACGTTCAGTGTCAAAATTACCCGCGACCTGATCGAGATCCGCCCCCAGGGCGCTGGAAAGCAGCACCGCGCGCACGGCTTCATTGATACGTTGCAGCAGATTGATCTCGCGATAGGTGAATGCCTGAGCCAGCGCGGCCATCGGTTCAGATTCAAGCAACAGCGCAGCAGACACAGAAGCCTGAAGTTCCGCAGGCATGGCCGCCACGATAAGCGCCCGGATATCAGCCAGCACCGTTTCAAAATCCGGCACCTCGACGATATCAGGCTGCGGGATCTGAGATAAATCGACGGACGTTTGCACGCTAGCTCCTTAACCTGATGGTGTTGCTGGTATCTGTCATGGTTTCCGTGATAGTACCGGCCAGTTCAGCAGTCACCGCGCCTGTTTCTGAAAACTCCACATTGACGGTGGTCAGACTGATCCGCGGCTCCCACTGCGCCAGCGCAATAGCGGTGGCGCCCATCAGCTGCATGCGGGTGACGGTGTTCTGTGGCGCATCGAGTAAATCAGGTACCACGCTGCCAAAGTCCCGGCGCATCACACGGGAGCCTGTTGGCGTGGTGAGGATTTTTGTCACAGACTGCCAGAGCTGATCGTGATCGGTCAGCGAACCGGTGCCTTCCGGGTTCATCCCCGTGTAACTGGCTGTCACTGCGGGCCTCCTGTAGTACTCCCACCAGACTGCACGCCACCGTGTTTATGTTCATGTACGGTGATCCCGTTTGACTGCAACACGCCGCCGGAATGGAACACATCACCGGCCATCGTGCCGCCGTGGGTCAGTTCGAAAGTGCGCGTTTTGAGGTGTTCCGTGCATTCCACCTCCGGTGTGTCCAGCGTGACGCGGGTCTCTGCCTGGATATGCGCGGTTTTAATACCGGTCACGGACAGTGCTCCGGCATCGGCGGCGGCGTCGTAATGCAGGCGCGCGCCATCCGGTGCGGTGATGCTGATTTCCAGCAGGTTGCTGCCCGTTGGCGGATTATCTGCGCTGTATGCAGAGCCAATCACAAACGCGTTTTCAGGGTTGCCGCCCGGACAACCGAACCAGACCTGCTCCCCTATCGAGGGCGGCAGCCAGATGCTGAATGCCCCTGCGCGGGTGACGTTCCACCGGATCCAGGTGGTCAGCAACCTGCCGGAGCGAACGCGCACCGCTTTCTTGTCGGCGCTGATTTGTTCCACGACGCCCAGACGCAGAATGTTTTCCAGCAGGCGCATCAGCTCAGCATTCATGACGCCCCCCCAGACTGCTGATAACGGCGTTTTCCGTCGCGATAAGGTCTGCCGGGGTCATGCCCAGCAGTTCACGCGCCGGGTACTGTGCGTAGGCGCCCGGACCAACTTCATCCTGGAGGCCGTACTGGTGAATACGGTCAATGCGCGCAGCAATGCCGTCAAATCCTACGGTGACGCCGCCCGTGTCCGGTCTGACCTTCATAAAGCGCAGGGTGCGCAGGCGGGTAAACATCGGCGTTTTTTTTGTCTCTGAATGCGTCGCTGATTGTGTTTTGACTTCCAGATAGCGCTCGATATCGGCCCGGTAAAATGTGCGGATATCCCGGCGTTTCTCGTCAAAGCCCGTGATTGTCCGGCCATATTTCCCGCGCCCGCCGCGCCAGTTTTTCAGCGCCCGTACCTCGTTATTCCAGAAGAACTTGATTCCCTGCTGGGTGCGGTAAACTTTACGACGGCGCACGGCATAGCCGCTACCGTCCGGGTTTTTCTGTGAGGCGATGCGGCGCTGCTGACTGCGGCGCACTGCCAGGCCAATTTTGCGCGCGGTACGGGTGCGCCCCGCCGGACTGACGCCGTCGAGGATGTCCTGAAAGACTTGATCCAGCTCGCTGAACATGCGATCGCTCACGCTCCGGCCTCCTGAAGCATGCCTTCAAATACCAGCCCCCAGCTTGCGGCGTGGGGTGCCAGCACGCGCGGGCGCGGCTCCGGCAAATGCTCGGCATACGGCACCCCGTTTTCATCCAGCTGCACCAGTACCCGCTGACGCACCGGCAGCTCAAACATAAGATCGGCGGTGTCATCGCTGTTAATCAACGTGGTGAATTTAATCTGCTGGTTTTTATCCGGGTTCAGCAGCAGATCGGGCTGATTAAACCAGAGCCAGGCCATCAGCGGCAGCGTGAAGTCGTCAATGCTCCCGGCGTAGTTCATGACGAACAGCACCAGAGAATAGCGGTACATGAAAGACGGCGTTTCACCGGTCGTTTCAATGCCACCCTCTTCAACAAACACCGTCCAGGCTTCCGGGTTCGCCCGGCACCAGGTGTTTGCTTTCTCTATGGCGGCGCGGAGTGTGTTTATCTTCAGCATTTATGGCTCCTTTCGGGTGTTCTGGCGCAGGCTGTTCCACTGGCGGATCGTCGCTTTGTCAGCATTGCAGGCATCAAGCGCATCCATCAGCCTGTCGCTGAATATCGCCACCGCGCCCCAGGTCACTGGCTTATCCAACGCCGGGCGTGGCGTCTCTTCGGTCAGGCTCTCCGGGACGGGTTCACGGACCAGTTGAATGTTCGGCGCGGGCGGTGCGTTTTTGCAGGCTGCGGCTGACAGCGTCAGGCACAGGAGTAACAGCGCACGTGTCACCATTGAACGCGGCCTGCATTGCTTCACGTCGGCGCTCCCCTTCTGCATTACGCTGTTGCTCACGGACTTTCACCTCTGCCAGTAACTTATGGGTTTGTATGGCGGTCGCCTTCACTTCTTGGATAACCTGGTCGTAGCCGGTCGCCGTTTCGGTCAGCAGCTTGTTGCGGGTCCGGGCCTCGCTAAGCTGGTCGGTCTGCCACAAGACAGCGGCCAGCAGGACAAGCATTACAATCACACTGCCCGCCCTCATGACGGCGTACTCAGGCCCAGCAGGCACCAGGCTTTAAAGTCATTGCGCCGGTTAACCAGCCCGGGGGAGCGCTTACCGCCCGCATTGACAAAATCAGTCAGCCTGTTGCACATCTGCGGCCATTGCCTGGCCTGAGCATGCTTCCAGATCGTGGTTCTCTGCTTGCGTCCGTTTTTATCGGTGAACCACATCAGCCCGGTGCAGCCCAGGTTTAGCGCGGCATCCGTCATGGCCTCAAAGGTGAGCTGCGGCATGTCGGCGCCGTGGAAATTGTTATTGATGCAGTTTTCTGCCCGTTGCAGATCGTTGATCCAGCGCCGCGCTATTTCCTGGTTGCTGTATTCGCGGTTTTCCACGCCGCCCGTGGAGCCAATACCAATGGTCAGAGCACCCGCCGTGCAGTAATAAGGCGTGCTGCGGCAGTCTTCCCAACCGGCAATTTTCTGCTGCCCTTCTTTCGACGTTCTGACGCTCCCGGGCGCCAGCGAAATACCAAGGGCCACAATCACCGCAATCGAACATTTTTTGATGATGTTCTTCATGTCGGGTTATCCCCGTGCAGTTGCTCCAGCAGTTGCCGCTCGCGGTCCGAAAGGTTGCGGGTTTCCGCCTGTCGGAGAATCTGCTCTATCAAATCGTTACGGCGCTGGCTGGCCTGCTCAATGCGGCGGCGGTGAATCGCCAGCCGGACGGCGGAAACAATCCCCAGAAGAAGGCCAGCCAGTGCCAGTTTTTCGCTGACGGTCATGACGCCCACGCCGGTCACCAGGGCGGATGTTGCAAACGCAAAATATTCGTTAATACGATCCAGAGTCATTCCCATAACTGGACGGTTACCCGTTCCACCTCGCTGGTTATCACGGGCATTTCGATCTCCTGCCCGGCATTCAAAAATATCTGGTTGCTCAGTCCAGGATTGGCTTCGAGCACCTTCTCTGTGACACCTGCGGTTTTGCCGTAATGACGCCAGCAGAGCTGATCAACCGTGTCGTTTTGCAACGCCCTGACTTTCATCAGAACAGCTCCGCATAGATACGGGCTTCTTCCCGAATGTCAGCGATGCTCCAGCGCCCGTCCCGCCATAGATCGTCGATCTGCCTGTCCAGGGCCTCCGCATCCTTGTCGCCCTTTGGCGTGGTGCCGACGTCCCTGTAACCTTCCAGTACGCTGGCGCGCGTGAAGGAGTAGACCGCGCGTCGGAAGCGATAAACTTTTGCGCTTTCGCCGTTAATCTGCTCAACAGGTTCACCGGCGGAAGTCAGCAGTACAGAAGCCAGTGACTCCGCTCCTTCCGCTTCCCTTTGCTTGCGCCAGTCCTTCAATTGATCCGCGACATGCAGCGCGGCCTCCGTTGCCATATGCATTAATCGGGATGTTGTAATGTCACCGGCGATGCGGGCAGCCAGGCGCAGATCGTGGAGTTTTACCGTCGGCCAGAAAGTGCCGATGGCAATCTGTGCGCCGCCGTCGTCCACGTCTGTCACATCACTTTCAGCAGGTCTGACGGGGCGCTGTGCGATAAAACTCATCGTCGTTTCTCCGGTAGGTCAGGCGGTGGGCGTCCGGTAAAAAGACCGCATTACGGGCAGATCGCCGGGCGCGCCGCCTGTGGCGCGGGGCCAGTTCATTACGCTCAGGCGTTTACTTTGTGGCGGTTTTCGTTGTCTTTTTTGCCGCCGTTTTGCGGGTGGCTTTTTGGGTTCCGGCCGCCGTTTTCGTCTGCTTGCGTGTTCGTGTGGCTTTTTCTGCTGCGGATGTTACGGGTGCAGCTGCATCTCTGAATAAAGTCTCATCTTCCGCATAACCTCCCGCCGCGCTGATCTGCGGTGCCTTCTTCAGGGTGCTGACCAGAGAGGCGATCTCCCGTTTCACACCTGCACCTGGGTTCAGGCTCATGGCTTCCCGGAAGAGTTTCAGCGCTTCGCCTTTGGTTTCCGCGTCTTCCGTGTCACGACGGCAAAATGCCCTCACCTTACACAGCTTCGCGCGGACCTCATCCGGCATATCACTGTCAGCCACAATTTTGGCCAGCTCGTCCAGCATGGGGATATAGCCTGACAAATCGGCTCCGGCGTCCGTGGTAGCGAGGTTCAGAATGGGATTGCAGATTTCCTCGGTCAGTACCGTGGGTGCCGGGCGGCGATAGTTGTCATCCGGCATGCTCAGGCCATGCTTAACGACATAGCGCCCGATACGCAGCGCCAGCGTATAGTCGGAGCAGTCCACCGCCCACACCATCAGAGTGGTGATGACCGGATCCGCGCGCCCGCTGTCGCCCTCGATCGTGCCGTCAATCCATCCCTGAAACTCAGGAAGGATGCTGGCCTTTACAGCGGCCTTCGCCTGGCGGGACTGGATTTGGCTTAGCGAAGATTTATGCATATGCAGGCGAAAGAGGATCTGCTCATGTGCGGTGCGCGTCTCCGCGTCACGCTCATCAATGATGCCCCGCCTCTCTGCCATAACCTTCTGAAAGTGTCTTTGTGCCGGTGTCAGCATGGGTTCATTCTCCTGGGCGGGCTTGCTGCCCGCCATGTGATGGGGATTATCAGGCGAATGTCACGCCGTCGATCATGGCAATCATGCCGTACTCTTCAATGACATAGTCATCATTGCTGGACTGGTAAGTCGCCACGCGGTTGTAGTGCGGCTCTTCCCGGATAGAGCGACGCAGGGAGCCTTTCTGGTAGTACACAGAGAGGTTTTTCAGGTTGGTGATCAGTACTACATCTTCAGGAATACCCGGGACAAAGACCGTCGGCAGACCGCCGATCTTTTCCTGGCTGACAATGAGCTGCGCGGCCAGCAGTTCGGTATTCGGATTGGTCTGGCTGAGCGCGTTCACTTTCGGCAGGTTCACTTTCAGCAGCAGATCGGACGAGAGCACAGTCACCAGGCCGGGAGCGCGGCGGAACCAGGGATCCATAAGGCTGTGACGCGCATCAAGCACGGCGGCATCAATATTGCCGTAGGTGCCTGACGCAATTACCGCGTTATTCTCATCACGGGAGGTCAGCGTGATACCCGGCATAATGCGCTGCGGCGCTTCATTGCGGATTTTTTGCAGCCAGCCAACGCCGCAATCCTGCAATAACGGGTAGGTCGTGCGGTCGGAGTTTTCAGAGTAATGCGTGCCATTAAAGCCAATCATCTGGCGATCCAACCCCAGCTGACGAGCCATCGCATTACTGATTAATGACTGAAATTCAGGGTGACCGGCCCACGCGTCCAGCTCCGCATAGGAAAGCGCATAGTCATAGTTGGTTTTGCGGCAGTGGTAGTTCTGCGGCTCTTTGTTATGGTTCGGTGCAGGGTTACGGCGGTTGGTACCGTCCGAGCTGTTATTGGTGCTCGCCATCGGTCCCTTACTGCCAATTTTTACTTTCTGCCCTTCCTGCTCTTTAACCCCAAAGTGGTTAACCAGCTTCATGAAGTCATCCGACTCCATGGCGGCCTGTTCCAGTTTTTGCTGGATAGTCGGATCGACGCTGAAACGATTGGCAACGGCTGAGGGTGAGACACCGTTCAGATGTGCCTGGCGCACAATGTACTTATCAAATAGTTCGCGAGTCTGGTTTTCCATGGTTACCTCTTAGAAGTCTGCAAGCTGCGCGCTGCTGTTGCCGGTTGCCGCCGGTCGTGCGTTGTAATTTTCTGCGGGCTGGAGCTGAAGCTGACCGCGCAGCTCGTTAAGTTTGCTGGTCAGTTGCTGAATGGTGGCTTTATCCTGTTGGCGGTCCTGTTCCAGGGCACTGAACCGGTCAATCTGGTCTGCCTGAGATTGAGCAACGGCTTCAACAACCTGATGCAACTGACTGAACCGCTGATCGTCGGTTTTCTGGCCTTTACCAAGGATGCCCATCACGCGGTTGAACCAGTTGACGCCCTCCTCGCTGCGATGAGCGGCCAGTTCGATCACTTCAGCTTCAAGCGCATCAGAGAACAGCGGCGCCTCGATCTGCTGGTTATTGAAAGCCATCACCTGCGCGCGCTGCTGCGCGGCAAATTTAAGGCGCTCAGTCCCCAGACTTGCCGGGGTGTCCGTCATCGCCAGGCCGACCACATACGCCTTACCGTTAAGGGCAAACTGCGGATGCAGCTCAATACTGGAATAGATTTTTTTTCCTTCATCGGTGAGCTGCTTCATTCGTGCCGAAGCGTCGATCTCGGCATAGAGCGCCGTACGACCGGCCAGCGGCCCTTCGGTGATATCCTCCGCGCTTAAAGCAACAACATCCCCCATGGCGCCAAAATTGCTGTCAGGAAGCATGGAGAGATAGTGCTCCACGTTCACGCGGGCGCCGTAAACGGCCGGATTGTAGCTCGCCGCCGCATCGCGGAGGTGCTGCGGCTGGATCTCGCGCCCGTCAACGGTGGCGCCGGAAACCGCAACGCGAAACTTTTTGCGGGCGGGTTTAGTCGTGCTGGCCATGTCGTTTTATCCTGTTGATTAATGTCAGTCGCTGCATCATCGCAGAGCCTGAAAGCCCGGCGCCACGCGGTTTTGTTGTCGGAGAACGGCCAGACCTGAAAGCCCGAGCCGCGGGGATCGCGCGCAGGTAATCTCCCTGCTCAAAAGGGGGAAGTGATGATTCAGGATGCGTTTATTCGATTAAGGGCAAAGCAGCTCTACTGGCAGGGTTACCCGCCCGCCGAAATTTCGCGACTCATGGGTATCAACTCAAACACGGTTTATTCGTGGAAAAAGCGCGACGAGTGGGACGAAACGCCCCCAATTCAGCGCGTCACCCAATCCATTGACGCCCGCCTTTGCCAGCTGAATGCAAAAGACAACAAGACCGGCGGCGACTTCAAAGAGATTGACCTGCTTACCCGGCAGCTGAAAAGGCTGGATACCGGGCAAAATGCGGCGGCTACCGGGAACAAGAAAACCAGTCGTCGCAAGAAGAAAAACCACTTCTCCGAGGAGCAGATCGAGGCGTTGCGCTTAAAAATTCTCGACTCTCTCGCATGGCATCAGCGCGGCTGGTACGAACAACGAGATCAGCGTAACCGGATGATCCTCAAATCACGGCAGATTGGGGCAACCTGGTACTTTGCCCGCGAGGCATTGCTGGGCGCACTGAGAACAGACGTTAAGCACGACTACCAGCGCAACCAAATCTTTCTGTCAGCATCACGAAAGCAGGCGCTACAGTTCCGCAACTTCATCCGCAAAGCGGCTGAAGAGGTGGACGTCGAACTTAAAGGCGGCGAGCAAATCACGCTGTCAAACGGCGCAGAGCTGCATTTTCTCGGGACGTCGGCGGCGACGGCGCAGTCTTACACCGGCCACCTGCGATTTGATGAGTTTTTCTGGACAGGAAACTTTATCAACCTGCGCAAGGTTGCCGGAGCCATGGCAACGCTAAAAGGCTTAACTCGCACGTACTTCTCCACGCCATCGAGTGAAAGCCATGAAGCCTATCAGTTCTGGACCGGCGATCGATGGAATGCGAAACGGCCTAAAGCACAGCGCGTTGATTTCGACGTGTCCTGGAAGAAAACGCATAGCGGCGTGCTTTACCCGGACAAAACGTGGCGGCAGATCGTCACTATTCAGGACGCTATCAACAACGGGTGGGACTACACCGACATTGATGAAATCAGGGACGAAAACAGTCCCGATGAATTTGAAAACCTGTACATGTGCGAGTTCGTCAAAGACGGCGAAAGCGCGTTCAATCTTAGCCAGTTACTGGGGTGCGGCGCTGACGGGTATGACGACTGGCCCGACTGGAAACCCTTCGCCAGTCGCCCTATGGGCCAACGTGAGGTGTGGCTGGGCTACGACGCCAACGGCGGCAGCGGCAATGGTGATTCCGGTGCTCTGTCCGTGACGGTCCCTCCCCTTGTGGCCGGCGGCCGGTTTCGCACGGTTGAATTGAAGCAACTGCGAGGGCTTGAGTTTGAACAGCAGGCGGCGGTCATCAAAGAGGCTGCCGAGCGCTACAACGTCACTCACATCGCCATTGACGGTCAAGGCGTCGGGGAGGCGGTCTGGCAGATTGTTAAAAACTGGTTCCCGGCGGCTATTTGCTACCAGATGAGCCTATCTTCCAAGCGCGCCCTTGTCCTCAAAATGTTGCAGGTCATACGCGCCGGCCGCTGGGAATATGACCGCAGCGAGCAGGGTCTGGTCAGAGCCTTCAACGCTGTTCGCAAAGTTGTTACGCCCGGCGGTTTCATCACTTACGAAACGGACCGATCGCGCGGCGTAAGCCATGGTGATATGGCGTGGGCAACCATGCTTTCGATTATTAATGAACCGTTGGGCCAGGAAAGTGGCGGCGGTGGTTTCGCAATGGGATGGTAACTTTGAAAAAGAAATACGGTAAAAAGCCGATAGCCAGCACCGCCGGCCCTGACATTGTGGAGTCACTGAAGGCCGATCCCGCGTTGACAGCGTTCAGCTTTGACGGCCCTTATCCCGTGCGGGATATGGCCGATTTGCTGGAAAATCTCTATTGCATGGATAACGGGCGATACTATGAGACGCCAGTAGACTTTTACGGACTGGCTAAAGCTCCGCGTCAGAGCGCCTGGCATGAGTCGGCGTTGTATTTCAAACGTAATGTGCTCACCGGCTGTTTTATCCCGCACAAACTGCTCAATCGCCAGACCTTTTCCGCGTTTGCGCTGGACTGGTTCACGTTTGGCAATGCCTACCTCGAATTGCCGCGTAATCGCCTAGGCGGCCCGCTTCCCTTCAAACACTCTCTTGCGAAGTACACCCGGCGTGGAAGCACAGATCTCGATCAATACTGGTTTATCCGGCGCTGGAAAGAAGAGCATACATTCAAATCAGGAACGGTTTGTCACGTTCTGAACCCTGATATTAATCAGGAGGTCTACGGTATGCCGGAATATATGGCAGCACTGCTGGCCGCCAGCCTGGCCCACTCCGCTGACATGTTCCGTAAGCTTTACTACGACAATGGATCGCATGCTGGATGCATTGTTTATATTGGCGCCGGACAGGTTGACGATAAAAGCATGAAGGCAGTCAAAGAGACGTTGACCGGCGCGCGTGGTAAAGGCGCATTTAAAAACCTGCTGCTGCATGCGCCAGGCGGCGGCAAAGACGGCGTGCAAATCCTCCCCTTCCAGCAGATCACTGCGAAAGATGAGTTTATCAACATTAAGAACGCCACACGTGACGACATACTCGCAGCGCACCGTATCCCGCCGCAGCTGATGGGCGCCATGCCAGAGGGAAACGGCTCATTTGGGGATATCGAGAAAGCCGCACGGGTCTACGCTATCAACGAGCTGACGCCCGTAATGGAGGCGCTGAAGGTGGTCAATGAGTGGATCGGAGAAGAAGTGATCCGCTTTAACCCTTACGCGTTGCTTACCGCTGAGAAATAACCGCCAGACAATTCAGTTTCTTTAAACAACATCAGCCATTTATAACAGGCCAGCGTTTTCGCTGGCCTCATCTTTTCTGCTGAAAAAATCCCGCATCAGCGCCCCTCTGCGCGTCGCTGCTTTTTACCTGCAAGGGCATGCCGCCAACCAAAACGACCGCTCACCGTGACGCAGAAACCGTGAAATTGCGTATTCTGCCGCCTTCCCTACCCTGACCCGTTTGCGGGGGCTTGCCCCCCGTCACCTGCGCGCAGCAATCCTTTCATTTTTCGTGCATGCACAAAATCGGCCTAAGACCGCGCCCAGTATGGGCTTAAAGGAGAAAAAGTACATCAAAAAAATTGTGCAAATTTGTGCGCTATTGTGCACTAAATCAAGCTCCAGTATTGATTACTTGCCTTTTACATGTAAACTCCATTGATAGTTGGATTTACTTCCAAAAGGTGGAACAAAATGGCTTTTACTAAAATCAGAATCGACAATCTTTTTTGCTTTGAAAACAGTGTCCTTGACCTGAGTTTCACAAGAACCCCAGTTAATAGCTCACTGGAAGGCGAGTACATTGAGGGGTATGAAAAGTTTTACTTCAAAAAAGTGTGCATTGTATCTGGCGCAAATGCATCAGGAAAAACATCACTTGGCCGGGTAATGATCTCCGTACTACGATTTCTTAGCACCGGGGTTTTTAATCCGGAACCATTAAAATTAATGGACAAAACGAAACCTGCTTATATTGAAATGGACTTCTTTCAGGCCCATTTGAAATCTTTATTCAGGACTGGTATTTGGCTTAAAGCTACAGACGACTCTGTCACTGTAGAGAAAATTGCTATGGCATCAGTTGATTTACGCAAGTCCGATTCTTGTGCAAAAACGACTAAAAGATTAGACATTGTCTGGAATGATCAAAAATTCGAACTAAATGGACCAAACAAATATTTCTCTACTGAGAATGCTAATCCAAAGGAGTTTTCTCAATATCTAGATAATTTAGGGTTTGTTCTAGGATGGCATTTTATACTTTCTGAAAACCAAGAAAATACGAATAAGATATCTCGTATTGGAAGCAATATTCTAAAGAGTATACTTAAAACCTTTGACAATACAGTTAAATCCGTTTCTGGACTAATTGTTAAAGATGATGAAGGCAATCAAAATCTGCAAGGGTACTCTGTGATTTTCAATAATGGTGATAAAGTCATTATTGACATGGAGGGGGAGATAACTAACAAAGATAGATTATCCCGAGGGACTTATGATGCTGTAAAAATATCGCACCTCCTTTCAGGGATACTTGAAGATAAAACTGAAGAAACTGATATGAATTTCCCATGTAGTGGCCTTTATTTTTTGGATGAGAAAATGGCCTTCACCCATACAGAGTTAGAAAAAATAATGGTCACTTTGATAATATCTAAACTCTGCAGATATGGTCAGTTTATATATACAACTCATAATTACGATATATTGAGTTTAGATTTACCGACTCACTCGTTTACATTTACTAAAAAAATAAACGGGTCAACCACATTTATTGAAGCGACCTCTCAGCATAAAAAGAATGACCGAAATCTTTTAAATAAAGTTAAAAACGATTGTTTCGCGACCATCCCTGATGTTTCATTAATTGAAGAAATGCTTTTTGAGGATTGATTATGGCGGCCAAAAAATTTGCTATTGTCCTCGTTGAGGGGGAAACGGAAAAGGCATTATTCAGTGATTTCAAAACATCGCTTGGGTACCCTATAAAAAAAATAGTCATTGCAAACTTATGGAATGTTAGCATAAAAAAAATCATGCCAGCTTTGACTGAAGTTAGTGAGATCGTAGTGGTTTTTGATACTGACCGAATTGAGAACATAGAACGATTTAAAACCAACATAAGTCTTCTAAAGGCCAAGAAGCATACAATCTACTTATTTCAACAAACAAAAAATTTTGAAGATGAGATTGCTAAAGCGTGCAACATAAACAACCGTGCTTTGTATTCTTCTTTTTGCTCAAAAATTGTTTCCTCAGATAATTTCAAAAATGAATTTATTGCTTTACACAACAGAATGCCAAAGCTCGACGGTCTCAACATTAACAAAAGCTTACTATGGAGCAGAGGCATAATTCCACAATTGAATGATTATTCTTCACATACCTCATCCCATGATGCTTATTTTTCATAGCACTAAAAAATAAATTCAATAGAGTCATGATTTTTTAAAGCCGCTAAGATGAGCGGCTTTCTTATCAGTAATCTACATCATTTAACGCAACCATTATTGCCAGCCTCTCAGAGGCCGGTAGAGCTGCAAATTTCTCTTTCCAGCGCAACGCCTTCCGTTTAATGCGGTAACGGTCGTTGTAGTCTTTACCAGCGAACGCGTGCGAGTAAGCGGCTCCCTCTGGGTAGTTCATCCATATTTTCTCAGTGCGTACACCGCCCCGCGTCATGGCCTGAAATTCCTTGCTGCGCCAGCCCACTAACGTTTCGTCATAAAGCTGCAAGGTCTGTCACTGAACTGTCGTCAGGCGCGGTTTTATCAGCTGGCACTGCTGTTTCTGACGGCGGTTTTTCATCCGAAGCGGAGCGCCCCGTACAGTTATTGACAGAACTCTTAAGCAACTTAAAAAATAAAAACACTTACTCATTATTATTGGTCAGTACATCTCCTCAATTCCATTTGAGCCCACTAAATATTTTCTCTAATGAGCCATGTGCACAATATATAAAAACATCTTATCGCGTGCAGCTAAGTATACCTTTAGGTATGATATAAGATACAATCATGAATAAAAAACATTTATACAGCTCATAACAGCATCAGTAATAGCTTTATTTTCATCTATACTCATGCCACAAAAATCGGTAAGTTCGTTCAAACCTGAGAACTGATGTTCAAAAAACGAGCCGACATTTGAAGTATCTAGCTCAATTTTAATATTCCCCTCTGAAGTAATGGTCTCAGATTTAACTTCTGCATAGGCTAAAAAGAAATGTCTTAGGATTTGGCTAAACCCATTGGGATTAATGAAAAAAAATAGGAACCTTATCTCTTCGCTTACTTTTATTAAGTATTTTCTGACATCTACGATGTTGTACAATTCACCATCAGCATCATATCCATTTATTGAAATATCTATCTTGCCTTGGAAGTATTTCATAGCCGAGCGTGAAGATGTTAAATACTTAAAAAAATCATGAAGCTTAGATGTGTCAAGATTTTCAATTTGTTTTCTTTCAATTATTATATGGGTATCAATAATCGGCGTGCAAAACTTATCTCCCTGATCATAAAAAGATATCTCGTTTAGAATATCGAACATCAAACCTTCATTTCTCTCAATATATTCGTAAAAATAACCATAAACAGACTTAACATCATCCTCACGCCATTTGTTATTTATTAAAGTAAACTTTTTACCTGTTTCAATATCCCAACAAAAGCTCATATAGGACATCCCTAGATCATCTAATATTTCATCATCTCGATATTCTCGACCACCCCAAATCATTGTAAGCATTAACTCTTGAATATTACCACTATAATACTTATCAATCACTTCATAAAAAGACAAGCTTTTGGTGTTTCCCTGCAAACACCCGAAATATATTTTTACAACCTTAGTGCTTGTGTTCTTTACATAGATTGAATAACATGGGAGATAGCTTTCCTTATTTTCAAATTCTTTAAAGGTATAATAAAGTGAAAACAAGCCCAATCTTGGGTGATAAATATTCAACTCAATAGTTGAGTCAGGATATTTCTGTTGGATTTCGGCTAAAATTTGCAGTATCTGACTCTGCCATGCTAGATTTGCATCCAATAAATCTTGGACTGCCTCTTTCAAATTACTTAGCTTTTGTTTGCAGTTAATACTAATATTTGCCTGAAGATTTTGTGCTGAGTTACCTTTGGTTCCCTTCAACTCTGCAAGGATGATATCGTTAGTTAAGTTTTCATTTAGCTCAAAGAAACCTTTTCTAATTAACTTATGGAGCTTTATTCCATGAGTATTAAAATAAAGCATGAACTTTGCAGGATTTCCAATTTCATAATAGTCACTTTCTATATTTTCGAGATCAAAAGAATAATTTCGCAGATACTCAATCTGTTCTTCTTCCTCGAGTTCTTCAATAGTTTCCTTCACTTCCTCAACTACTTCGTTTGGTTTTGTTTTTTTTATTATATCCAGATGTTCGCTAGCGGACATAGCTTGAACGGAAAGGAATACTATATAAGAAAACAATTCCGCATCCGAATCAATCGCCTCTAACTTATTCATTCTCATGATATCCTTTATAACACCTATGCGTCTCTCCTTAGAAGAAGAGGGAATTGGTTTATCTGCCTTTAATATTGTAATTAAAAAATCATAGATGCCTGCATTAGTTAATGTTTTTATTATCGATGCCCCCCCCTCATTTAAATTAATCTCATCCTTATACCAAAACACATCATAGGCTGGAGAAATAAACCTACCCTTGTTATATTTTAGCGGTTGAATCGTTTCCACGGAAATATCACGGCCGTCCAGTTTAATATCAACCCCTTTTAATGGAAATTGAATACTATGAACAAGACTTGAAAAAGGAACTAGTAACTCACTCCATTCAGTTGAAGCAATGATAATTCTAATCTCATCGTCGTTAGCTCCAAAGTATGATTTAACACCTTCGGCGTATTTCATAACCTCATGCAATGCTTGCCTTGCCGCTTGATTACTTCGTTTCAATTCTATTAACACATGATTATTTTGTTTATCCTTTGCGTATATATCAATAAAACTTTTAGTGCCAAGTTTATTTGGTATATATTTTTCCTTATCAAGAAGAATTAAATCCTCACCAAAAACATCCATTCTCTCACAGACTAAATCACGTAACTCATTTTCTTTCATATCGCCTCCAAAATACAAATCGCAGTCACTAAATACATTCTTAACGAACCATAAGCATATATACAACACAATGAAAAAGCAAACATTCAATTACATTAAATCCATTTTCAAAAAAAATACAAAATTGCAAATTTGATGTTTTTATCAAAAAGAAAAATTTAAAACACCTAGATAAAAAAGCACTATCAAATGATAAACTACATTCGTATTTTAAATTAACTACAATAAACTTTCTTTAGCCTCTTACAATAGTTTTCACACATATATTATTTGAACATCTGATTTTTCGGTTTCAGAACAAGACAACCTTTTATTATGAACAGTATAGGAAATACGGCGACTGAGTCGCAATCCTTGCTACTTAGTAAATGTTAAAACTGAGCATCAAAAGTTCAATCCCATTGAAAATCATAATCGCACAATAAAAATTGAGCTGTGAAGAACTACTGTGTTTTTGACGTCACTGTTATTCGTCTCATTACAACCCGGAGATCTTTTGCAGGCAGTTTACGTACATCAAACGATCCCGTTTCCTCATCTTCTCTTGTTATCTCAGGTATAGCAATATCAATTACCGCCCCTTGAATATTGGTTATTTGGTTTTGGGGACAGTTATTGCCACGAGTCCAAGGGGCGACGGGGTCGCCCTGGGCGGCGCTTTCAGCGCCTGGGTTAGCGGAAGCCTTCTTCACCATCTTCCAGGTATGGACATGCGTGCATATTTTGTTTTCCTTACCGGTGATTGGCGACCAAATGCCGTAAATACGAATCCCGTGATCGCCATAGGTTCCTGGTTCGACTGTCGGCTCGTAGGCGGTATGAATGAGGTAATTTTTGCGGGGAACAAGTACACCGCCCTGCTTCATAATGTAAGTGGCAAAACAGCCAACATCAGCAGCAGCAAGCACAGCGTCCAGTTTTGGATCCATAAGTACCGGAGCACCCGGTTTGCTGGTTTTCATTGCACGAGTTGCCTGCGATGCGAACAATCGTAACTCGCGGTACGCCTGGCGGCCTGGAATCCCAAAAAAACGAAATTGTTGAACACGGTGCAACGATGCCCATGCAGTGACGTACTCGGCACTATCACGTAGTGATTTACCCGTCTCCTTGCTGACGGTGTCACCCAGCCCACGCCCATCGATGTTTTTACTGACGTACTTTGCAATATAACTGGCCGGAGTCCCCTTTCGCGGGTCTATCAGCTTTGACTTGAAACGAGCGCCAGTGTTATTGCCAAGTTCGGCGCGATCTTCTCGGATAGCGAAACGACGCAGCAGCTCTGTGATTGCACGTCGATGTTTTTTGCGCATAAAACACAATAAATGCCAGTGCACAGTTCCATCGTGATGTGGTTCGGCTACGCGGACGCCGTACCAGCGCAGCTCTTTTTTGTGCATTGCCTTACGGAATGCCGCAAACGTATCAACCAGATAGTCGCTGCTTTTCCTAACTGTCGAGTGATCCCATGTAGGGTTAGGCTTCCCGTTCATCAGTGTGGCGTGGTACTTAGAAGGACAGGTGATGGTATAGAACATGGCGCAGTCGCCACGCATTTCAGCTATCAATTCCAGGCCTTTGACACAGGCCATCATCTCATTACGACGGTGCGCTGGATTGCTGGCACTTGCAAGCACCACATCCTCCATGCTGAGCGTGTCGCCATCTTCGTTAATCAGATCATGGTTGCGGAAAAAATCCATCGCCTTACGGCGTTGTTCCCGCTTCTGCAACAGAATGTCATGGCTGACATAAGGTGATGCGTGCCGATGAACAAGGCACGCAGCCCGAAGTAACTCTTCCCGCCATTCGTTGCGGAGTTGCCACAGCTTACGTTGCCACCAGTCAGCACAACGCATACGGGCAAGCGCGCCCGATATCAGCTCGTAATTAATCGGGTTGCGGCGATTATGTTTGCTGCGGAGCGCTTCATAACCCGGCGGGATAACATCAAGGCGTGACACTTCGGCCGCCACACGACGATAGAGCTCCAGTATTACGATGGGAGAAGCTAATTCATCGGTCAGCATCTCACCGCAAAGCTGGATAAAAATCATATCAATGTGCGCTGCGACCAGCGTTGAAAGCCGCTTAACCTCCCGCTGATTCAGTTCAGCAAGTCGAAGGAGTTGATCAAGGCTATCCCTGCCAGCCATGGCCTGGAATGACAGCGACGCCTGGTTAGCACGGACCTTGTCAATTCTCACTAATGAGGGAGTAATGACCTCATTCAGATAGGTAGGCAAATGGCGCGGATCTTCTGATTTTTCCAAATACTTAATCCTTGTTTCCAGCGGCTTGCGCAGGAAACCAGGCAAGCTGGCGACGTCATCACGAATCAGGGTAAGAGGATCTACACGATGGAGTTCTGCATGTCGCTTAGCCTTCTCAATCAGCGCATCATTCAATTCGTCATAGTGCCAGGGATCGCAATGTGCAACAGAAAAGAGGTACTCTTCTGCTGCACGACTCATTGCTTCAGCCTGCTCGCGTTGATCGCTTTTATCCTGCTCATAAAGCGCAATCCAGACGGCCAGCGCAGAGGGTTTCCGTGCAGGCACATCAACAGCATAAGGGTTTACTGGCTGCTTTCTGGCATTCCAGCTCCATGCCAGGGATGTGGAGTCAGGCATAACTCACCTTCGAATCTTATTTTGCAAAGCCAACGCTTTAACAAGCCGGCGCGCCAAACATTTCGGCATATGTCGCATCACCCATCACCGCCCCACAGTCCGGGCAACCACCACCACCAGAACGACCGCAACCACAACACACGCGAAGAACGCCAATCACTTCACCGGCCATATCGCGGGTTTTGGCGCTAACGGAACGTCGAACCCTGAAGGCGTGGAGATTGAAAGCGGAGTAGATCTGGCGTGTTTCTGGTGTGTCGCTATTCGAGATGGCCGATCGCGTTCCATGCTGGCGATTAACGTCCAGCAACGCCGTAACCAAAGCGCGGTGATCATCCAGGGTAAATGGCTTGCCGTAAGCGGTAAAATTGGCTGTTTTGCTAGTCGGGATGTACGGTGGATCGCAGTAAATCACAGAGTCCAGGCGATTCCTGGCGACGTACGGAATGGAAGTACGAAAATCATTACAAAGAAAGAGCGCGTGAGTATCCCGCGCCTTTTCGGCAAATAGGCGCATTTCTGCTTCTGGAAAATAAGGCGCCTTATAGCTGCCAAATGGAACATTGAAACCGCCATCCCTGTTGGTGCGATAAAGCCCGTTAAAGCAGTGGCGGTTCAGGTATAAAAATGATGCAGCCCACCGTACAACGTAATCATCTGCACACTCGTCATCCCACGACAGGTGGTTGAACAACTTGCGCTCTTCGTAATAGCTATCTTCGTTATTGCCATTTCTGAATACGTTCCTGGCGATCAGTATCAATCTTTCAGGGTCTTCCCTGAGCGCGCGGAAGAAATTGATCAATGCGCGATTGCTGTCACAAAGCACATAGCGGCGGTATTCCGTATTCATAAAGACTGTGCCACTGCCTACAAAGGGCTCAATCAAACAATCGGCTTTAGGTAAGTGCTTCAGCAACTCCGGCAACACGCGGGTTTTACCGCCAGCACACTTAAGAGGTGACTTAATCATTTGCGGCATTCCTGGTTATAGGTTTCATGGGTCATCAGTCGCCACTGCTTACCACCGTTTTTGCTGAGCAAACGCCAACGGAGGCCAATGCGGATCACGAGATAGGCGTGTGGCTTGACGCGGGTGTAATTACGCTGTCCACGAGCAAAGCAATTCAGGGCGGCAAGCGCCCTCTTACAAATCGGCAACGGCGCGTTACAAACAACAGACAGATGCGAATGCATGGCGGCCCTCACAGCGATCCAATGTGTGGAGAGGTCAAGCGCTGCCAGATTTCGCAGACTTGCTCCGCTTGATATCGCGCGTCAGTGAGCGTGTAACGTGCCAGGGCGCTTCTCGCATGAGGCGCATAGTCTGTGGCAGCAGCAAGGTCGAGAAGTGAACGAATGCAGCGGTATTTTGTGCCTTCAGGGAAAATGCCTGACACCTCTAAGCGATCCACGGCATAACGAAGTGAAACCAGTTTTTCCGGAGCATCTTTGAAGCATACGAATAACGCCGCATTCCGGGGACAGGTATTGTCGGCGATGAAAGCAGCAAGGCTGCAAAGTGCATCTTCTTCAGCTTCGGTTGCGCTCATCACTTCGGCGCGCCAGTGAGAGTCTTTTTTCATCCAATCGAATGCCGTACTAATGCTGATACGGCCCTCCAAGCTTTCAGATTTACGAATGTCTATCGAAGAATAAAAAACCTTTCCGATCTGCCCTGTTGAGGGTTCAAAAAACACAGCTTCAATGGCGCACAGAGGTGATGACGGTGTCTTACTAACGTTAATCAAATCGATCATTACGTGATTCATGGTCTACTGCCCTCGCTGGTGATTGTTTCGTGGTTGGCTATCCACTGCTCAAGTGCTGAATAAATCTCTTCGGGGGTAAGGCCTTGCTCTTTCAGCAGGCCCATACGGATGCGCAGCAATCCGAGTAAGTGGGCGCGCTCGCCTTTGCGCGCATTGGTGCTGATTCCCATAAACTCTGGATCGCTTATTCCGCCTTCCGGCTTTATTGACGTAACCGACATGCAACCTCCTAAAAAAGCAAAACGAATCCCCGGCAAAGTGAATGCCGTTATTTATAAAGCGGGTTAATTAATTGTTTGGACGCGATTTTCTTTTAATCTGCTTAAATATCCTTTCATGCCAGTAATACATGAAATCAATAAATGTCATTCGCGCGCGATCGTGATTACCGCGAATTGCTTTTTCGAGCCCGTAAATTATTAAATCTTTAGACGGGCTTTTTGAACTAATGGTGATACGAGCACCATTTTTTAGATGTACAGTGAACCCCTGCTCGGCACTTTCCACTGCTTCTCGAATCAGCATTTCCTGTTCCCAAGATGTTTTTTCTTCGGTGAACATGGCGTACTCCGATGATCAGTTAAAGCGAGGGGGCTCCAGCCGCCAGGAGGCTCTAGCTCCCAGTTTCAGGTGTTCCAGGATCTTCGGTGTAACCTCTACGGTTACAGCCTGCGGCTGAACAAACTTCATAGCCTTCTTCAGTTGCTCAGCGTCCAGAGATAGAAGGTCGTATGGTTTAGGGATATCACCATCGGTCACGGAAATAATGATGTTGCGGAGTTCTTCAAGAGTGCATTCATCATTCTCGCCTTGAAGCATTGCGAAATGATAAAGGTGGGATACGCCATGGCGTAAAAGCTGGAGAGAGTAATCATGATTCCATTCCAGAAACTCTTTATTGAAATGGAAGCATTGTAAAAGCGAGTTAATTTTGTCTGCATATTCGAGTTTCATTTTCGCCCCCAGAGATTAAAAAGCAATAAACCGCTTTTTACTCATGATTCTGTCAATCGTTCGGCATGCTTCTGATAAAGCAAAGTCAATGCCGTAATAATGGCCTGTGTGCGTAATTTGATAGCGCTGGCGGTTGTACGGTTTTTTGCGTGGGAGTTTCAGAATAGTAAAACCACAGTAGAGGCTGGTTTTGCTATTGAGCTGTGATACTGATCCGCGGCTACCGTTCTTCATGTTTCCTCTCCTGAAACCGGCTATCGACCTGGCTCACCGAGACCAAGCCACATCAACCACCCTTCCCTGATCTCCTTTGGACGACTTTCGTAGGCCAGTTTCATGCCGTTGTTCCAGGCTGGAAGGTAAACCCAGTATTCGCCGGCACGGCCAGAAGTAGACTGGGGATCGGTCATCTCGATTACAGGAAGCTTCCCTTTTTCGATCATGCCCTTCACCGCAGCAGGGGTTTTCCCGATGAGTCTGGCGAACTCCTGATAAGGCACAGCATCCGTGCTACTTACAAGCTGTTTGCTCATCTGTTACATTCTCCTTTGGGGTAATTAATTGCTCTTAATAGGCAATAGTTGCTCCTATTGGTTATTCATCTATCGATTAAAAATATCATCGATAGGTTTAATATTCTACTATAGGTGATTTCATGTCAACACCGATCCATGAAAAGATAAAGCTCATTCGAGAGTCAGAAAGGTTAAACAGAAGGCAATTCAGCGACTTAACAGGCCTTGTATATGGTTCATTTTGTAGCTACGAGGCTGGAGATAAAAAGCCAGGGATAGAACCAATTATGAAAATCCTTCAGCACCCCCGCTTTATCAAATACACACTGTGGTTTATGACCGATCAGGTTTCGCCTGAATCCGGTCAAATCGCACCGGCCCTCGCACACTTTGGGCAAGACTTAACAACCTCGCAGCACTCAGACCAAAAGACTGGTTAACAATTAACCGGTATTACATACATTTCAAATGTCTATTATTGGTCGAAAAGTATTCATCACATAATTGCAACGCGTTGAGGCCGAAAGGCAAACGCACCCATCGGAGGGTTTTCTTATGACTATTAAGAAACTCGATGATGGTCGATATGAAGTGGACATCAGGCCTGCTGGTCGCAATGGAAAGCGTATCCGCAGGAAGTTTGATAAGAAAAGTGAAGCGGTAGCTTTCGAGAAGCATACCCAGTTCAACCACCACACCAAAGAATGGTTATCAAAACCGACGGATAAGCGGCATCTGTCTGAACTGATACAGCTTTGGTGGAATTTGAAAGGCAAGCATGAGGAGCACGGTCGGATAAACCGCAACAAGTTAGATATTTTTTGCAGGATTACCGACGATCCTTGTGCTTTTCAGATTACAAAAGCGCTGATTAGTCAGTATTACGCGGCAAGAAGAAGCCAGGGCATCAAAGCTTCCACCATTAACCGTGATCTCAACAGCATCAGTGGTATGTTCACAGCTCTTATCGAGGCCGAGTTGTTTTCAGGTGAACATCCGATCAGAGGGCGGAAGAAGTTGAAAGAAAATGTCCCCGAAACTGGCTATCTGACAGAGGACGAAATCAAACACTTGCTCTTTAAACTGGATGGTGACAACAAGAAGATAGCTGTTCTCTGTTTAAGTACTGGTGCTCGCTGGGGCGAAGCGGCTCGACTCAAGGCGGAACACATCATACAGAACCGTGTGACGTTCGTTAAAACCAAGAGTAACAAGCAGCGGACTGTTCCTGTTTCAGCGGAAGTGGCAAAACTCATAGCTGATGGTAAGCGAGGGTTGTTATTTGGTAAGGCGTCTTATTCTGACTTCAGGCAGATACTCAGGGAAGTAAAACCTGATCTTCCGACCGGCCAGGCGACGCATGCACTACGCCACAGTTTCGCGACGCACTTTATGATTAATGGGGGAAGCATCATTACGTTACAGAGGATCCTTGGGCATGCGCGAATTGAGCAAACTATGGCCTACGCTCATTTTGCGCCGGAATACCTTCAGGACGCGATCTCACTTAACCCGCTGCGAGGTGGCGCTGATGTGCGAAATGTCCACATAATGTCCACAGATGGGTAATGTGTTATGGCTTTCAACGGTCTTGCGTGCCGCGCAATCCCGCATTGCACCGTTGAAAGCCGTTATATCTGGGGTGGCTAACGCACCCGACGGGGCTTTTTTCCCGCCGTGTCGACAAGTATTCCCCAGACAGATGTGATAAATTTAAAAATATCACTGTTTACTCGACGCTGATGTCCGTTTGCAGCCCAATATGCTGGGGTGACGTTTGGCGTGCTGGAGCTGTATTATTCATGTCAGATTTTATTCTTGCCCGGGTGTCGCAAACCCTCGCTACGGAACAGTCCCTGGAAACCCTGGTGCGCCAGCTGCTGGAGATGCTGGAGGCGGTGACGCGAATGGAGTCCACCTACCTTACCCGCATCGATATTAACGCCCAGCGGCAGCAGATCATGTTCGCCCACAACAGCAGCGAAATGCAGATCCCGGAAGGATTTTCCGTCCCCTGGGATGAATCTCTGTGCAAACGCGCCCTTGAGGATCAGTGTACGTTTAGCAATGACGTCGCCCGTCGCTGGCACTCCTGCATCGCCGCCCAGGAGCTGGGGATCGCCACCTTTTTAAGCATTCCTGTGCGCCTGGCCGACGGCTCTCTGTTCGGCACCCTCTGCGCCACCAGCCGGCAACAACAGCCTTATAACCTTGAAGGTGAACAGGTCATGGGCCTGTTCGCGAAGCTCATTTCCCACTACGTGGAAAAAGACACCCTGGTGCAACAGCTGCAGGCGGCAAACGTCGCGCTGGAGCTGCATTCGTCGACCGATGAGCTCACCCAGCTCCCTAATCGCCGCGCGCTGTTTAAGCAGCTGGCGCTACGCTTTGCCTCCGCCCGCGTTCAGCAGCAACAGGTCGCGCTCATTTTTATCGATCTCGACGGTTTCAAAGCCATTAACGATCGGTTCGGCCATCCGTGCGGCGACAGCTTTCTGGTGCAGGTCGGCGAACGACTCACCGCCGTCGCGCGCCGTGAAGATATCGTTGGCCGCCTTGGCGGCGATGAGTTTTTGATCGTCGGTAGCGCCCAGCCGCCCGCGGCGCAGCAGGCGTATGTCACCACCCTGCGCCAGGCCCTGTGCGGCGTCTACTTCCTCGGCGAACAGCGTATCAACTATGAGGGCGCCAGCTTCGGGGTGGTCATCTGCGATCCGCAGAGTATCGATGTTGAAGCGGCCTTACGCGCTGCCGATGAGGCGATGTATCAGGATAAGAAGTCTCGCCGGCAGGAGAATTTTATTCATATTGACTAAAGTCACGCGATATCCAGTATCATGCTGGGCATCATTCGTGGGTACAGGGACACTATCATGAAATTAGGTATTCTTTTCCCGGTGGCGATCTTTATCATCGCCGTCGTCTTTCTCGGCTGGTTTTTTGTCGGCGGCTATGCGGCGCCGGGCGGGGCATAATGAAAAAAAGCACCATTATTATGCTGGTTGTCGCCATCGTGGCGGTGGCCGGCGCCCAGTTCGGCTGGTGGTGATCGCCGCGGCGATATTGCGGAGTTGTCCTATCCCATCAATAAGTTAACGCTTTACACTCACGTTATGCGCCGCGGCATTCTCGGCCCCGGGGAAAGAAAAATAGCGGGAGAAGTAAGGATGAAAAAACCGATCGTGTTACCGTTGATTATTGCGCTGTGTACGCTGTTATCGGGATGCATTGTTGACGATGGCTATCACCACCATCGCCATCACCACCATCATCACTATCATGACGATGATTAATGCTTCACGCTGTTGATGAGCCGATAAAACAGGGCGAACTTTGGTTCGCCCGTTGACGCTTAATCCTGACGCTCGTCGCCGAGGAAAATAAAGCCGAGCGGAATAGCGAAGAGCGCGGTAAAGACGATGCTGTAAACCGTCACCATCGCCCCCTGCAGGAAGAACATGGACGTCGTCCACTCCGAGTACGGCATATTGTACTCGCTCACCACGCCGCCAAAGGTCGCCCGTCCCACCACCGCCAGCGCGATAGCAAACACCGCCGCGAGCGACAGACAGTATTTTTTGCAGTTTTTATTGCTGAGGAGTTTTTGCAGAATCATCCGGGCTTCCTTTTTGCTGAGCGATAAACGGCTGTATATGTAACACCAATGCAATAAAAAATGAAGGGTTTTTGTTACAGAGCAGAATAAGAGGCGGCGGGCCGGTCTGTGGGTAACCGGCCCGTGGGGATCAGGACTGCAGGGTAGCCAGGCGCGCGGCGAACCCAACGAAAACCAGGCCAATCAGGCTGTTGCCAAGTTTGGCCAGCTTCTTGCGGGTTTTGACGTAGCGGGTGACAAACGAGCCGGAGAGGATCAAAAAGCTCATATAGCAGAAGCTTATCACCTCGAGGGTCAGCGCCAGAATAAAGAACGCCACTCCGGGTGCTTTGGCGTTGACGTCGATAAACTGCACGAAAAACGACACATAAAACAGAATCGCTTTCGGGTTGGTCAGACTCAGGGTCAGGGAGCGCTTAAGGATTGCGCTCGCCGGCTCTGCGCTGGCGTCGGCCTGGCCGTCACGCTGGGTCAGCACCGCATAGAGCATTTTGCCCCCCAGCCACAGCAGGTAAATCGCTCCGAGGTAACGAACGACGTTAAACAGCACCGGCGTGGTCTTAATCAGCGTCGCCACGCCGGCAAAGGCCAGAAACATCAGCACCGCGTCGCCAATAAAGACGCCCGCCGCCGCCAGATAGCCTTTCTTCACGCCGTGGGCAATGCCCGTCTTCAGCACAAAAAACGTATTAGGGCCAGGGACGAGGATGATAAACACCGCCCCGACCAGGTAGGTCAAATAATTCAGAACACCAAACTCAGCGAACACTCTGCACTCCTTCGCGCACGACTAAAACATGATCCGGCTCACGTTACCCCAACTGTCGGGATTTTGAAAGCGCAGCCTGTGCGGGAAGGTTAATAGACGGAGGGTTCACCCAGCGGGCGGGTTTTAAAACGGCGATGCACCCACAGATACTGCTCGGGGGCGCGCAGGATCTCGCGCTCAATCACCTTGTTGATATAGCCGGCGGCGATCTGCTTATCCTCACCCGGATAGTCATTCATCACTTCGCTAATGTGCAGACTGTAGCCCTGGCGATCCAGCTTGCGCACCATGCTGATGCTCAGCATTTTTGCCCCCGATAAACGGGAAAGCACATAGGTGCCGTTGGTGGTAGCCGCCTGCGGGACGGAGAAAAACGGCGCAAACACGCTGCCCTTGGGGCCGTAATCCTGGTCCGGAGCAAACCATACCGCTTCGCCTGATTTTAAGGCATGTACCAGGCCGGTCAGATTGTTGCGATCGATCATCGCTTTGTTCGAGCGCAGGCGACCGCGGGTTTGCACCCACTCCATCAGCGGACTGTTGTGCGGACGATAGGTGGCCATCATTGGACGACACAGCCCCATGGCGCGCCCGCCCAGCTCCAGCGACATAAAGTGTACGCCGACGACCATCACCCCTTTCCCGCCGCTAAGCGCATGATTAAGGTTGGCAAAGCCCTCGACATCAAACCATTTTTTAACCCGCTCATCGCTCCAGAACCAGGCCATGCCGGTTTCGATCAGTCCCATTCCCAGCGACATAAAGTTTTGATCGATGAGGGTCTCGCGCGCCGCCGGCGACATCTCCGGGAAGCAGAGCTCAATATTGCGCCGGGCGATATGTTCGCGGCGTTTGAGAAAGCGTCGGGAAAGACGACCCGCGCTGGTGCCGATAAAATGCAGCAGCGGATAAGGCAGTTGCACGATCAACCAGAGAATGCCGAGCCCGAACCAGGTCAGCCAGTTGCGCGGGTGTAAAAGTTGTTTATGAAATACGCAGGCCATGATTTTTCCTGTAAACATTAATTATGTGGTAACGCTTAAGGAAAACAGAGTCCATTTATCATCATTAGGCGGTACGTACAGCAAGTTCGACAATACTAATCCGGCGAAATTCCTTCCGGCAAGTAAAAAACTGCGTGCTGACAAAAAAACATAATTGCGGCACAAATGTTACCAAATGTAAACTTAAATCTTGCGGCCCTTTTAATATATTCATCATGTATATCATTTTCACGCTAATCATCCGCGTTACTAGCAGAAAAAACCGAATTCTTCGCCGGGGGCGCCCTGCCTGCGGGGAGATGTCGTCCGCTAAGCCGCGCGGCCAGCGGCGTGGCGCATCGCGTCGCATCGTCATTTGTGGGCGTGATAATTAAAGCGCGCGCGCCGTGGAATGCATCATGTTTAATCTATCAGCATAAGGAAGATTAAATTCGCCTTAAGACAATAATTAAGAATAGGCTTATTTAAGCCTGCTTTAAAAATACTCGTCTTTCCCTGCGGAGGCATTTTAATGGCGCCCTCGCCGGCTGCTAAAAAAATATTTCTTTACGCCTCGCGCATAAAAACAGGCGGGGGTGAATGACGGACAATGATCCGCCGCCGGTTTGCACTCGCGTCGGGTGATTGAGAGAACAACGCGGCCAGGGCGCGAACCACGCCCTGGCCGTAGAGGATCAATAAGTGTGGAAGTATTGCTGGATCAGCTGCGGATTTTTCGTCTGCGTCAGCGCCGTCATCAGCAGAATACGCGCTTTCGCCGGGTTGAGGGAATCGGCCACCAGCCCTGGCTGGCTGTCGTCCGGGGGCACCACGCCGCTGCCGGTGCGGGAAGCGCGCACCACCACGATACCCGCCTGCTGCGCTTTTTTAATGCCAGCGGCGCTACGTACCGATACAGAACCCGCCCCCGTGCCGGCGTAAATAATACCGTCGGCATGATGGGCGATCGCCGCATCGTACATATACTCCGGGTCGTCCTGGTAACCATAGATGATCACCACTTTCGGCAGAGCCTTCAGCTGACGCACATCGAAGACCGAGCGCAGGGTATGAATTTTATCCACCCGAGTTTCAAACTGGGGTTTTCCCCCCACCACGACGCCAAGATAACCCTCCTCCGGCGCCCGGAAAGTATCCAGCGAGGTGGCATTGGTTTTGGTGACGAAGCGCGCCGCGCCGATGCGGTCGTTAAGCACCACCATGACCCCGCGCCCGCGGGCATCCGGGTCGGCGGCGACGGTGACGGCTTCCAGCAGGTTCATCGGCCCGTCGGCGCTGATCGCCGTCGCCGGACGCATCGCGGCGGTAAAGACCACCGGTTTATTGCTTTTCACCGTCAGATTGAGGAAATAAGGGGTTTCATCGAGGGTGTCGGTGCCATGAGTGATCACCACGCCATCGACATCATCCCGGGCTAATAACGCATTCACCCGCTTCGAGAGCTGCAGAATAATATCGCTGGTCATATTCTCACTGCCGATATTCGCCACCTGCTCACCTTCGACGTGGGCGATTTTACTTATTTCCGGCACGGCGTTAATCAGCGTCTGCACGCCAATCGCCCCGGCTTTATAGCCCGTCGTCTGGGTATTGCTGGCCGCCGAGCCGGCAATCGTCCCACCGGTGGCTAAAATGACAATATGCGGTAAGCGCGTCTCGCTAAACGCCAGGCTGCTCATCGTCAGTAACGCAATGGCAAGTAATGCTCTAAAATTCATACAAGTCACTCCCTTCATAGACATTAATCAAACTTACGCTTGCTTAATGCAAAGGGCTTGCCAGAATTGATATCTTTTACGGGGGGTAAATGGTTAACTATCAGACAATAATAAGGTTCTCGCATCAACATCGCCCAAATCTGGTGCATGACTGGATCTGAACCGGGCAAGCGCCATGAACCCATACATTATGAGTTTTTACCCTTTCAGCAACACACAACACGCATTGGGATCAGATTATCGACACTTCCGTCACCCCCGAGGTCATTTATGCCCGCCGGGTGACGCGAACGGAGAACAGAAATGCGTATTGCCCTGAAGTCGGCCCTGATGCTGACCACCAACGTCATTCAGATCATTAACCCTGATCTGCACCGGCATATGCAACGAACGGCCTTAATCGCCCTGACGCTGGCGCAAAGGCTGGGCTTGCCTGCCGAGCGGCAGCAGACCATCTTTTGCGCCGCGCTGCTGCACGATATCGGCGTACTGGGTGATAGACGCACCATTCATTCGCTGGATGCCATCGATAATATCCACGATCCGCATCAGCGCCAGGGGGCGGCGATGCTCGAGGGGTTAGCAACCTTCCAGCCCATCGTCCCCTTTATTCGCGACCACCACTTTAGCCCGGAGCACCGCGGCAGCCGCGAACAGCATATTGTCTATTTCGCCGATGCCTTTGAACGGCTGCTGCCGGCGGATAGCCGCGTGACCGCCTGGCCCACGCGGGCAGTGGTGGAGCAGTTCGTCACCCTGCACCGGGAGATCGATCCGTTACTCTGCGATACCCTGTGCGAGGTCGCTGAAAATGCGAGCTTCTGGCAGCACCTGCATCCCGGGCATATTCAACGGCTGCTGGAAATTATTGCCCCCATCAACACGCTGTATCTGGATATTGACGGTCTGAAAGATGTCTGCCTGCTGATTGCCAAAATTGTCGACACCTACAGCAGCTTTACCGCCAGCCACAGTATTATGGTGGGGGAAATCGCCCGCCAGCTTGCCCACTGGATGCAGCTGCCGGAGCCCATCTGCCAGCAAATACAGGTTGCCGGCTATCTGCACGACATTGGTAAGGTTTATATCCCTCTTTCTATTCTGGAAAAAGAGGGGGAGCTGGATGACGACGAGCTGAGCCAGGTACGCGAGCACAGCTACATGACCGGGGATCTCCTTAGCGACTACAGCGAGCTTGGCGACATTATCAACTGGGCCTCGAATCATCATGAAAAACTGGACGGCAGCGGCTACCCTCTGCATCTCGAAAAGGATCACCTGACCCTCGCCGACCGCATTATCTCCATCGCCGATATTTTCACCGCCCTGACCGAAGATCGCCCTTATCGTAAAGGGATGGCCTGGCAGGAGGCCTTACAGATTATGGAAACGGATGTTATAAATGGCGCTCTGGATCGCGATGTCTTTCTCGTTTTACGCCACCATGCGGAAACGCTACACGCCATCATTCTTCAGACCCTCGAACACCCCCGCAGCGAGCACCGTCCCTGAAGCGGACCGCCGTCGTGACGGGGACGGGTTCTATAATTAAAACAGCTTCATCTGCATGCAAGGAAACACAGGGTGAGAATCGCCACCATCACCAACTGGGCCTACGGGATCACCGTCGGCCTGACGCTGGCCTCCGGGAGCGCCATGCTCATGGCCTCCAGCGCAGACCGCGTCGAACGCCAGGCGGTACAGCAGCGCCAGGTCTTTGATACCCTCTCCGACGAGGTGGAAAACGACGCCTGGGCGCTGTCTGACCTCGCCCGGCTATACGTGGTTAAGCCCTCTCCGGAGACGCTGGAGCAGTACCAGCAGTTGCAGCGGACCGACAAAAGCATTGAGCTGCGGCTGGCCAGATTGAAAGATAACGGCGCCAGCCGCGAGGAGCTGGCGCTGCTCCACGATGGCCTGCAGATTGCCGCTGAACTGCAGGATGAACAACAGGCCGCCCTGACGCATGTCGCCCACGGCGATGCGCCAGCGGCCATCGCCGTGCTGTACGGCAATGCATACGAGACCGAGCTGGAACGCATGCAGACGCAGATCGATCGCTTCCGCCAGATGCTCGAAAATCGCGCCGCCGTCGCCATTGACCAGGCCACCGAACGCTCGCGGATCTGGCGCACCCTGTCGGAAATCATGGTCGGCCTGACCGCGCTGATGTTTTTGTTCGTCCTCGGCTTTATTCTCAAGCGGCGGGTGCTCTACCCGGTGGTTCGCCTGAGCGACGTGGTGCAGCGTCTCGCCTCCCAGGACTATGCGGTGGAGACGCCGCAGTTCACTCAGGTGGATGAGATTGGCGATATGGCCCAGGCCATCCGTATTTTTCGCGAGAACGGCCTGGCCCGCCAGCAGCTGGAGCAGCAGCGCGACGCTGACTGGGCGATCCGCGAACTGCTGGCGCGCATGACCCAGCGTCTGCAGGGCTGTGAAACCATTGAGGATGTGATTAAGGTGGCGGAACTGTTTGCGCCGAATATCGCCCCGACGATCCCCGGGAAACTGTATATTCTCGATACCGACCCCTGGCAGATGCGCTGCGTGGCGCAGTGGCTGGCGCCCGCCGGGGAGACGACGCCCTTTTCACCCGACGACTGTTGGGCGATACGTCGGGGACTCAGCCATCCGCCGGTGCAGGGCGAACCCGATATCACCTGCTATCATCTGCCGGAGGCGCACGCCGGCCAGTCGCTCTGCGTACCGCTCATCGCCCAGGGCGAAGCCATCGGGCTGCTGACCTTTCAGAACGTTACCGCCAGTGACGCCCCTTCCCGGGCCTACCTTGAGCTGATGGCGGAAGCGCTGGGCCTGGCGCTGGCCAATCAGCGCTTACGCAGCGCCCTGCTGGAAAAAGCGCTGTTCGATTCCCTGACCGGCCTGCGTAATCGCCATCATCTGGACGAAGCGCTGCATTCACAGATGGCGCTGGCGGTCCATACCCACACCCCGCTGAGCTGTCTGATGATCGACATCGATCATTTTAAAGCCATCAATGACCGCTACGGCCACGAGGCCGGGGATCTGGTGATTAAGAGCGTCGCCACCATCGTGCAGCGCGCGGTACGCGATATCGGCACGGCTTTCCGCTACGGCGGCGAGGAGTTTCTGGTGCTGCTCCCCGGCCTTGACGAAGCCGAGGCGCACCAGTGCGCCAGCGAGATCTATACCCAGGTGCATGCGATGACGCTGCGCGATGGTCTGACCGAGATAGGCCAGGTGGATGTGTCGATTGGCATCGCCAGCTACCCGCAGCACACCCAAAGCAACAGCCTGCTGCGCGCGGCGGACGCCGCGCTGTACCGGGCGAAAGAGCTGGGCCGCTCAAGGATTGTCAGCTTTGGCCGCCTGAAGACCAGCTAACCGGGTGATTGCTCGGTCGCATTGAGCAGCGAGATAACTTTCCGCACCACCGCCGAACGGATATGGCGGTGGTAAACCATGCTCAGCTCACTCTCCGCCAGCCGGTCCTGAAGATCGATATACACCACGTTATCGAGGCGTAAGGCCCGCGCCGAGACCGGAACCAGGGCCACCCCGACCCCGGCGGAGACCAGGCTAATCATCGAGGTGACGTCGTTAATCCGCTGCGCCACCTGCGGCGTAAAGCCCGCGACGCGGCAGGCGTCAATAAACACCTGCTCCAGCCCGGTGCCCTGCGGATCGTCAAGCGAGATCCAGTTATCCGCGCGCAATGAGGCCAGATTGAGCGCCCCCACGCCCGCCAGCGGATGCTGTTGATAGAGCGCCAGGCAGAGCTTTTCCCGCACAAACGGCCTGACCACCAGCGCCTCCGGCGGCGAGGCCAGCGGCGCGCGGATGATGGCGATATCCAGGCGCAGATCCAGCAGCGCTTCGTAGAGCATTTGCACATCGCCATGCATCAGCGACAGCTCAATCCCCGGCCAGTCGGCGCGCAGCTCGCGCAGCAGCCCCGGCAGTTTACTGTCGTACATCGCGCTGGAGACATACCCCAGATGCAGCCTTCCCTGCTCGCCCCGCGCGGTGCGCTGGGCGTCCAGTGCCGCCTGGTCGACCATCTCCAGCGCCAGCCGCGTCTTCTGCCAAAAGGCCTCGCCCGCGGCGGTCAGGGTCAGACGGCGGTTGGCGCGGGAGAAGAGCACCACCCCCAGACGCTGCTCGAGCTGTTTAATCTGCTGGCTGAGGGCGGGCTGGGCGATATGTAACCGCTCCGCCGCCCGGTGCATATGTAACTCTTCGGCAACGACCACAAAATGGCGTAACGCTCGCAAGGACATGGCCGGACTCCATGGGTTTTATTGATAATAAAAATCTTATCAATAACGCATGAATGATGCAATTGATAACCATTAGCCTGCGAAGCATACTGTGCGCATCGACACGCTAAGGAGAACATCATGACCGCACCGATTCAGGATCTGCGCGACGCCATCGCGCTGCTGCAACAGCATGACAATCAATACCTCGAAACCAATCATCCGGTGGACCCTAACGCCGAGCTGGCCGGCGTCTATCGTCATATCGGCGCCGGCGGCACCGTGAAGCGCCCCACCCGCATTGGCCCGGCGATGATGTTTAACAATATTAAAGGCTATCCGCATTCGCGTATTCTGGTGGGCATGCACGCCAGCCGCCAGCGGGCGGCGCTGCTGCTGGGCTGCGAAGCTTCGAAGCTGGCGCTGGAGGTGGGTAAAGCGGTGAAAACGCCGGTTGCGCCGGTGGTGGTTCCGGCCGGCAGCGCCCCCTGTCAGGAGCAGGTTTTTCTGGCCGACGATCCGGACTTTGATTTGCGCACCCTGCTCCCGGCGCCCACCAACACCCCGATCGACGCCGGCCCCTTCTTCTGCCTGGGCCTGGCGCTGGCCAGCGATCCTGACGACGCCTCGCTCACCGACGTCACCATCCACCGCTTGTGCGTGCAGGGCCGGGATGAGCTGTCGATGTTTCTTGCCGCCGGCCGCCATATCGAAGTGTTTCGCCAGAAAGCCGAGGCTGCCGGCAAACCGCTGCCGATAACCATCAATATGGGTCTCGATCCGGCCATCTATATTGGCGCCTGCTTCGAAGCCCCCACCACGCCGTTTGGCTATAACGAACTGGGCGTCGCCGGCGCGCTGCGTCAGCGCCCGGTGGAGCTGGTGCAGGGCGTCAGCGTCCCGGAGAAAGCCATCGCCCGCGCCGAGATCGTCATTGAAGGCGAACTGCTGCCCGGCGTGCGCGTCAGGGAAGATCAACACACCAACAGCGGCCACGCGATGCCGGAATTTCCCGGCTACTGCGGCGGCGCCAACCCGTCGCTGCCGGTGATCAAAGTCAAAGCGGTAACCATGCGGCACAATGCCATCCTGCAGACGCTGGTGGGACCGGGGGAAGAACATACCACCCTCGCCGGGCTGCCGACCGAAGCCAGTATCTGGAATGCCGTCGAGGCCGCCATCCCGGGCTTTTTACAAAACGTCTACGCCCACACCGCGGGCGGCGGTAAATTTCTGGGGATCCTGCAGGTGAAAAAACGTCAGCCCGCCGACGAAGGACGTCAGGGACAGGCTGCGCTGCTGGCGCTGGCGACCTATTCCGAACTGAAAAACATCATTCTGGTTGATGAGGATGTCGATATCTTTGACAGCGACGATATCCTGTGGGCGATGACCACCCGCATGCAGGGGGATGTCAGCATCACCACCCTCCCCGGTATCCGCGGTCACCAGCTCGATCCTTCCCAGACGCCGGAATACAGTCCGTCGATCCGCGGGGAAGGTATTAGCTGCAAGACGATTTTTGACTGCACAGTTCCCTGGGCGCTGAAAGCGCACTTTGAGCGTGCGCCGTTTGCCGATGTCGACCCGCGTCCGTTTGCCCCGGAGTATTTTGCCCGTCTGGAAAACGGCCACGGCCAGTAAGTCAGTCAAGCGGGGCGACAGGCGCCGGACACGCGGCGTCTGTCGTCCGATGCAGCGCCATCCGGAGCGGATGGCGAAGGCGGGTTAGTTGATCGCCGCGGCGAGGTCTTTTTTCACCTGCTCACGCTGCTCGGCGGTCAGCACCTGGCTGACGTCGAAGTAGTATTTCACGCGATAATAGCGCACCTGCTGATCCAGTTGGCTAAAGGCAGCCAGCTGCTGTTTGACTTTGGCTTCATCCCATTTCCCGGAGTGAATCACGTCGGCCAGGGCGCCGTCCTGATAGCCGCTGATTTTAATCTGGCTCACACTGTTTTCGAAGCCCTGACGCAGCGCCTGGATTTTGGCGACCTGCTCCTCACTCAGCTTCAGGTGCTGGACGACCGGGTCCTGCGAGACAGACGGCACGTCAGCCGAGGTCGACGCCTGGCTGGCGGCGGTGAAGCAGGTGGTCAGCGCAATGGCGATCAGGGTGTTACGCAAGCGTGTATTCACAATGAGTTATCCTTCAGGCAAGTAAAAGAGACTGGATTATCATCGCGGGAATAAAGACTATCTGTAACAAAGCATTCGTTTAAAACTGGATAAGAAAAGAATGGCAGGTAGCCGAAACCTGGCCCCGGCGGGCGCTCAGCAGCAAAGAAAGATATATTCATCCTTCCAGTAACGGCCCTGACCAATGATATCCCCGGCCGCAGTGATGAGCCGTTTTTGCTTTTCGGTTTCGATCCCCTCCACAATCACATGCCCGGTCAGGGTATGAATAGCCTGTAACAGCCCGGGCAAAGCGGGATCGTTTTCTTTGTCCCAGAAATAGTCTTTATCCACTTTGACGCAATCAAAGCGAAATCGCTCCAGCAGCCGGAACGTCGTTCGTCCGCGACCAAAGTCATCCAGCCAGACCGGGCAAAGCGCCGCCAGCGTGCTCAGCGCCGTCAGTTCACGACCGGCGATAAATTCATGAAAATTCTCATTTATTTCCAGAGCAATGTATTTACAGGAGCGCAGAAAATCACAGAGATAGCGGTCGGTCAGAATAAAATGGCTTAATAAATCATCAATATTCAGAGAGATCGGCTTATTATCGACCTGGGAAAAATCAAATACGGAAAGCAACTCGATTTGTCGGGTAAATAGTGCAAGCTTATCGCTTTCGGTGAGCGTGGAGAAAGAAAACGTGGGCGCTGAGGTGTTATTTTGTGCGGGTGCTATAATGTCTTTAGTGAGCAATTCCCACGAGTGGTAGCCGCCACCATCGCTAATAGCGGGCTCCAGAACGAAGCGATAAGAGGTATTTTTCACGTTTTCTTTAACCATTTAAAAAATACCAGAAATAAGAAAGGGTTAAAGCATGTCATATATTTCCCGCTAACAAAAATAGTTTAAAATGATCGATAAGAAACATTCGATAGCTAAAAACTATCAAGATATAATTTATTGATCGGTAAAGTGAATTAATATAAATTTGCCACCGCTGTCAGACCCGCGTAAATCACAATTAAAATATCGTTTCAAACCAGCAAGTTACAAGATAACCCCTCCGCCAGGCATGGCGACTTCATGCTTTTCCCTGCAGGATAAAAAACATGGTGTAATAAAACGAAAAAAACAAGCCGCCAGTTTTGTCATATTGTTATGCCGAAGATGAATAACGCATCACCCGGCACGCCCCGCCGGCCATGCCCTCTGCGGGCGATAAATCAGGCAGCCGGGTCAACGAAACGTCATATTTTCCCGCTACCTTACTGGCAGAAAAAGCGAAGCGGGAACAGGGTAGTGAAAAGAATATACGTGGTTCCGCTGGCGCTGATGCTGATCATGCTCAGCGTCAGCGCGTGGCGGGAACCGGCTCCGCGGCATGCTGCCAGAGGGCTGTGCGTCTGGTTTGATGGCGCAATGGTCGACTGCCTGCAGAGGCAGCGGCTGGGCGAAGCGAGGCCCGCTCACGCGCTGGTCAGACGATAAACCGGTACCCGCCGGGTGGTATTGAACAGATTGTCGCTGACCTCCACCTCCTCAGTGACAATAGCCATCCCGGACCGGCGCAGCTGGGCAATGTCCGCCGCCACCCGCTGACTGCCGAACCAGAACAGAGCATCAAGCGCGGTAACCGGCAGGCCGGCGATTAATGCCTGGCGGAGTCGATCCCGGGCAGGTTTAATCTCCCGGGCGATCTGCTGGTACGGCGCCGCCGTCAGGCCCGTCGCTTCGACGCGACGAATGCGGTTTGTCAGGTGGTAATGAAAGCTCTCCGGTACAGCCTGTAAATCCTGCTTCAAACTGTAGACGCAGCCGTAACGTTTGCCGTTGAACACGGCGGCTTTACGGCTGAGCTGCAGCGTCTCGCGGACGTCGGCGATCAGCTGCGGCGCGCGCACCAGCAGCAGGCGAAAAGGCAGCTCGAAGCTGGTGACATAGTCGACGTTCAGTAACGCAATGCGCAGGCGCTCCTCTGCCCCGGCCTGCAGCTGACGGCACTCCTGATAGACTTCGCGCCACTGCTCCCGCAGCCGCGACGTTTCGCCGGCTTCGGTAAACTGGTATTTTTCAATATCGTAATCAACTCTCCCGGCCACCGCACATTCCTTCCTGAATCAGTCCCGGCGTTATACTATCATCCTCCGGCGCTGTACCCTACGCCGAGCGCCGTCGCCGCTGTCGGTTATTTACGATAAAGATAACGGGTGATGACCACATCAAGAACAAACAGCAGGAAAATAACGCTGCTTAACCACAATAAGCCTGCGAATAAATCAAGTAATTGCATCGTTGTTCCCTCGCCGTTGGCCATAAAAAATAAAGCCCCATCACCATAAAGTAGTTAAGAACTACCTTAACAGCCACAGAATAAAAATTATTTAGCGATATGAAATCCCGAGCCCTTGCAGGTTCATTTTACTGACATCAAATTGTCATCAAACAATGTCTATCATCAGCCGACGCCACAGGATTGTTCCTGCCGTCATGGTATCGCCGGCAAACGCGCGACCGCACGGTTTAACAACACGGAATAATATCGCCCTACCCCACTCTTACTGTCATTGCATAATCTTATATCAGGCCCCATTGCCATTCTGCTGAATAATCCGGAAAGCGCGATAAGTCATAAACGCCCTGCTGATTGGTTGACCATGGAGAAATACGATGCCCAGCGAAAAAGCCCGCAGCCTTGACCATTTCTATGAATTACTGGCGACAGGACAACATCAGAAAATTGAACTCGATTTCGACGTCGCCGCGGACGATTTTTTTAAAATCGCCACCGAGTTTGGCGACATTGGCGCGAGGATCACCCGGCTGAATGAGCGATTTATTATTAAGATCAAGTCGCCGAAAGCCTAAGCCCCTGCCCGCCCTCTCTGGCGGGCGTCAGGCCAGCGGTCGTCGCCCGTCCCTTTTTCTTAACGAGTGCCGGTCTGCCGTTCGGCAAAATAGTGCGCCGGCGTCGTCCCCATCGTTTTTTTAAACAGGGTAATGAAAGCATTCACCGACTCATACCCCAGCTTAGCCGCCACGTTTTGTACCGAAACGCCGCTGGCCAGCTCCTGCAGGGCAATAATCAGATGCAGCTGCTGGCGCCAGCGTCCGAAGGTGAGGCCGGTCTCCCGCTGCAACAGGCGCGCCAGGGAGCGTTCACTCAGCGCCAGACGTTTCGCCCACACCGGCAGGGTACTGCGATCGTCTGGATGACTCACCAGCCTGTCGGCCATGGCGCGTATTTTGGGGTGCGCTGAGACGGGCAGATTCAGGCGCTGCGCCGGCATGGTCGCCAGCTCGTCAAGGGTCACCCGGGTCAGTCTCCCGGCATGGCTATCCGCCGCGTAGTCCGCCCCTTCGCGGGTGAGCCGCCCCACCAGCTCATGGATCAGGGAAGAGAGCGCCAGCGCGCAGCAGCTGTCGGGCAGCGCCGCCGCCCCGGGTTCAATAAACAGGTAGTTGAGGCGCGCGTTCCAGGTGGCGGTCACACTGTGGGCAATACCGCCCGGGATCCATACCGCGCAGCGAGGCGGCACGATCCACAGGTTATTTTCCGCCCGACAACGCACCGCGCCATACAGCACGATAATCAGTTGTCCTTTGCGATGGCTATGCACCGGCACTTCGGCTTCATACTCGACAAAATCAAGATGACGCGCGACGGCCGGGCAGGAAGATGCGTCCGGATCGTACAGCGTATTGGCAAAGGGTGATGGCATACGGTTGGCAAGATTCAGGTATTTTTTGACAGAATAGAGTATTTCTCCGCAAGCGCAAGCCGGCAATAATCGGCGGCATGAACATCATCCTCTTTCGTCAGGCCCGCTGGCTGCGGGCCGCAGGCGCCGTCGCGCGCCGTTTCATGCCGCAAACACCCTCAGCCGCGCTGCGCAGCGATGGCCAGGCGGTGATCTATGCCGCGAAGAGTTTCGCCGCGGCGATGCTGGCTTACTATCTCGCGCTCTCCATTGGTCTGCAGCGGCCTTCCTGGGCCATCATCACCGTCTATATCGTCTCGCAGACCTCGGCGGGCGCCTCGTTGAGCCGTAGCGTCTATCGGCTGGTCGGGACCGTCGTCGGCGCGGCGGCCACCGTGATCATCGTGCCCACCTTCGTTAACCAGCCGATCCTGTGCAGCGTCGTGCTGGCCCTGTGGATCGCGGGTAGCCTCTGCCTGTCCCTGCTTGAACGCACGCCGCGCGGGTACGCCTTCCTGCTGGCGGGCTACACCGCGAGCCTGATTGGCTTTCCCGCCGTCTCCGCGCCCGGGACGATCTTTGACCTCGCCGTCACCCGGGTGGAAGAGATCGCCATCGGTATCTTATGCGCCGGCCTGATCCATCGCTTCGTGCTGCCGGTGCGCATCGCCGGGCGGTTTAACAGCACGCTGGCACAGACGCTGGCAACCGCCCGCCAGCGGATCGCCGATACGCTGGCAGGCAAGCCGGTGGCGGCGGAAACGCTGCGGCTGGCGCTGAGCCTGCAGTTTCTCCAGGGCATTAACCACCACCTGCCCTGGGATGACGGACTGTCTGTCCCTCACCGCCAGGCGAGAAAAGCGATCCACGACCGGCTGGCGCGACTGTTGATCGTCAATGGCGAATTATATGACCGTTTACAGCGGAGCGGGCCGCCACCTGACGACCTGCAGGCGCTGCTGGCGGAGGCAGAGGCCTGGCTGACAGGCCCGCAAGCCGCCAGGACGCCGCCCTCGGCAGACGGACTTCTCTCCCGCTGCGAGCGGCTCATCGTCCGGTACGCTGCTGACGCGCAGACCATGGACGAGGCGCTGCGGCTCAGCCTGGCGCGCCATCTGGCGGAAGCCATCCGCCTCCTGCAGGAGAGCGAGCGGCTGGCGAAGGCGGTTTATCGTCGGCGGTCGCCTGCCCTGCCCCCCGACGCCGGCGCGGCGAAGGGTTATGTTTTCCATCGCGATCCGCTCAGCGCCCTGCGGACTTCCTTCGGCGCCTTCGTCATCATCCTTAGCGGCTGCCTGATCTGGATAGGATCCGCCTGGCCCGATGGCGGCACCGCGGTCTCGATCCTCGGGGTCTGCTGTAGCCTGTTCGCCAGCTTCGACGCGCCGGCGGCGCATCTGGTGAAATACCTGATCGGCTGCGTGTGGGGCGTGCTGTTCAGCCTGCTCTACAGCTTCGTCCTGCTGCCGCAGGTGAACGAATTTGCGCTGCTGGCGGCGGTGCTCGCCCCGGTCTATCTGCTGGCCGGCTCGCTGCAGGCGCGGCCAGCCACCACCTTTATGGCGATGGGCATCACCCTGACGCTGCCGATATTGTGCGAGCTGGGGGCCAGCTACCGCGGCGACTTCGCGACGGCGATCAATACCGCGCTCGCGCTGTTTATCGCCGTCGGTTATGCGGCGTTTGGTATGCGCCTGCTGCAAACCGTGCAGGCGGAAACCGCTATCCGTCGTCTGCTGACGCTGTGCCAGCGCGATATCCGCCGCGCCGCTCGCGGCCGGCTGGCGCACAATGCCCACCGCTGGACCAACCTGATGATCGACCGAACCGCATTACTGCTGCCCCGCCTGCCGCAGAGCGGACCGGCAGCCGGTCAGTTGCTTGACACGATGCTGCGCGATATTCGTACCGGTCTCGCCGTGATCCATCTGCGCCGTCGCTATCAGCAGGCGGACAGTGCGTCGGCGGACGCAGTGCAAGCGCTCCTGGACGCGCTGAACCCGCAGCCGGACATGACGGCCCTGGAGCAACCGGTCAATGCGCTGCTGGCCCAGGCTTTACCGGCGACCGATGCCGCCTCGCGCGAACGCGCGGAAGCGCTCATCGCGCTGTATTGCGCCTTACACCTGCCTGAGGAGAGCCAGAACCATGCGTGACCTCGCGCTGGGCGGGGTATTTTTCCCCGGCCTGCTGATTGTCGGCCTTATCGCCCTGCTCGCTACACTGTTGCTGCAACCGCTTATCTTCTCCGCCCGCGGCCCGGGTCGCCTGCCGTGCCGGCCGCTGTGGGGGCTGTCCCTTTTTATCGCGCTTTTCTTCCTGCTCCTGCAGGGCGTTCACACGCTGGGGTTATCCGTATGACACTGTATCTGACACTTCTGGGCCGCTATGCCCTGACCTTAGGCGCCGTCGCCGCCGCCGCGCTACTGGCTTTCATTTTCTGGAAACAGGAGGCGCAGACGCCCTGGACCCGCGATGGCCGGATGCGGGCCGACGTGGTGCAGATCGCCCCCAATGTCTCGGGGCCGGTGGCCAGCGTGGCGGTGAAAGACAACCAGTGGGTCAATCGGGGAGAGGTACTCTATACCATCGATCCGCGCTGGCTGAAGCTGGCGGTCAGCAGCGCACAGGCGGAGGTGGAAGCCCGACGCCAGGAGATGGCGATGCGCCAGGATGCCGCCAGACGTCGGGCGCAGATCCAGGGCGTCATCTCCAGCGAAGATCTGAAACAGACCAACAGCGCGGCCAGCGTCGCGGCCGCTAACTACCAGGGCGCGCTGGCGGCACTGGCGCTGGCGCAGCTGAATGTAGCGCATGCCACCGTGCGGGCGCCGGTATCCGGCTACGTGACCCATCTCCGGCTGCGCCCCGGCGACTATGCCACCGCCGGGGTGACGACAGTCGCCATTATCGATGGTCAGAGCTTCTGGGTGGTGGGGTATTTTGAAGAGACCCGTCTGCGCCACATCCACATTGGCGATACCGCGCACATCACGCTGATGGGCTATGACCCGGTTATTACCGGCCATGTGGAGAGCATCGGGCACGGGATCGGCGATACCAATGATGAAACCGGCGCCCTGGGCCTGCCGCAGGTCGAGCCAACGTTCAGCTGGGTGCGGCTGGCGCAGCGTGTGCCGGTGCGTATCCATATCGATACCCTGCCCGCGGGGGTGGAGCGGGTCGCCGGTCTGTCCGCGACCATTTCGGTCATCCCTGACCGGACGGCGCGGCGCGCCGGTCAATCATCAGTAGCCGACTTGCTGTCCTCTCAGTGATAGCCTTCGCTGCCGGACACTTTGCCGCGAAAGACGTAATAGCTCCAGGCGGTATACATCAGGATCACCGGGATGATCAGCAGCGCCCCCGGCAGCATAAATACCTGACTGGAGGGCGGCGCGGCGGCATCCCACAGGGAGATGTGCGGTGGAATAATGTTCGGCCAGACGCTGATCCCCAGCCCGCTGAAGCCGAGGAATATCAGGCCCAGCGTCAGGATAAAGGGACGAGCGTGGCTGGCGGGGCGCGCGCTCAGGCGCCAGATCCACAGGCTCAGGGTCAGCACCAGGATCGGCACCGGCACGAACCAGAAGAAATTGGGCAGCGTAAACCAGCGTTCCGCCACGTAGCGCCAGCCCAACGGCGTCCAGACGCTGACCACCGCGATCACCGCCATCAGCGCCAGCAGCACCTTGCGGGTCAGCTCGCGCATCCGCTGCTGCAGCGCGCCTTCGCTTTTCATGATGAGCCAGGTGGTGCCCAACAGCAGATAGGCCACCACCAGCCCCAGACCGCAGAACAGGTTAAAGGGGGTAAGCCAGTCCAGCGTCGAGCCGGCGAAGCGGCGGTCGGCTACCGCAAAGCCGTTGATAAAGGCGCCGACGACAATCCCCTGGCTGAAGGTCGCCAGCAGCGAGCCGCCGGCGAAGGCATAGTCCCAGAAGGTGCGATGCGAGGGAATCGCTTTAAAACGAAACTCAAACGCCACGCCGCGGAAAATCAGGCCGATGAGCATCGCCGTCAGCGGGATAACCAGCGCATCGGTGATCACCGCGTAAGCCAGCGGAAACGCGCCGAACAGCCCTGCCCCGCCGAGCACCAGCCAGGTTTCGTTACCATCCCAGACGGGCGCCACGCTGTTAACCATCACATCGCGCTCTTCGGCGTCATGCACCACGCTGAACAGCATCCCGATGCCTAGATCGAAACCATCCATCACGATATACATCAACGTGGCGAAGACAATGATGACAAACCAAATCACCGAGATATCGATGCTCATGATGCGTTCTCCTCATCCCGCACCGGCTCTGCCGCCGAGAGCGGACGCGCCGGGGTGCCTGCGGTTTGCGAGGTCAGCTCCGTCACCGGCTGCGGCCCTTTTTTGATAAGCCGGAAGATATAGTAATACCCCACGCCAAACACCGCGCAGTAGACCACGATAAACACCAGCAGGCTGATAGCCATCTGCAGCGTACTGTGCAACGACACCGCGTCCCGGGTGCGCAGCAAACCGTAGATCACCCACGGCTGACGGCCCATCTCGGTGGTCACCCACCCGGCGACCAGCGCAATAAGACCGGCGGGCCCCATACAGAGCGCAAACCACTGGAAGGGACGCGAATGGTACAGCCGCCGCCGATAGCGCAGCCAGGCGCTGCAGATCCCTAAGGCGATCATCAACACGCCCATCCCAACCATGATACGGAACGACCAGAACACGGCGGGCGAATAGGGCCGGTCCTCTTTCGGGAAATCTTTCAGGGCCGGCACCTGCTTATGCAGGCTGTGGGTGAGGATCAGGCTGCCCAGCGCCGGGATCTCCAGGCCATAGCGGGTCCGCTCCTCTTCCATATCCGGCAGGCCAAACAGCAGCAACGGGGTGGCCTCGCCCGGCCGGTTTTCCCAGTGTCCTTCAATCGCCGCAATCTTCGCCGGCTGATGCTCAAGGGTGTTAAGGCCATGCATATCCCCCACCACCGCCTGGATGGGCGCCACCAGCAGCGCCATCCACATCGCCATCGACAGCATTTTGCGGATGGCCGGCGAGTCGTTGCCGCGCAGCAGATGCCAGGCGGCGGAGGCCCCGACGAACATGGCGCTGCTGAGAAACGCGGCGATCGCCATATGGAACAAGCGATACGGGAATGAGGGGTTAAAGATAATCGCCAGCCAGTCCTGCGGGATGAGGTGGCCATTTTCGAGGGTAAAACCCTGCGGCGTCTGCATCCAGCTATTGGAGGCGAGGATCCAGAAGGTGGAGACCAGGGTGCCAAGGGCTACCATGCAGGTGGTAAAAAAATGCAGCGCCGGTGGCACCTTGCTCCAGCCGAACAGCATCACGCCGAGGAATCCCGCTTCGAGGAAGAAGGCGGTCAGCACTTCATACAGCAGCAGCGGGCCGGTAATACTGCCGGCAAACTGGGAGAATCCGCTCCAGTTGGTGCCGAACTGATAGGACATGACTAATCCGGAAACCACGCCCATGCCAAAATTGACGGCGAAAATTTTCAGCCAGAAGTTGTAGAGCGAGCGCCAGACGTTATCCCGGGTTCGCAGCCACATCCCTTCCAGCACCACAAGGTAGCTGGCAAGGCCGATGGTGATGGCCGGAAACAGAATATGGAAGGAAACGGTAAAGGCAAATTGCAGTCGGGCCAGATGAAACGCGTCAAATTCAAACATAATCCGCACCCATCATTATGAAACGCCCCGGCCGCAGCCGGGGCTTATGCGAACATCACTTAGCCGATGATGAGGTGTTTTGCTTACCGGCGCCCAGTTCAGCGCCGGTCAAAGGATCACCCTGCGGGTCAGACTCTGTTCGCTTCAGCATCGCTTTGCACAGCGCTTCCTGCTCCGGCGTCAGGCCGACAGAGGCGCTGCCATCTCCGCCATCCACGGCCGGCTGCGGATCCTTGACATAATCGAAGTGTTTGTCACTGTTCCAGCTGCCGCGTACTTCTCCACCTTCAGACATATTGTAGTAGGTGTTCGCGTACTCGCTAATGGGCGGCAGTTTGCCCGGCGGATAGTTGTTGCGAATTGACTGCAGCGCCTTCTCAAAAGAGAGCTGATGCGCCGCTTCGCGGGTCATCAGGAACGCCAGCGCGTCTTTTACGCCGGGATCGTCGGTCACGTTGATCAACCGTTCATAGACGATCTTCGCCCTCGCCTCCGCCGCGACGTTCGACCGCAGGTCGGCGGTGGGTTCGCCGATAGTATCAATGTAGGCCGCCGTCCACGGCACGCCCGCCGAATTGGTCAGCGGGGTACCGCCGCCGTACAGTAACGACGTAATATGGCTGTCGTTGCCGTTGGCGGTGAGCGAACGATAGAGTTCCGCCTCGCTCTCGGTGCCCTCCGCCAGCGCCCCTTTGGCGCCTTTATTTAGCATGCCGACCAGGGTGCCAATGATCTCCAGATGGCTCAGCTCCTCTGTCGCGATATCCATCAGCATGTCTTTGCGGCCGGGATCGTCATCGCTTAATCCCTGAGTGAAATAACGACACGCGGCGGCCAGCTCGCCCTGAGGGCCGCCAAACTGTTCGAGCAGTAAATTCGCGAGCCCCGGATTGGGTTCAGCAACGCGCACGGTATACTGCAGTTGTTTCACATGACGAAACATAGGCCTACCTCCTGGTTATTTTTTCGCTTCTACGCCGTCAGCATCTGAACGCAGGAGAAATTGCTCCGTGGTCTGAGGAATATGTTTGATCAGCCAGTCGGCCATGGCCTGCTCTTCCGCCAGGATGGCCTCAATGGCCGGAATGGAAGCGGTATCGCCCGCTTTTTCAGCCGCCGCCAGCAGAGAGGTATAGCAGGCGATCTCAAACTGCTCGAAGACGTACCCGCTGATCGAGCCTTTGACTATTTCATCAGAAGGAAACATCCCGCCGATGGACTGGCCGAGAGCCGCCATTTTACTCATCGAATCTTTAATCACCGAGCGCGAAATCTCGTTGCGGTCGAGGATCTCTTCCAGCACGGTAATTTGCCGTTTGGTCTCATTAATATGCTGTTCAATTCTGGCACGGAGATCCGGATAATTATCGATACGGCCAGCCATTGATTCCAGCATGGATTCTGCCTGTTTTTCCATGGCATGCGCATCTCGTAGCCAGTCATGATAATGTTCAATGTGATTCATCGTGATTTCCTCGTGTCAGGGAGCGTTTATTTTTCCGCTTTTTTATTAATATTACCTACCGCCAGGTCGGTTAATTTCACATCGGTTTGTTTTTCTTCTTCCAGGGTTTCGGCCAGCAGTTTGACCGCTTTTTTATAACCCAGCTGTTCCGCCAGGGTCACCAGGGTACCGTAACTGGCAATTTCGTAATGCTCTACCTTTTGCGCAGCGGCAATTAACGCGGCATCACGTACTTCATTTTTTTCCGTGCTCTCAACGACTTCATTGGCCTCTTCGATTAATCCTTCCATGGCCACGCATTTCATGCGTTTGATTTTCAGACCGGATTCCTGCTCAACGATCTGGTCGATACGTTCAATCTGGCCCTGGGTTTCTTCAAGATGAGCATTGAACGCCGCGCTGAGTTTTTCACTGGACGCCGCTCTGGCCAGTTTAGCCAGCCCGCGGGTTAATTGTTTCTCTGCGCTGTAGGTATCTGAGAGCAGGTGAATAAATACATCTTCAATGCTTTTCATATTCATAGAAATACCTTCCGGAGTCAGAAAATAACTGCGAGTCTGTGACAGACTCGCAGGAGATACTTTCACTTCAGGGTGCAAGGAAAAGGATAATCAGGAATTATCAGACTTGCGGCCACCGCCGTGGCTGTTTTGTCCGCCTTTTTTACCCGCTTCGGACGCACGCTGCGGATCATTTTTAAAGTTCCCGCCGCTGTGCTGACCACCTTTACGACCTGCTTCAGAAGCTTTTTCACGGTCTTCAGCAAAATTACCGGAACCACCACGATGCTCTGCCATATTTTCACCTCATGTATATCGGTTATGTCAGTACGATACGAAAATATTCCGTATCACTCGTCGTTCGATATTTAAATCTAGCGGGTAATGCTGGTTAGTCAAATTATTATCCGGTGTTTCCGACACCTTTTAGCAGCAATTCAGAATAATTCTATAAAACACATCAAAAACAACCAGACGGCACATTTCGGCTAACCCCCTGTGTTCAGGGAAATAATGCGTAGAGCCCCCCCATGCGGCAAAGAATTATTTATACCGGCGGGTTACTCCCGTTGGGTTATATAACGAAGCGGCAGTATTGCCTGTAGCCCGATCGAAATTAGGAATTTTTCTTGTTTTTAAGGCAAAAAAAAAGCCGCTGGGGAAGCGGCTGGAAAATAAAATGGAGCGAATATCATGCCCGATTAAGCCTGGCATATTCAGGAGAAACAGGCAAATAACGCCAATAAATAAGCGAAGCGTGGAATATATTCAGCGACTGGAATATCACGCAGTTCCATTATTAGTACTCTACGCTTTATTTTCACGGTGGTTTATCGGCGGCAATAGCGTCAGGTCACTTTGCCTTTGCGCCTGATGCGATCAGCCATTCTCTCCAGGAGAAGACTCTATGAAAGCACTCACTTATCATGGCCCCCATCATGTCAGCGTTGACACCATGCCCGACCCGGCCCTTGAGGCGCCGGACGATATTATTCTGCGCGTCACGGCGACGGCGATCTGCGGTTCCGATCTGCACCTTTACCGCGGAAAGATCCCCGGCACGCACCATGGTGATATTTTCGGCCATGAATTTATGGGGGAAGTGGTGGACGCCGGTTCGGACGTCACCGCGGTTCGTAAAGGCGATCGGGTGGTTATCCCGTTTGTCATTGCCTGCGGAGACTGCTTCTTTTGTCGCCTGCAGCAATATGCCGCCTGCGAAAGCACCAATAGCGGCCAGGGGGCGACGCTCAATCGCAAAGGTATTTCGCCACCCGCGGCGCTGTTTGGCTATAGTGATTTGTACGGCGGGATCCCCGGCGGCCAGGCGGAATATGTGCGGGTTCCCAAAGCTAATACCGGCCCGTTTAAAGTACCGGACACCTTACCCGATGAAAAGGTGCTGTTTCTGTCAGATATTCTGCCCACCGCCTGGCAGGCGGTAAAAAACGCCGAGGTCAAACCCGGCAGCAGCGTGGCTATTTTTGGCGCCGGCCCGGTTGGCCTGCTGTGCGCCTCCTGCGCCAGGCTCAATGGCGCAGAGCAGATATTCATCATTGATCATAACGATTACCGACTCGACTTCGCGCAGCAGCGCTATGGCGCGATCCCGATAAACTTCGACCACCATGACGACCCGGCGCAGTGGATTATCGACAACACCGCCGGCCATCGCGGCGTCGACGCGGTGATTGACGCCGTCGGCTTCGAGGCGAAAGGCAGCCTCACGGAAACCGTCCTCAGCACCCTGAAAATCGAGGGCAGCAGCGGGAAAGCGCTGCGCCAGTGCATCGCCGCCGTGCGCCGCGGCGGCATCGTCAGCGTGCCCGGGGTTTACGCCGGTTTCATTCATGGATTTATGTTTGGCGATGCCTTTGATAAGGGGCTGACCTTCAAAATGGGGCAAACCCACGTCCATGCCTGGTTGCCGGATCTGCTGGCGCTAATTGAGCAAGGGTTGCTCACCCCGGAGGAGATTATCACGCACCATATGCCGCTGGAGGAGGCCGCGCGCGGCTATCAGATCTTTGAGAAGCGTGAAGAGGCATGCCGCAAAGTGATCCTCGTGCCGGGGATGCAGCCCGGAAAGGCAACGCTTTGAGGCGGAGGTTAACGCAGCGAAACCCTTCGGCGGCCAGTGCGGGCCGTGATATAAAAACAGTATCCGCTGGCCCGCCGTGGCGGATACCGCCATTAACCACAGGAGAAGGTCATGCTCGAGTTACGCCCGAATTGCGAATGCTGTGATAAAGATCTGCCGCCAGACTCACCCGAAGCGTTTATCTGTTCGTTCGAGTGTACCTTTTGCCAGGACTGCATGACGGCCCGGCTGAACGGCCATTGCCCGAACTGCGGCGGCGAGCTGGTGCGGCGCCCGGTGCGTCCCGAAGAGGCGCTCCGGCGTCACCCCGCCTCCACCCTGCGTCGCCATACGCAGTAAAACCGGATGAGCAGGCGTCGCGAACGGGAGCCCTCAGGCTCCCTTTCTTCACCCTTATTTCTCTGCCGAAAAGCGCCACTCCGCGGCGGTCGACAGCGTCACAAAGGGCCCCGCAAGGGTGACATTGTGATGGCCAATGATGTCAGGCGCTGATAAACGTTCGTTATCCATGGTTGAGTGCGCATCCGAGATTAACACCGTCCGTAATCCCAGCGCCGATGCCGCTCGGCAGGTCGTGTCCACGCAGAACTCGGTTTTCATCCCGGCAATAACCAGCTGTTTTACGCCGGCCTGGGCGAGCTGATGCTCAAGGTCAGTTTGCTGGAAACAGGAGGGGTATTTTTTAATCAAAACGATATCCCGCTCGCAGTTAACCCCCATCTCAGGCAGCAGTTGGGTTAATGGACTTTGCGCGGAGAACGGAGAGTCGTCAGGTCCGGTATGGCGGGCAAAGAAGACTGGCACCTCAGCCTGTCTCGCTTTTTCAATCAGCAGGCAAACGTTCGCCAGAAGCGCATCGGCCTGATACGGGGAAACCGGGCCACGGAAAAGCCCCTGCTGCATATCGATAATTAACAGGGCATGTTCAGATGAAATCATGATGGGTCTCCATTCAGTCTGTCACGAACGGAGAAGACGCTCCCCGTCCACATTGGCGGGGAGTGAGGATCTGTTTGTCAGGAGCCGGTCACAGATACGCCCACACCACCGCAGGTTACGGTCGTGGTGGTGACGGTGGTGGTTGGCTGCACTGACGTAATCATTATCTGACCTTCACTTATTCTTTACAGATAAAACATAAGCGCCATTAAAACGGCTCTTTTCTTATAGCATTGAGCTGAGACGGATTGCAATTTATGCCTGAACAACGCAGCCGCTTTACGCAACCATTAACGACTTACAATATAGGCGCGAAGGGTTTCGCCTGCTGAAAGAATATGTTTCACGGTATATGCCCGAGCCTCCTGTGGATTATTTTGCTGGCAGGCCATCAGGATCTGCTGATGCTCATCCTGGAATTTCAGCGTATCCGACAGCAGTCTGTTCTGAAAAAGCTCATATCTTTCAATCTGCTCGCGCAATTCACCGATCATCTTCAACAGGCGCTGATTGTTACACTTCCGATACAGCAGTTCATGAAACTCCCGGTTATACCTCCCCTGCTGCTCGGGTTCAGAAGCGCTGCTCAGCAGCTGATGCACCAGCTCTGCCCGGGCAAGCGTTTCCGGGTCCATATTCTTCAGGCTATGAAAAATGGCTTCACCTTCCAGGAGTGCCCGCAGCTGATAAATTTCATCGACATCTGCGGCCGTCAGCGTTTTCACCACCGCGCCACGATTCCTGTAAATCTCAACCAGACCTTCGCGCTCAAGCTGCTGTATCGCTTCTCTCATTGGGATACGGCTGACAGAAAACTGGCAGGCCAGGTCGCGCTCTACAAGCCGGTCGCCATCTCGCAATGCCCCCTTGTTGATTAAGATTTTTAACTCACTGGCAAGGATGTCGGCGGTCGAACGGGTAGCAGCGTTCATTTAGCTCTCTTTACATCATTCATAAATGGTATACCATTATGCCATTCTAGCCAACGTCATGACAACCTTGCGATTCTACCTGCGCCTTCGTTCAGGCAATGCACCTGGACGATACCGCAGTGAAGAAATTCATCCCTCTCTAGAGAAAGGCAAACCAATGGAACATGCTTATACCAGTCATATCACATGGACCGGCAATCAGGGCACGGGTACCTCGGGTTACAAGGCTTATGCCCGAACCTGGGATATCGCGGTAAAGGGAAAAGAACCTATTCATTGTTCAAATGATCCATTACTGGGCGGCGATCCCGGCAAAATGAACCCGGAAGATCTCCTGCTCTCTTCTCTCTCTGCCTGTCACATGCTGTGGTACTTACATCTGGCCTCAGATGCCGGCATTACGGTCATGGAATATCAGGACTCGCCGGTGGCAACGGGCGAAGTATTAAAAGGGGGCGCGGGTCGCTTTATTTCTGCTACCCTCAGGCCGAAAATCACCGTATTACCAGGTACCGATCTCGACGCCGCCGCGGCCATTCATCAGCAGATCCATCACGTCTGTTTTATCGCCCGCTCGGTCAATTTCCCGGTCAGCTATCAGCCTGAATTTATTATCTTTAACGAAGAGTAACTCGTTTCTGGCGCGGTCATCCGGCGCTCAGGAAATGTGGCTGGGGTATCCAACCTCAGCCACACTTCGCTGCACACCGAAGCATCCTGCTCTGGCCGTAATTAGACTGTAGGGAAATTCACCACGGAGCAGACTTATGATTGCGGTACTTTTTGAGGCCGACGCCTTACCGGAAGCACAGGAAAGATATCTTCAGCTGGCGGCCGGGCTGACGCCTTTGCTTTCAGACACGCCGGGGTTTATCGCCATCGAGCGTTTTCAGAGCCTGAATTCACCCGGCAAAATCCTTTCGTTATCCTGGTGGGAAGATGAAGCATCGGTGGCCAACTGGCAGCAAAATGAGCGGCATCTGGCTGCCCAGCGCGAAGGCAAAGCATCGATTTTTTCATATTACAGAATACGCGTTGCCCGCGTGTTCCGGGATTACTCATCGGCTCGGGGAGCACAGCCAGATGTATGATATTCACGTCATTCTCAGCAACACGCCGGGCTCGCTTGGCGCAATGGGTATAGCGCTGGGCAACAACGGTGTGGGTCTCGAAGGTGGTGGGGTATTCACCACGCCTGATGCCGGACATGCGCATTTTCTGGTAGAAGACGGTGAGACAGCCCGCAGGGTGCTGACCGAGGCCGGATTTACGGTCAGCGATGTATGCCGCCCTCTGATACGCAAGTTACCCCAGGAACGACCCGGGGAGCTGGGGGATATTGCAGACACCCTGGCCCGCAACGGTATTAATATTCTGGTACAGTACAGCGACCACCGTAACCGGCTCATTCTCCTTACCGATGATGACACCCGGGCAGCGGAAGTGACCAAAAAATGGGCCATACTTTCTGAATGAATCTCCTGAAAACGCAGCAAGACAGTGAGCCAGAGGCGGCGCTGGAAACCGCGATGGCGATGGTGGCCTCAGCCCTCTCTGACCCGTCAAGGGTGAGTATTCTCTGCGCGCTGATGGACGGGCGCGCATGGACGGCGACCGAGCTCAGCACGGTCGCCGAGGTCTCCGCCTCCACCACCAGCGGACATCTTGCCCGACTGCTCAGCAACGGGCTGGTGGTGTGTCTCGCGCAGGGGCGCCACCGCTATTACCGCCTGGCGGGCCCGCATATCGCCGGGCTGCTGGAAAACCTGATGGGCGTCTCAATGCAGGCGCATAAGGCGCTGGCTACCAGCACGCCGGTTACGCTTCGCTACGCCCGCACCTGCTACGACCATCTGGCGGGCGAACTGGCGGTGAATATTTATGAGTTTATGCTGCGGGAAAAATGGCTGACGGCCGATGGGCAGTCCCTGACGTCAGCCGGTAAAACCCAGCTTGAAAGCCTGGGCGCAGTACTTAACGCTCGACCGCGACGTAAGCCTTGCTGCCCCTGTCTTGACTGGAGCGAAAGACGTTTTCATCTGGGAGGCGACGCCGGATCGGCGCTGTTGGCGCTGTTTGAGCAAAAAGGATGGATAACCCGCGCGCCGGGATATCGGGAAGTGCAAGTGACGGATAGCGGCAGAGCGGCGCTGTCCCGGCTGTTTAATCTGAAGGTGAACGGATAGCCTGAGTTTAGGCTACATCATATTTTCGCCGAACAGCGCCGGTTTAAGCCGGTCGGGCCATCAGTAAGGCCCCTGCCGTTCAATCCATTCCCACTCGCGATCTCGCGGCATGAGCTATCCCTGTCACGAGGTGCATGGCTTTGATGGACATTGTGTTGCGGGAAATCGGCGATGGCACCGCGCAGCGAGCGCCCGGTAAAATAACGGCCTGCATGCGCTAAAAAAACGGGAGCTCATCGGCTCCCGCTTTTACTTAATCCACCAACGGGATTACATGTTCGCGATGATCGCGTCGCCAAACTCTGAACATTTCAGCAGTTTAGCGCCTTCCATCAGACGTTCGAAGTCATAGGTCACGGTCTTGGCGGCGATAGCGCCTTCCATGCCTTTGACGATCAGGTCTGCGGCTTCGAACCACTGCATATGGCGCAGCAATACATGTTTGAAAATTGGCTAACATGCTGAATTTAAATGCAAATAGAAGCATCAAAGAATAAGTTGCATACAAAAAATGCCATGTGGTAACTTATTGAAACTACTATAGTTGCTTTTCGTTTTGGGGAAGGAATATCCTGTTCTATCCCTCAATGAAAATACCTATTTAAGAGTTTTCTATGGATTGGTTAACGTTTTTCAGTAAATTGATTGAACACTGCACGTGGCCGGGTATTCTCCTTTTCATTGCGATCAGATATCGAAAAACTATCGTTGCACTAGCTAGCTCTTTGAGTTCTATTAAAGTTGGAGATTTTGTTGACGCCAACTTTAGTCGCGAGGCAGCAAAGATAGCTACCGTCAGTGAAGTTGAACTACCTCCGTCGGGAGTTGATTTTGAACAGCAGGAGGTTGAAAATAAGTTGCTAGAACTCCCCCCAAGGTTAGCGATTTTAGACGCTTGGAAAATTGTTGAAAATTCAATTGATGAGTTCATAGTTAACAAAAATGTTGGCAGTACCGCTATGTCAAGTGGATACCCCTCCAAGTTACCACCGATCAGAAAAATTTCAGAGCTACGCCGAGCTGAATACATAACCGCTCATCAAGCTGAGATGTTAGATAGTTTAAGAAAGTTAAGGAATGAAGTTGTACATGGCCCATATGGTTTAGAACCATCGCAAGTTGATGCAATTAACTATGTAAAATCCGCGCTTGCATTCTCTAACTTATTTAAAATGAACATTAATCTCGACAATAAGTAGAAGCGCTATAATGAAAGCGCTGAGGTTCAAACCCTCTCGTTTCGACCAAAAAACCTAGAGAAACCAGCCTCTTAAGGCTGGTTTTTTTATACCCGTCTTTTGTGCTGGGAGTCAATGGGATAAATGGGGGTGAGCCCCGCCCATAACAACCTTCCCGTGCCTATTTTCCCCTCAAAGAAATGGTGACTAAAGAATCTGATCGAAACATCGCTTTCTTTAACTCAGAAACCACAGTACGTCAAAAGCACCACGCTATTAAGGTTTGAAACTTTAACCACACTATGGATTAATAGACTCAATAAGTGGAATAATTTCATCTTTAAAGGTAACTAACGCCACGACAAGAGGGATTATTACTTTTGCGGCTAAATTAGAAATAAATTTAACTAGCCACCATTTTTTAAGGTGAGAATTTACTTCGATGTATGATTTTGAAAGTGCTGTCGAAATAATAATCACTACATAACAAAAAATCGACAATACAATAAACCCCATAGTTGGCTTTAGGTTATAAGTCGATGTTAAATAGCTATAACCAAAACTAAAGCAAGCAAAAATAATTAATATTGGCGCAAAAATGAAGAGCAGAGTAAATATTATTTTATTGTTGCGTTCGCTCCTGCGGTTTAACTCATCAGACTTTTCTTTTTCTAATTGATCAATGCGTGACTGGAGTGCAGTTAGAATATTTGAGTCAGGTACTAATTCAATTTTTTCGTGTGAATTACCTGTTAAATGCCCAACTACTAATTGTTCTTGATTAGTTAAATCCTCGCCTTGCTTCAATTTTTGTTCTTTTGTTGGTTTATCTTCATTCTCCAAAACTCTCTCTGAAAGGATTTCAATTTGTTTTTGAAGAGCAGTTTTCTCATTATCATGTATAGACTGTCTTCTTGTGATTTCATTTTTATAACTTGTAGCAAGCATTGCAAATTCAGATTCAATTATTTCAATAATAGTGTCATTATGAGAGTCCGCATCTATTATTTTTTGTTTCAATGCCTTGTCAGCAAGCATAGAACTCAATATTTCACCGTCTATACCTTCAATGTCTTTATAAGTTGATAGAGCCTGAATTAGCTCAATAGTTGCCTTTTCATCATTAACATCAAAATCTCCGAAAAGCAGCGGCAGCTTTATAGCCTCCATTATACCTGATTCTAGTGTAGCATCTCTTGGCACCCAAAATTGTAGAAGTTGTACAAGATTCGTAGGGTGGAGAACAACAGGCAACTTACTTTCTTTTTTCTTTCTTTTTAATTGATCAAATTGTATCACTGACCAATCAATAGTAACCCCCCAATAATTTTCCTCTAAAGCAGAGTCAGCATTGCCATCACGATGATCATGGATACTAAACCAAAAAATAAGATCGTGCTCAATCGCCTCATACCTTTTACGTTTGTTTTCTGGCTTTTTTTCCTCCCTTTCCCATATCGTTAATTGTTCTTTAACCACTCTCTCATCTGTAGGATAATGGACAGTTGGCCATTCTAATATTTTTATTCCCTTGCTTTCTAGATTCCTTAATAAACCATCTGTAAATGGCAAAAAATAGGCATCGGGTGATAAACCGGTTTCTGTTTTTGCAGTTTCAGCAAAATATTTAGCGGCAATGCTTGAACGCATCCCAGATTGTACTGCTGCTCTTGCTAAACTAGGTGAGTATCGATGTCTTTTCAGATTATCTAACTGATAAGAAACAACTTTCCTTATTTCTTCTAGAGTTGTTGGTAAAATATAGTAGCGAACCTTAACATTCCCAACTTTTTCAGCAAGACTTAATAATGATGTCGCTGATTCATCAGCAGGGTTTTCGTGTAATCCTAGAATTGAAAAAACAAAGTTTGTATCTAAAACAATTTTAATATCCTTGCTTTTTCGAGTATTATCCAGTGACTCAATTGTTTTTTGGCTCAATTGCGAAGCTTCAACAAAGAAGTATGCATTTAATAACTTCAGGATATAACCTTTAGCTAAGTCATTATTATTTGAAAAAAATTCACCCACTATTCTCAGTAAGACTGGATGCTCTGAATCCGAGTATTTACTTAGAAACCCCTCTAGCCAATCATGAGTTTTAAATAAACGTCCAGACTGTAATAGACTGTAAGTATTCGCGCCTATTCGTCTCACAGAAGAAATTAATTCATTTTTAAAATTTTGCCAGTAAGATTCAGTATCTACTTTACCCAAGTTTTTTTTGACAATATCTCTAAAGCTATTTTCTGCATCCTTCTCTTCCTTGCTAGAGACATCAATTTTATCTTTAAGTTTTTTCCTGGTTTCCTCCGTAAGATAGTAACCATTATCTCTTTTTATTATTGTCAAGGATGAAAGAAGGTATTCTATTTGTGCCGATATGTTTTCTATAGGTATATCAACATTAAAATCGCTTTTTATTTTTGATTTTAACTCTTTCTCATCCACCCTGCCTTCAGACTCCCATAAATAACCAAGGATAACCTGTGAGGTTGCCTTTTTCCACCATCCATTCTTATTTAGCTCAACATAATTTATCAGTGATACTAACTCAGTGGTTAACGACTTAGCTACCATACCCTGCTCCTGATTAATATTTATTGATGGATTATTTTTAATATCCTCAAAGGATATAGTTTATCTATTACCGCTTGTCAAAACTTTACTACAATTTTGGAGTTAAATTGTTTAGACTATTACTCACCTATATCTCATTAGAGCGAAAAACATATAATTTTACCTGCTGTACTTTAAGAACACACAGAACTATGTATAGAGTTTGAAGGTAAAGCATATATACGCTAGCGCCTTCCATCTGAAGACTACGAAATCAATTATATTTGTATCTGATCGATCATGAATTGTCTATACAAACATAACATTTGCTTTCATTACTTATATCTGTCCCACATAATCGCTTTCTATTCTGGCGTGTAGTTAATCTGAGTTCGTCGTTTGGTGGCAGCGACTCCCTTGATTAAGAATAGGATAGCATTGTAATGAGCCGTTGAACTCACAGCTATAAGCGGACTCTTTCAGTAGGATGACCATTTGAACTGATTAGTAAGGTTAAAGTACGTACGATCATATGACCTGAAGCAAATCACTGTATCTAGTGGTATAGCGTGGAGAAAGCATTTCCCGCTTCATCTGCCAGGCAGTCTGGATCCCCTGCCCTGCAAAATACAGTGTACCCCTGCCATCCTTTGCGTTGAGATGGTCGAGAACTTCCATCAGTTTCTCGCTGTTCTTTCGTGGTGCGTTGTCGTCGAAGAGGTTGAGCTGCGCTACGCCCTGGCTGTAGAAATCTCCCAGCATTACGCCTGCTTTCTGGTAGCGATGCCCGTCTCGCCAGATTGCATCGAGACATTTCGTCGCCACGGTGATGATGTCCCGGCTATCCTGGGTCGGTGTAAGCAGCTTTACTGATGCATTGTTCCCGTAGTATGGCTCGTTCAGCGCAAAGGGACTGGTTTTGACAAAAGCGGAGATAAACCGGCAATACTGATGCTCGCCACGGAGCTTCTCCGCGGCACGGGATGCGTATAAACATATCGCCTGGCGCATCTCTTCGTAGGTGGAAATCCGCTGCCCAAAGCTGCGACTACAGACAATCTCCTGCTTTACTGGCGCGAACTCCTCCAGCCCGAGGCATGGTTCGCCACGCAGCTCCCGCACGGTTCGCTCCAGAACCACATTAAAATGCTTCCGGATAAAACGGATATCGGTATCCGCCAGCTGCAGCACAGTTTTAATCCCCATGGCCTCCAGTTTTTTACTGATGCGGCGCCCGACTCCCCAGACCTCATCCACCGGAAGCAAAGCCATCAACTTCCTCTGCCTTTCCAGATTAGACAGGTCCACCACGCCTCCGGTCTGTCGATGCCACTGTTTCGCCGCGTGATTGGCCAGCTTCGCCAGAGTTTTAGTCTGAGCAATGCCGACGCCAACCGTGAGGTGCGTCCTGCGCAGAACCGTCTCGCGAATTTCCCTGCCAAAATCGGTAAGATCGCGACAGTTACGAACACCAGTAAGATCGCAAAATGCCTCGTCAATACTGTAAATTTCGCAGCGTGGAGAGAGTTCCTCCAGCGTTGTCATCACTCGGTTGGACATATCGGCATAAAGCTCATAGTTGCTGCTAAACGCGATAATACCGTGCCGGCGAAACATGTCCTTTTGCTTGAAATAAGGCTCACCCATTTTGACGAAGGGCTTCGCCTCTGGCGAGCGGGCGATCACACAGCCGTCGTTGTTTGACAGTACGACCACCGGACGCCCTTTCAGGTCAGGACGAAATACAGTCTCGCACGATGCATAAAATGAATTCACATCACAAAGCGCAAACATCTTAGCCAGCTGATTTAATGATGTACGTAACCACCCCGAACACGTCGAGAGTATCCTCGCTACCGACTACTATCGGCGAATATGCAGGGTTCATTGGGTTAAGCTGAACCCTTGGATGCAGCTGCAGCTTCTTAACGGTGAATTCCCCATCCACAGCAGCAATAACGATATCACCATGAACTGCGGTCCTTGAGCTATCCACTACCAGAAGATCCCCTTCCCCTATGCCGGCGTCTTTCATGCTGTCGCCCGCGGCTTTGACAAAATACGTCGCACTGGGGTGGTTCACGAGCAACTCGTTCAGATCAATACGTTGCTCAACGTAATCCTGCGCTGGACTAGGAAAACCACATTGCACCAGGTCGCTGTACAACGGGAGCAGCATGATCTGACGTAACTCAAGGGGCGTGTAGAACTGCATAATAGACTCGCTCACATTAATACTGTTTTTATATACAGTAGTTTTAACAGAGCGACATATCAATATAGGTTCTGGCTATCAATTTACAGCATTGACGTAACGCATTGATGTAATGAGCAAGGTAAGTCTTCAAGTGTTTTCAGGCCTTAGCTGTTTGATGGTTTTGCGAACAGTTGCTCGATAACGCCGATCGCCTGGATAAGCTGGTCAATGGGCCTGCGGCCACCGTTCCCGACCGGGCCGGGCAACCGCTGGACTCCTGGCGCCAGATCGTGACGATGATGCTTACACTGTCACTGATGCGCAGAGAGGGTCATAACAGGATGGTTCAAGTTGTACGCATGGTACTAATAGATGTTTTTAAAGAGGCTCAACATGCTGGTCACGTTCCGCCAGGATACAACCCTGCCCAGACAACGAAACAGCCACGAAATAAGATAAACAGACAAAGGCTATCTCTGGAGGAATGGGAGGCTATTTATACATCCGCCGAACAACAACAACCTTATTTACAATGTGGAATGTTGCTTGCCATTGTAACAGGGCAACGCCTCGGGGATATTTGCAATATGAAGTTTTCGGATGTATGGGATGATATGCTGCATATTGAGCAGGAGAAAACAGGAACTCGTTTAGCCATTCCCCTTTCTCTCAGAAATGAAGCGTTAAATATTACTCTGAGTGATGTTATTTCAAAATGTAGAGATGCTGCGGTGAGTCAATATCTTGTTCATTTTCGCCATAGCACCTCACAGGCTAGTCGTGGTGACCAAGTGTCAGCCAAAACACTTACTTCAACGTTCAAGAAAGCACGGGATAAAAGCGGTCTTACCTGGGAAGAGAGAACAGCGCCGACTTTCCATGAATAGAGATCTCTTTCCGAGCGCTTGTATCGTGAGCAAGGGATAGACACTCAGAAACTCTTAGGCCACAAAACAACGAAAATGACTGACAGATACAATGATGACCGCGGCAAAGAGTGGATCGTTGTTGGTAAAAAAGCAGTATGATCTTCAATCAGTTTTGGGGAAGAATTTTGGGGAAGTTTTGGGGAAGCCTCCGCACACTCCAAAAAAAACGGGAGCCCATCGGCTCCCGCTTTTACTTAATCCACCAACGGGATTACATGTTCGCGATAATCGCGTCGCCAAACTCTGAACATTTCAGCAGCTTAGCGCCTTCCATCAGACGTTCGAAGTCATAGGTCACGGTCTTGGCGGCGATAGCGCCTTCCATGCCTTTGACGATCAGGTCTGCGGCTTCGAACCACTGCATGTGGCGGAGCATCATCTCTGCGGACAGGATGATGGAGCCCGGGTTCACTTTGTCCTGGCCTGCATACTTCGGCGCAGTACCGTGAGTCGCTTCGAACAGCGCGCACTCGTCGCCGATGTTGGCGCCCGGGGCGATACCGATACCGCCAACCTGTGCCGCCAGCGCGTCAGAGATGTAGTCGCCGTTGAGGTTCATACAGGCGATAACGTCGTATTCCGCCGGACGCAGCAGGATCTGCTGCAGGAAGGCATCGGCGATCACGTCTTTTACCACGATCTCTTTGCCGGTGTTCGGGTTCTTGATTTTCACCCACGGGCCGCCGTCGATCAGCTCGCCGCCGAACTCTTCGCGAGCCAGCTGGTAGCCCCAGTCTTTGAACGCGCCTTCGGTGAACTTCATGATGTTGCCTTTGTGAACGATGGTCACAGAGTCACGATCGTTGGTGATCGCATACTCAATGGCTGCACGAACCAGGCGTTTGGTGCCTTCTTCAGAGCACGGCTTGATGCCGATGCCGCAATGTTCCGGGAAGCGAATTTTCTTCACGCCCATCTCATCGCGCAGGAATTTGATCACTTTGTCTGCTTCAGCAGAGTCGGCTTTCCACTCGATGCCGGCATAGATATCTTCGGAGTTTTCACGGAAGATAACCATGTCGGTCAGTTCCGGGTGCTTAACCGGGCTCGGGGTGCCCTGGTAGTAACGTACCGGACGCAGGCAAACGTAGAGATCCAGCTCCTGACGCAGCGCCACGTTCAGGGAACGAATGCCGCCGCCGACTGGGGTAGTCAGAGGACCTTTGATAGCAACGCGGTAGTCACGAATCAGATCGAGGGTTTCAGCTGGCAGCCAGACATCCTGGCCATAGACGTGGGTCGATTTCTCACCGGTGTAAACTTCCATCCAGGAAATTTTACGCTCGCCCTTATAGGCTTTCTCAACGGCGGCATCAACCACTTTCAGCATCGCTGGGGTAACGTCAACGCCGATACCGTCACCTTCAATGAACGGGATAATCGGATTATGAGGGACGTTCAGTTTGCCGTTTTGCAGGGTGATTTTTTGACCTTCCGCCGGAACTACTACTTTGCTTTCCATTAACCTCTCCTTCGAGCGCTTCTGGTTCTGCTCTTCCCTCTTCACGCGAGCCTGGTGTTGGCTGAGTCGGCCAGCTTCGGAGTACCGGGTCTTCCCGCTAACCGGAGCTATCGCGTCCGTGTCGCCTTCCTGCCTGTGTTGCGAATCGGTTTGAGCAATTTTTTGTTAATAATTTGTAATGAGCATGTCAATACTACCTGAATGTTTGCGTCCATGAAAGGCATTCGTAATTAGGCTATAATGCGGCAATTGATAGAGCCTGAAAATACCATGCAGAAAACTTCATTTAGAAAACATCGCGTTGAGCGATTCAGCACACAACAAGTCACCAGACAACGCAAAGAACGCCAGCCAAAAACTGTGATCTTGTTCAATAAACCCTATGATGTGTTGCCACAATTTACCGACGAGGCCGGGCGCAGCACGCTGAAAGATTTTATTCCCGTGGCGGGCGTCTACGCCGCAGGTCGACTCGATCGCGACAGCGAAGGGCTGCTGGTGCTGACCAACGATGGCGCGCTGCAGGCGAAGCTGACCCAGCCGGGTAAACGCACCGGCAAGATCTACTACGTCCAGGTGGAAGGCGAACCCACCCCCGAGGCGCTGGCCGCTTTGCGCGACGGCGTCACCCTCAACGATGGCCCCACCCTGCCTGCCGGCGTAGAACTTGTGGAGGAGCCCGCCTGGCTGTGGCCGCGCAACCCGCCGATTCGTGAGCGCAAATCGATCCCCACCCGCTGGCTGAAGATCACGCTCTACGAGGGACGCAACCGTCAGGTGCGCCGGATGACCGCCCACGTCGGCTTCCCTACCCTGCGGCTGATCCGCTACGCCATGGGCGGCTACACCCTCGACGGGCTGGCCAACGGCGACTGGCGCAAAGCCGAATAACCGAAAAGGAAAAGCGATGTTTAAACCTCATGTCACTGTTGCCTGCGTGGTTCACGCCCAGGATAAATTTCTCATCGTCGAAGAGACCATTAACGGCAAAGCATTGTGGAACCAGCCGGCGGGCCATCTCGAGGCCAATGAAACGCTGCTGCAGGCCGCCGAACGTGAACTGTGGGAAGAGACCGGCATTCGCGCCACGCCGCAGCACTTCATCCGCATGCATCAGTGGCTGGCCCCCGATAACACCCCGTTTCTGCGCTTCCTGTTCGCCATCGAACTTAGCGATCTGTGCGCCACTGAACCGCACGACAGCGATATCGATCGCTGCCTGTGGCTCAGTGCTGAGGAAATTCTTAACGCGCCAAACCTGCGCTCGCCGCTGGTTGCCGAAAGCATTCGCTGCTACCTGCAGGACCCGCGCCAGCCGCTGTCGCTAATTGGCGCATTTAACTGGCCGTTCACAGGGGGTGAATGAACGGTGAGCGCGTGCTAGAATACGCCGCCTCGAAGTTCAATGTAGCGAGTATTTCCATGTCAGAAAGCCAGAAAAAAGTGATCGTCGGCATGTCCGGCGGCGTCGACTCCTCGGTCTCCGCGTACCTGCTGCTGCAGCAAGGGTATAAGGTGGAAGGCCTGTTCATGAAGAACTGGGAGGAAGACGACGGCGAGGAATACTGCACCGCCGCCGCCGACCTTGCCGATGCGCAAGCGGTCTGCGATAAGCTGGGCATTGAACTGCACACCGTTAACTTTGCCGCCGAATATTGGGATAACGTCTTTGAGCTCTTCCTGGAAGAGTACAAAGCCGGCCGCACGCCAAACCCGGATATTCTGTGCAATAAAGAGATCAAATTTAAAGCCTTCCTCGAGTTTGCCGCTGAAGACCTCGGCGCCGACTACATCGCCACCGGGCACTATGTGCGCCGCGCCGATGTCGACGGTAAAAGCCAGCTGCTGCGCGGTCTCGACGGCAACAAAGATCAGAGCTACTTCCTTTATACCCTCAGCCACGAACAGATTGCCCAGAGCCTGTTCCCGGTGGGTGAGCTGGAAAAACCGCAGGTGCGTAAGATCGCCGAAGAGCTGGATCTGATCACCGCGAAGAAAAAAGATTCCACCGGCATCTGCTTTATCGGCGAGCGTAAATTCCGCGATTTCCTTGGCCGCTATCTGCCGGCGCAGCCGGGCAAAATCCTCACCGTCGACGGCGAGGAGATCGGCACCCATCAGGGGCTGATGTACCATACTCTGGGCCAGCGTAAAGGACTGGGTATCGGCGGCACCAAAGAGGGTAGCGAAGACCCATGGTACGTGGTCGATAAAGACGTTGAGAATAATATTCTTATCGTCGCCCAGGGCCATGACCACCCGCGCCTGATGTCCGTCGGCCTGATTGCCCAACAGCTGCACTGGGTTGACCGTGAACCGCTGCAGGGCACCCTGCGCTGCACGGTGAAAACCCGCTATCGCCAGACCGATATCCCCTGCACCGTTACCGCGCTGGATGAAGACCGTATCGAAGTCCGCTTCGATGAGCCGGTCGCGGCGGTGACCCCGGGCCAGTCCGCCGTGTTCTATTTGGGTGAAGTGTGCCTCGGCGGCGGAATTATTGAACAACGACTGCCTCTGCAGTCCTGAACGCGCGTTATTTCCGCCGGGACGAACCGCCCCGGCGGCTGACAAGGAGTATGTGTGGCGAAGAATTACTATGACATCACCCTGGCGCTGGCTGGCGTTTGCCAGGCGGCGCGACTGGTTCAGCAACTGGCGCATCAGGGACATTGCGACAGCGATGCCCTGCATGTGTCGCTGAACAGCATCATCGACCTCGATCCCGAGTCGACGCTGGCGGTGTTCGGTGGCAGTGAAGCCAATCTTCGCCTCGGCCTTGAAACGCTGCTCGGGGTGCTCAATACCAGCAGCCGTCAGGGCCTCAATGCGGAACTCACCCGCTATACCCTGAGCCTGATGGTGCTGGAGCGCAAGCTCGCCGCCAGTAAAGGGGCGATGGACACGCTCGGCAACCGCATCGCCGGCCTGCACCGTCAGCTGGAGCACTTTGACCTGCAGTCCGAAACGCTGCTCAGCGCCATGGCGGGCATCTATGTCGATGTGATAAGCCCGCTGGGCCCGCGTATTCAGGTGACCGGCTCCCCTGCCGTGCTGCAAAGCCCGCAGGTGCAGGCGAAAGTTCGCTCAGCGCTGCTGGCCGGGATTCGCGCCGCGGTGCTCTGGCATCAGGTGGGCGGCGGACGTCTGCAGCTTATGTTTTCCCGTAATCGTCTGGTTAACCAGGCAAAGCAAATTCTTGCTCATTTAACCCCGGAGTTGTGATCTATGGAATTATCCTCACTGACCGCCGTTTCCCCTGTAGACGGCCGCTACGGCGATAAAGTCAGCGCGCTGCGCGGTATCTTCAGCGAATTCGGTTTGCTGAAATTCCGCGTTCAGGTGGAAGTACGTTGGCTGCAAAAACTGGCCGCCCACGCAGCGATCAAGGAAGTTCCTGCTTTTGCTGCCGACGCAAACGGTTTCCTTGACAAAATCGTCGCCGATTTCAGCGTCGAAGACGCCGAGCGCATCAAAACCATCGAGCGCACCACTAACCACGACGTGAAAGCGGTAGAGTACTTTCTGAAAGAGAAAGTCGCTGACGTCGCTGAACTGCACGCCGTGTCGGAGTTTATTCACTTCGCCTGTACGTCCGAAGATATCAATAACCTCTCCCACGCGCTGATGCTGAAAACCGCCCGCGACGAAGTGGTTCTGCCTTACTGGCGCAAGCTGATTGACGCGGTAAAAGATCTGGCGACCCAGTACCGCGATGTACCGCTGCTCTCCCGTACCCACGGCCAGCCGGCGACGCCGTCCACCATGGGTAAAGAGATGGCGAACGTCGCCTACCGTATGGAGCGCCAGTACCGTCAGCTGAACCAGGTGGAAATCCTCGGTAAAATCAACGGCGCGGTGGGTAACTACAACGCCCACATCGCCGCCTACCCGGAAGTCGACTGGCATCAGTTCAGCGAAGAGTTTGTCACTTCGCTGGGCATTCAGTGGAACCCGTACACCACGCAGATCGAGCCGCATGACTATATCGCTGAGCTGTTTGACTGCATCGCGCGCTTCAACACCATTCTGATCGACTTCGATCGCGACGTGTGGGGCTACATCGCGCTCAACCACTTCAAACAGAAGACCATCGCCGGGGAAATCGGCTCCTCCACCATGCCGCACAAGGTGAACCCGATTGACTTCGAAAACTCCGAAGGCAACCTCGGCCTGGCCAATGCGGTCATGCAGCACCTGGCCAGCAAACTGCCGGTTTCCCGCTGGCAGCGCGACCTGACCGACTCCACCGTCCTGCGTAACCTCGGCGTGGGCATCGGCTATGCGCTGATCGCCTATCAGTCCACCCTCAAAGGGATCAGCAAGCTGGAGCTGAACCAGGATCGCCTGCTGGACGAACTGGATCACAACTGGGAAGTACTGGCTGAGCCGATCCAGACCGTGATGCGTCGTTACGGTATCGAAAAACCGTACGAGAAGCTGAAAGAGCTGACCCGCGGCAAACGCGTTGACGCGGAAGGGATGAAGCAGTTTATTGACAGCCTCGCCCTGCCGGAAGAGGAAAAAGTGCGTCTCAAAGCGATGACCCCGGCCAACTATATCGGTCGGGCAACCACCATGGTTGACGAGCTGAAGTAATCGCCCTGCCCCTCTTTCCGCCGGAAAGAGGGGCGTTTTATCGCCGGAAGGCGATCAGATCCAGACGTCGTTCACCGCCGTCCGCTCGCCGCCCTCGTGGCCGGTATTCAGCACCCCGCGCGGTTCAATCAGCAGCAGCTTCGCTTCCATCTCCGCCGAGGTCTTATGTTCCACCCCGCGCGGCACGACGATCATCTCCCCGGCCTTCACCAGCACATGTCCGTCGCAGAAGTCCACGCGCAATACCCCCTCCACCACCATCAGCGTCTCATCGGTTTCCGGATGGCTGTGCCAGATAAAGTCGCCGGCGATGCGCACGATCTTGAACTGATAGTCGTTCATTTCGGCCACCACTTTGGGCTGCCATTGTTCGCTGAACAGGGAAAATTTATGAGCAAGATTAACGAGTTGATACATAGGCTGTCTCCTTGTGATAAAGGCAGTCAGCATAGTTCGCCGCGCCGCGGTCACGCTTGAACGATTGTGCAACCTGCGCCGCCTTAGCCGCGGATCGCCCGCAGCCAGCGCCCCGGAGAGAGGCCAAAGCGGCTGATAAAATGGCGCGTCATGTGGCTCTGGTCGGCAAAGCCCGCCTCGGCGGCAATATCCACCAGACGCTCCCCGGCGCGCATCCGCTGGCGACAAAAATCGAGCCGGCGCATCATGACGTAACGCCACGGACTGGTGCCATACAGCGTTCTGAAATCGCGGCTCAGGCTCCAGCGGTCCCGGCCGCTGACCTGCGACAGGATGTCGAGGGTCATATCCTGCATAAAACAGGCATGGATATACTCCCGGGCCCTCTCCGCCGCCTGATAATCAAACGCCTGGCGACGGGAACGCTGCCCACCGACCACGGCCAGGGTCTGCGCCAGGTCGTACAGGGCGTCCTCTTCCTCCAGCGGCTCGAAGGTTGCCGTGACCGCTTTCAACAACGGTTGCGCGGCGCGACGTAGCCGTGGATCCGCCGACAGGCCGCCGGGGATAAACGGCAATGGCCTGCCGCCGAGTATCTTCTGGATCAGCGCGGGTTCGATATAGGCCATGCGGTAGTGAAACCCCGCCTCGGTGCCCGCCTCGCCATCGTGTATTTCGTCCGGGTGAAGGACCATCGTCCCGCCGGGCAGACTGTGCTGTAGCCCGCCGCGATAGTGAAAGCTCTGCACGCCGGCGATCGTCTGGCCGATGGCGTAGGTGTCATGCCGGTGCGGCTCATAGCCGTGGCCGCCGAAGAAGGCTTCGATGCGCTCCGTCCGACTGGGCGCCTGCGCCAGCCTGACCCAGTCCGCGCTCTGCTGCTGAGACATAATGGATAACCTGCGGCGTCATTGAGGGATAATTCCAGCACTATTACACAAAAAATTAACATCACCAACCCGCCGCTGCCCGCGCCCTGCCGCTGGGCGTTTGCTGAAAATACGCATAGAATGAAGGAGTTCCATGCCCGTGCGCAAAAGGCGCCGCCCAACGCCGACCTGCCCGGCGATGCTGCACGCCGTTTGTATAAAAAGCTTTATTTAACAGCTGTTTATATTTTGCGTATATAATAAGCGTCAGACTACTTTCGAAATTGCTAGGGAGAACAGCCATGCGCGTACTCGTGGTTGAGGATAATGCCCTGCTGCGTCACCACCTCAAAGTTCAGCTACAGGAGCTGGGCCATCAGGTCGATGCCGCAGAGGATGCCAAGGAAGCGGATTACTATCTGGGCGAACATCTCCCGGATATCGCCATCGTCGATCTCGGTCTGCCGGACGAAGATGGATTATCGTTGATCCGCCGCTGGCGCAGCCACGACGTGTCACTGCCGGTGCTGGTGCTGACCGCCCGCGAAGGTTGGCAGGATAAAGTCGAAGTGCTGAGCGCCGGGGCGGATGATTACGTCACCAAGCCTTTCCATATTGAAGAGGTTGCCGCCCGCATGCAGGCGCTGCTGCGCCGCAATAGCGGCCTGGCCTCGCAGGTGATCTCTCTGCCGCCGTTCCAGGTCGACCTCTCCCGGCGCGAGCTGTCGGTGAACGACCAGCCGATCAAGCTGACGGCTTTTGAGTACACCATTATGGAAACCCTGATCCGCAATCGCGGCAAAGTGGTCAGTAAGGATTCGCTGATGCTCCAGCTTTACCCGGATGCCGAACTGCGTGAAAGCCATACCATCGACGTGCTGATGGGCCGGCTGCGTAAGAAAATTCAGGCTGAATACCCGCAGGACGTCATCACTACGGTGCGCGGCCAGGGCTATCTGTTCGAACTGCGCTGATGAAGGGACTGTTACGGCATATTTTCCCGCTGTCGTTACGGGTTCGCTTCCTGCTGGCGACCGCCGGGGTGGTGCTGGTGCTCTCCCTGGCTTATGGCATGGTGGCGCTGGTGGGCTACAGCGTCAGCTTCGATAAAACCACCTTCCGTCTGCTGCGCGGCGAGAGCAATCTCTTTTATATGCTGGCCAAATGGGAGAACGGCGCCATTGACGTCGATATCCCGGAAAATCTGAATATGGAAAGCCCGACGGTGACCCTTATTTACGATGAGAAGGGCAAACTGCTGTGGGCGCAGCGCGATGTTCCCTGGCTGACAAAACGCATTCAACCGGATTGGCTGAAACGCAATGGTTTCCATGAAATTGAAGCCGATGTCGACAGCAGCAGTATGCTGTTGCGCAATAACCATGAGGTTCAGGAACAGCTGGACGCCATCCGCGAACAGGGCGACGATTCGGAGATGACCCACTCGGTGGCGATCAACTTCTACCCGGCCACCAGCAAAATGCCCCAGCTCAGTATCGTGGTGGTCGACACCATCCCGGTGGAGCTTAAGCGCAGCTATATGGTGTGGAGCTGGTTTATCTACGTGCTGGCCGCCAACCTGTTGCTGGTGATCCCCCTCCTGTGGGTCGCCGCCTGGTGGAGCCTGCGCCCCATCGAGTCGCTGGCCAAAGAGGTGCGCGAGCTGGAGGAACATCACCGCGAGAAGCTCAATCCCAACACCACCCGCGAGCTGACCCGGCTGGTCAGCAACCTTAACCGGCTGGTTCGCAGCGAGCGTGAACGCTATGACAAATACCGCACCACCCTCACCGATCTCACCCACAGCCTGAAAACGCCGCTGGCGGTGATGCAGAGCACGTTGCGCTCGCTCCGCGGCGAGAAGATCAGCGTCGACGAGGCGGAGCCGGTGATGCTGGAGCAGATCAGCCGTATTTCGCAGCAGATTGGTTACTATCTGCATCGCGCCAGCATGCGCAGCGGCGGCACCTTGCTGAGCCGGGAGCTGCACCCGATCGCCCCCCTGCTCGACAGCCTGACCTCCGCCCTCAATAAGGTTTATCAGCGCAAGGGGGTCAATATCTCGCTCGACATCTCGCCGGAGATCAGTTTTGTCGGCGAGCAGAACGATTTTATGGAAGTGATGGGTAACGTTCTCGATAACGCCTGTAAGTACTGTCTGGAGTTCGTGGAGGTTTCCGTGCGCCAGACCACCGACAGTCATCTGCACATTCTGGTGGAAGACGATGGGCCGGGGATCCCGCCGAGCCAGCGCCGCGCTGTCTTCGACCGCGGTCAGCGGGCGGATACTCTGCGTCCCGGCCAGGGGGTGGGGCTCTCCGTCGCCCGGGAAATCGTCGAACAATATGACGGGGAGATCATCGCCGGCGAGAGCCTGCTCGGCGGCGCCTGCATGGAGGTGGTGTTTGGCCGCCAGCTGATGGAAGATAAAGAGAGTTAATCGTTGAGTTTTTTCACGGCGCCTGCATCGCCGGGGCGCCGCATCCGTTATAATCCCTGTCAGACACCTGCAGTGGAATATCAATATGGATTATCAATTAACGCTTAACTGGCCCGACTTTATCGAACGCTACTGGCAAAAACGGCCGGTGGTACTGAAGCGCGGCTTCGCCAATTTTATCGACCCGCTGAGCCCGGACGAACTGGCTGGACTGGCCATGGAGAGCGAGGTCGATAGCCGCCTTGTCAGCCATCAGGATGGAAAATGGCAGGTCAGTCACGGTCCCTTCGAAAGCTACGATCACCTGAGCGAAAACAACTGGTCCCTGCTGGTACAGGCGGTCAACCACTGGCATGAGCCGTCGGCGGCGCTGATGCACCCGTTCCGCGCTCTGCCGGACTGGCGTATCGACGACCTGATGATCTCCTTCTCTGTACCGGGCGGCGGCGTCGGCCCGCATCTGGATCAGTATGATGTGTTTATCATCCAGGGCACTGGCCGTCGGCGCTGGCGCGTCGGGGAAAAAGTGCCGATGAAACAGCACTGCCCGCATCCGGACCTGCTGCAGGTTGACCCCTTCGAGGCGATCATCGATGAAGAGATGGAGCCGGGCGATATTCTCTATATTCCGCCAGGATTCCCGCATGAGGGATATTCGCTGGAAAATTCGCTGAACTATTCGGTCGGCTATCGCGCGCCGAATGCCCGCGAGCTGTTCAGCGGCTTTGCCGACTACGTTCTCCAGCGCGAACTGGGCAGCCAGCGCTACGCCGATCCGGACGTGCCTTCCCGCGACCATCCGGCGGATATTTTACCGGCCGAACTCGACCGCCTGCGCGAGATGATGCTGGGGCTGATTAACCAACCGGAGCACTTTAAGCAGTGGTTCGGCGAGTTTATCACTCAGTCGCGTCATGAGCTCGACGTCGCGCCGCCGGAGCCGCCGTATCAGCCCGATGAAATTTACGATGCCCTGCAGCAGGGCGATACCCTGGAACGCTTGGGCGGCCTGCGGGTGCTGCGCATTGACGGCGAGGTGTTCGTCAATGGCGAGAAGATCAACTCTCCGCACCGCCCGGCGCTGGACGCCTTAGCCACCCACCTGACGCTGCGCGCCGACCATTTTGGCGATGCGCTGGAAGATCCCTCTTTCCTCGCCATGCTGGCGGCGCTGGTCAACAGCGGCTACTGGTTCTTTGGCGACTGAGTGCCATCCTGCCCGGCGGCGCTGCGCTTGCCGGGCCTACGGGTTCCGCGGTCACCGGTTGGACCGTAGGCCGGATAAGGCGCAGCCGCCATCCGGCACGAA